>CAOJGX010000001.1 GCA_948435735.1 uncultured Clostridium sp.
TAATTCAAGTTCTTCTAATATTTTTTCTTCGTCAATCGTTTTTTCAAAAATATCTCTTATTTCTTTGTCTTTTTCTAAATTAAAATATAAATACTGTTCAAAATTTTCTTTTCCAAACTTATCAATTATAAATGTTTTACCAATTTGCCTTACACCGAATGACCATTAATGGCTTTTGCATGCCAGATTTTTTCCAATCCAATAGTTTTTTTTCAAATAATCGAATCATCTCAATTTCCCCCTATTTATTCTATTATTATCATAAAATAAAAAAATAGTCAATATTTTTGCCACTTTTTGTATGATTTTTCGTCATGATTTTGCCACTTTTTGCATATATCTTTCAAATATATTTGCCACTTAAGCAAAAAGAAGCTTGTAATGTATTCTTACAAACTTCTTTCACATTATCATATTCAATTAATCATCTTATCACCAACCCCAACCTCACAACCGGATTCCTCTCCGCCAAGAAAACCTTCCTAATCTCAATACTTTCCGGCAATATTCTCTTTTCTCCCCAACCGTTCTTTTGTGTTACTTCCATATGTACCGTACTTTTACTTATCCCAAACTTCTTCGCAGCCCCACGAACCGTGTCCTTTGTATCTATTATATATTGAGCAAGTTTGATTGCTCTTTCTTCAATTGACTTTTTTCCAGTTACTGCCCTACCTGCTCTTGATAAATCATGTGAAATTATATCTTTCATAAAGAAAACCCCCAAACAAATCATTTGATAAATTGTATTCGTTTAGAAGTTGCAATAGAACTATTCATTCTTTTATTTTTGATAAGTTATTAGTATTTCCGGAATTTCTACACGTTCCATTCCGCCACTTTTAAAATTCACAGGCTTTACTCCCCCCTATAAATTATTTCTATCAATAAATGTTCCCAACTCAATTTCTCCATCACAATCAAGAATATTTACTTCTTTATATTGGGCTATATCAAAATGATATAATTCTTTAACTTTCGTTACTACATGCTCCATAAATTTTGCAACATCTTTATCAGTCGTATAACTTTCTGTTTTAAATTGCATATTTGCGTCAGATCCAAAAGTTGCACCATTTACATTAATATTGATACAAGGATTTTCCAAAAGTAAGCCTTTCATTGACTTTCCAGTATGATTTCTTAGATGTCGATTAGCAAAAAAACTTCCAGCATTTCCTTCTTTATAATTAATTTTTAAGGCACCTATTCTTTCTTCAATTTGAGCATTATAAAATTTCTCCACTTCTTCTTTTCCTATATAATCAGCTTTCAAAACAACTTCTTTTACAAAATACCTCATTTTTGTCTTATTTTGTTGTTTTATAAAACTATCTCGAATACCAAAAAAATTCTCATCTGGTATCATTTCTATAAAATCTCCAAGTTCAAAATCATAAACCATAATTTTTTTTACAAAGTCTGAAAAGTGTTTCGAATAGTCTTTACTAATGACACTTGGATAACTCGAATTGCCAACAACTCCACCTCCAATAACCCCAGGAATTCCTGTTAAAGCAGAAAAATCATATCCCATTTCTTTGGTATGATTAACAAATGCACTTACGAAAAGATTTGACGTTACTTTAAATTCTTCTGTTTCTTTCTTGAATTCTATTTTTGCATTTTTTGTATCAACATCTATATATAAACCATCATATCCATTATCTGTTATGTATAAATTTGTATGAACTCCATAAATTCTAAAAGGCAAATTTTGTTGATACATTTCATGTAAAACCTTTAAATCTTCTTTTAAATTTTCATCAAATTTTAGCATATAATATCCTTTTGCATTTCCAGTTTTCTTCTTGTAAAGATGTTTACTTTGTAAATTATAATTATATTCAATACCTCGACTAAATGTATCAAAAATTTTTTCCATGATTAACCTCCTGTTTCAAATCTTAAAATATCGATTCCATTTTTCCTTGCCATACTCTTCTTCATCTTGTCTTTTTCCAATTTTACCATATCTTTCCCAAAAAATAAAGTACTTCAAGCATATTTTCAGGATAAAGACATGAAAAAATCTTGCAAAATCTTACAAAATAATATATAATTTTATTATCAAAAAAAACAATAAGGAGGATTTTACCTATGCAAAACCTTGATGTAGCTATCATTATGGGCAGTGATTCCGATTTACCTATCATGAAAGACGCTGCCAAATTCCTAAACGATATGGGAATTCAATACGAAGTAAAAATTCTTTCTGTCCACAGAACCCCTGAAAAAGCCCTTGAATATGCAGAAGAATTAAAAAAACGCAACGTAAAAGTCATTATTGGAGGAGCTGGCGGAGCAGCACATTTGCCTGGAGTCATTGCCGCTTTAGTTCCAGTACCAGTTATCGGTGTCCCAATTCACACCAAAACCTTAAGTGGTGTAGATTCGCTTTACTCCATTGTGCAAATGCCTTCTGGTATCCCTGTTGCAACCGTTGCCATCAATGGAGCCAAAAACGCTGCCATTTTAGCAGCTACCATTTTAGGAACTTCTGACGAAACCATGAAACAAAAAATCATTGACTTCAAAGCATCCCTAAAAGACGCCGTTTTAGCCAAAGACGAAAAATTGCAAGCACAAGGATATGAAGAATATATGAAAAATATGTAAATTTTATGTAAATTTTTGAAAGGAACCAAAAACCATGATCAAAAAATTAAGCAGCGGAAAAGTTCGCGAAATCTATGAAATTGACGGAGACAAACTATTCTTAGTCGTATCTGACAGAATCTCAGCCTTTGACTATATCCTACCTTCTCCGATTCCTAACAAAGGAAAAATCCTAAACCAAATCTCCAAATTCTGGTTTGACTTTGCCCAAGACATCGTACCAAATCACATTATTTCAACAGATACCAAAGATTTTCCTCAAGAATTCCAAACCCCAGAATTTGAAGGTCGCTCCATGCTTGTCAAAAAGCTAAAAATGCTTCCTGTTGAATGTATTGTAAGAGGCTATATTACAGGCTCTGGCTGGAAAAGTTATCAAGAAAATGGAACCGTTTGTGGCATTACTTTGCCAGAAGGTTTGCAAGAATCAGAAAAATTGCCAGAAGCCATTTTTACCCCTTCTACCAAAGCTGAAATTGGTGAACACGATGAAAATATTTCATTTGAAAAAGTAGTCGAAATGTTAGGCTTCGAATTAGCCACCAAATTACGTGACAAAACCCTAGAAATTTATTCAAAATGTGCTGAATATGCAGCCCAAAAAGGTGTTCTAATTGCCGATACAAAATTTGAATTTGGTTTAGATGAAAATGGTGAACTCGTTTTAGCCGATGAAGTTCTAACACCTGATTCAAGTAGATTTTGGCCAGCCCAAGATTACCAAGTAGGTCGTTCTCAAAAAAGTTTTGACAAACAATATTTACGTGATTGGATCAAATCCAGTGGTTACAATCCAGAAACTGGCTCACCAATTCCAGACGATGTTATCCAAACAACTGCCGACAAATACGCCGAAGCCTTTGAAATCATTACTGGCAAAAAATTTGAAAAATAAAACTGTAGGGGTACGATTCATCGTGCCCACATCAAAACAAGGAGAAAAACCATGTATCATTTAGTCGTTTTTGCCTCAGGTGGAGGCACAACCTTACAAGCAATCATCAACGCAATAGAAAAGAACGAATTAGACTGTCAAATTAATCTAGTCATTTCTAATTCACCCGATGCATATGCTTTAGAACGCGCCAAAAACGCTGGCATTGAAACCTATGTTATTCAAAACAAAACAGCAGATGCCATCGATACAGAATTAGAAAATTTGCTAGCTCAATACGACATTGATTTAATTGTTTTAGCTGGTTATTTAAAGAAAATCGGGTCCAAATTGGTAGACAACTATACGATTATTAATACCCATCCCTCCCTCATTCCAAAATTTTGTGGAAAAGGCATGTATGGCATGAAAGTACATGAAGCAGTTGTATCCGCAGGAGAAAAAATAAGTGGCGCAACGGTTCACTATGTAAACAATCAATATGATGAAGGAAATATCATTGCACAAACACAAATTGACGTTTTGCCAACCGATACACCTGATGATGTGGCTGAAAAAGTAAAGGCTGCAGAGAAAATCCAGTTGATTGAGGTCATACAAGACTTGAGTAAAAAATAATCCAAAAAGGAATAAGTTTTTAGCAAACTCATTCCTTTTTTCACTTTATAAACACATTTTATAAATCTTTACAATATCTTTCTGGTCTAATGGTTTAAAAGCTGGAATTACCGCTCCACCACAGGCCTTCTGTGCCATTATTTCAAATTTTGAATCATCAATTCCTATTTCTGATAAAGTTTTATTTAATTTTAGTTCTTTGAACAAAAAATCAGCCAACAATTGAATTGCTTTTTTAGCAACTTCCATTTGCGGAAGTTTTTTATCAAGGTCAAATACATTGATACCAAATTGATAAAATTTTGAAACCGTGGTTTCATCTAAAACATATTCCATCCAACGTGGTGTTAGAATTGCTAAACCTAAACCGTGCGTAATATCATAATAAGCCGACAATTGATGTTCCATGGCATGACAACTCCAACTTTGTGTTTTTCCACACCTTACAAAACCGTTCAAAGCCCAAGAAGAAGCCCACATCAAATTACTACGTGCTTCATAATTTTCTGGTTCTTTTAGTGCAATTGGTGCATACTTTAAGACGGTTTTCATTAAACCTTCCATAATTGTATCTAACATATACATATCTTCTTTTATATTAAAATAGATTTCAAGAATATGCGATAAAATATCAGCTGAACCGCATGCAGTTTGGTAAGCATTGACCGTGTAAGTATTCGTTGGGTCTAAAAAGGAAACCTTTGGTAGCATCAGTGGACTTTTTATTCCCTTTTTATCTTGTACCTCTAAGTTACTAATAACTGCTGTTCCATTCATTTCTGAAGCAGTTGCGGCCAAAGTTAAAACCGTGATAATTGGTAAACAATTTGTTACTTTCGCTTGTTTTGTAACCAAATCCCAGCAATCCCCATCATAAAACGTGGCTGCACCAATTACTTTTGTAGCATCAATTGTTGAGCCTCCGCCAACTGCTAGCAAGACGTCTATTTTTTCTTTTTTGCAAATTTGAGCCGCAGCATTTATCGAAGTATGACGTGGATTTGGTTCAATTCCGCCAAATTCAAATAATTCTAGCCCTGCTTGTTTGATTTCTTTTACAATTTCATCATACAAACCAATTTTCTTAATAGATCCTCCGCCATATGTTAGTAACACGCGATTTCCATATTTTTTCAGTTCCTCGCCTAAATAGGATAATTGATTTTCTCCAAAATATACTTTTGTGGGAATATCATAAATAAAATTTGTATTCATTATTTATACCTCATAGTCTTTCTTATACCATTTTTATTTCTTGTAATGAGTTCTACATTGAGATATCTCAAGAACATCATTCTTTATTCTATATACAATTCTATTTTGGTCATCAATTCTTCTACTCCAGAAACCAGACAAATCATGTTTCAAAGGTTCTGGCTTCCCTAATCCTTCAAAAGGATTTCTTTCAATATCCTTAATCAAAAGATTAATTCTTTTCAAAGTTCTTTTATCCTGTGTTTGCCAATAAAGATAATCTTCCCAAGCCTCTTCATCCCAAATTTTTTGCATTATTTCTCATCCTCAATTAACTCATGTTCAATCCCTTTACCCTCATCAAGATTTCTCATTGCTCTTTTTAAATGTACAATGTTTTCTTCTGAATAAAAAGGGTCTGTTGTTATTTTAAATGGTATCTGTTTTTCTCTTACAACTGTCGATACAAATATATTAATAGCAGTTGATATATTCATACCTGTCTCATTACAAAACTTCTCAAAGTCTTTTTTTAAATCCTCATCAATACGAACATTAATCGTAGTTTGTGCCATATTTCTCAATCTCCTTTCAATATAGTATATACATTGTATCACAAAATATACACATTGTCAATACATCTTTCGGCACTATTTTTTGTTATAAAACACACCGGACTTCCTTTTATTTCAACAACTTCTCATTCAACTTTCGATAAATCCTCTCACACATCCATTTTTCCTCTGACATTTTCTCAACCTCTTCTATTTTCACCCATTTTACGCCACTGTTTTCATCTTCTTTTATCCTCAAAACTTCATTTTCGGCCACTTCTAAAAGATAAGTGAAATTCAAATGCAGATGGGACGATACATATTTTCCTTTTTTCACATGTCCATCTACTGTAAGAATTTCTAACGAAAAAAAAGCTGGTTTTACAATTTTCACATTTTCTACACCCGTTTCCTCTTTCAATTCTCGCACTGCAACATTTAATAAATCACTTTCTCCATCCGCATGACCGCCAGACCATGCCCAAGATTGATAGATATTATGATAAATCATCAAAACTTTGGTTCGTTCTCGATTCACTGCCCAAGAAGATGCTGTGAAATGGCAACATTCGTTGTTTCTAGTTAGGACATCATCAAATGTATCAATATAATTTAGTATGGTTTGTTTGTCTTTTGCTTCTTGTTCATTAAACGGTTTATAATTTTGGATTTGTTGTTTAAAATTCATAATTTGCTCCTCGCTTAAATTTTAACTAAATCGAACAATTAAGGATTCCTTAATTGTTCAAATTATTTATCTTTAGATCTCTTCAGTTCCCTCAAACCACTCTGCAAATACTTTCAAAGCTTCTTGCGAGCCGTCAATTTTTCGTCTTTGTTCGCGTTCGGTCTCGTTCATTTGTGCCAAAGTTTTTTCAAAATGTTTTGGCTTAAAAACATACCACAAATCCGACCATTTCTCATGTCTGTCTTGCCCCTCAACTTCATAGGCTATTTCTCCCGGATGCCTTCCATAAAAATAACGAATCTCCTCCCCATCATAATACGCCAAAACTTCCTCAAATCGACAATCTCGATTTTCTTGATTTTCCATCAATTTCAAAATCCCATCAATACCAATGGTTTCTAATGCAAAATTCACAAATGTTTTGGGAAAACCGTTTAAGGCATCAATAAAAAATCCCGTATCCAATGCAATACATGGCTTTTTGACAAGGCTATACGCTTGTTTGACTTTGGCTGTTGCAATTTCTTTTAAATCCTCGCTTCGTGGTTCATCGAGTTCAAAATCATAAGTGGTAAATTTAATATTTTTGAAATATTTTTCGGCTGATTTGGCTTTGCCTTTGTTGTGTGTTACAAAAACAAGTTCTTTCATGGTTTGCTCCTTTTCAATTTCCACTAAATCGAACTATTAAGGATTCCTTAATAGTTCAATTTTCCCTTTATTTATAGGTATTGTACGATATTAAAAATTTTCTTCATCAATCAAAGGAACTATATCAATTGCAGGTTCTTCATAAGGATGAACTTCCCTTAATCTTTTTAACACTCTTTTTACAATTTTAACATCACATCTTACTTCTAATTTTTCCTCTTCTACAAATTCTAATTTATTATTCTTACCAATATACGGATTGGCTTTATCAGAAGGTTTAAAAGTTCCTATACATTTAGTTGCTATCGTACAATACGTATAATTTCCTATAATTCCAGCACCTTCATTACAAATAGCCTCTCTTATTTCTTTACTATTTTCGATTGGCACAGTTACTATAATTTTTACTTTCTTAACATCAAACTTCATATTTTCTCCTTCCCTCCAAATTCTCTCTTTTCAATGGTAACTTGCATCTCACAAATCTTCACTTCTTGTTCCTTGTTCAATTTTTACACTTAAATCGAACAATTAAGGATTCCTTAATCGTTCATTTTTTCCTTTAATCTCTATTCAGCACAATATAATAAAACCTCTTCTAAATTTTCCCCTTCTAATAAAGAACCTTTTATACTATCTGTTGTTATAATATCTACTTGTTTTTCTAAAGCTTCTTCTAATGCAAATTTAACCTCTACTATTTTAAATCCGCCCAATACGTCTTCTGTTCTACAATAATATCTATATCACTATCTTCTTTTTGTTTTTTCTTTGCATAGGAACCAAATATCCAAACATATACCAAATGATACTTTTCAGCAACTGGTTTTATTTTTTCTTTTATTTTTTCTAATTCAGACATTATATCACCTCATCTAGTATTTCTTTACAAAATTCTTTTATTTATAGGTATTGTACAAGTTCTTCCAAAGTATCAAATCCACTTTCACTGTTGATGTGACCTGCATTGGGTAGAAACACTTGCTCTGTGGCAATGGTATCTGCAAAGTCTTTTTCTGCTTCCTGTTTTACATAAGGATCATTGTCAGAATAAAAACAAATAATCTCATTGGCGTATCGTTTTACGTCTGCTAGCTTGTCAAAATACATAGATTGATTAACACTGTCGTATTCTTTATTAATGCCAAAATAATGATTAAATCCACATACAAAAATTAACTTTTTGACTTTGCATTTGTTCTCTGTCAAAAATTTCGCAATAAACACAGGTGCAATACTGTGACCTATGATTGTTGTCTGTTCATTGATTAAGCCTAAATCCACATAATATTTTAATAACTTGCTCCAATTTTCATAATTTTGCAAACCAACTCCAATGGGAAAATTCGGTACATAAACTTGTTTTCCTTCACCTTGAATAAAGTCATGTAACCATGGAAGCCAATTGGAGTATGGAGTGCTGAATGAGCCGTGAATGATAAAATAATTTTGCATTTTTTCCTCCTTATAATTCTAAGATCATATCATCTTCTGCCGAAATTACTTCTATGCCATACTTTTTGCTTAACTTCTCAGCAAGCATAATCGGATTACTATTTAATATATTACAATTAAAATGTGTTAAAATCACTTTTTTCGGTTCTATTGCTTTTATAAACTCTTCTGTTGCTGGTATATCAAGATGTTTTGGTTTTTGCTTATCTTGTATGTAATAGGGTACATTCATAATTAAAATTTCACAACCTTTATAGCTATCTAAAAGTTCTAGAAAATAGGCCGTATCCGTCACTAAACCTATCGTATGATATTTTGTTTTTATTTTAAATCCATAATTTTCTACACTGTGTTTATGTTCAATTGATGAAATAATTTCTACATTTTTTATCTGATAACTTGAATTTGCTTTTGTTATTTCTAAATTCTCTGGAAAGTCCATTACATACGGGTATAATACTTTTTGTTCAATGGCTTGATTGGGTACAAGCAAAGTTCCATGTTTACATTCTCCTCCATCTGTCATAAGTTCCACAAATATATTTAAATCATTCAAGTGATCTATATGAATATGCGATAAAATAATTCCGTCAAGTTTATTTTCATAAGTATGTAAATATTTATAAAATGTATTGATACCAGGATCGATTATTATGTTTGTATCATCCACACAAAAGTACAAACCACCTGCTGAACGTATTTTCTTAAAGAATATATCTTTGTTGCCTGTTGTTCCAAAAAAGTGAATAAAGTCTTTTCCCATAAAAATCTCCTTTTTTGAACTATTAAGGATTCCTTAATAGTTCAATTTTCCCTTATTTATAAGCATTCTACAATATGTACTACTCCACAAAAGACGTTACATGATATGACTTGAATCCTGCCTCTTCTGTTTGTCTAATCGTGGCATGTTTGTCATCAATAAAAACAATATCTTCCTTTGAAATATTTAACTTTTTAGCATATTGTTCTAAGGCAATTAGTTTCAAAGAAGAATCTGCTACAAAAATAATATTTTCTTTCTTGATAGAAGGATAATATTTTGCAAACCATTCGTACTTTTCATCAATTTCATGGTTTGTTGTGATAACTCCTAACACAAAAATTTTGTTAGCATCTAACTTTTCGATTAAATGAACCATGGTTTTTAATGGGCGATTATTAACAAATACATTTCCAAAAAATAACTCTTCCCAAGTTTGTCCACCCCAGTCATTTGCACCACTCACATGATCATTATAACGATATTCTGCCAAGGTTCCATCTACATCAAAAAATACATATTTATCTTTTAATTTTTCCAACATCTTACTTTTCCTCCAATACTTTTTCTAACACTTTCGCAACGCCATCCTCTTCATTTGAAGTCGTGACAAAATCTGCAATTTGCTTTACCTCTTTGGTGGCATTTCCCATTGCTACACCAAATCCTGCCATTTTTATCATAGAAATATCATTGATTTTATCCCCAATTGCAACAGTTTGGCTTAAATCAATTCCTAGAAACTTACATAAACCCGCCATCGCATTTCCTTTTGAAATACCAGTATTGGTAATATGGATAGCCTGCATCACTTTGCCATTTACTTCCCAAATAAATTGATTAATCACCTCAAAAATTGTATTTTCCTTGATATATTTTTTAAGATTTTCTATTTTTTCTAAACTCTCATTACACACAGCAATTTGAATTACCTTATTATTTTTCAAAAAATCATCTATGTTTTCTGTCAACTCAATTTCATAACTTTCCAAATATGCTGGTTTATTGACAGCTCTTGCTAAACCAAAATCCAATTTTATGACCATATCTTCTTTTTGTGCCATTTCATATAATTTCTTACAACTCTTAGGCTCCATCGCAGATTGATACAAAGTTTCTTTTTTCTCAGTATCATAAATATCAGCACCATTACAATTAACCATATATCTACTTGAAAATTCCTGAAATTTTATCGCAGACATTCGTGATCTACCAGAAATGAGCAAAACATGAATTCCTTTTTTTTGGGCACGTTCAATCGCATTTGCTGTTGCTTGCGTAACTTCTCCATTGCCATCTAGCAAGGTTTTATCAATATCAATAAATACTGCTTTATACATTTAGGCTCAAAATCTCCTCCGCCAATTCTTCCAACTTAATTCGTGATTCCTCATTTAAACGTGAACGAATCGTAACTTGCGTATCGCAAATCGTCATATTCTTCATTGTTTCAACAATGTCTCTCATACATTTTCCCGCCGTTGGTGCCCAGGTCCCATTCTCAATGATGGCAATTTTGCGATTTTGATAGTTTTTGCCTGACAAGTGATGCAAAAATTGCTCCATTGGTGGAAACACACCGAAATTATAACTAGAAGCTGCTAAAACCATTTTGTCATAACGAAACGCATCTTCAATTGCCTCTGCCATATCATCTCGTGCTAAGTCTGTTAAAACAACTTTTTTCGCACCTTTTGCTTCTAACATTTTAGCAAGTTCTCTTGCTGCATCTGCCGTATTTCCATGAATCGAAGCATACGCTATCAGTACGCCATCATCTTCTGGCTGATAACTGCTCCAAATATCGTATTTTTTTATATAATGTTCCAAATTTTGTTTCAAAATCGGCCCATGCAGCGGACAAATCATATTTACTTCTAAACCTGCTAATTTTTTTAGCAAAGCTTGTACTTGCAAACCATATTTTCCAACAATGTTGAAATAATATCTTCTTGCCTCGCAGGCCCAAGGTTCTTCGGTATCTAAGGCTCCAAATTTTCCAAATGCATCTGCTGAAAATAAAATTTTCTCTGTCTTTTCATAGGTTACCATAACTTCTGGCCAATGTACCATTGGTGCCATGAAAAATTGTAACGTGTGTGTGCCAAGATTTAGTTCATCCCCTTCTTTTACTACTATTTTTCTTGTTTGTAAGTCTGGTATGTCAAAAAATTGAGGCAAAAAGGCAAATGTTTTTTCATTTCCAATTAGTTTCATGGCTGGATATTTTTTGGCTAACAGTTCAATATTGTAAGCATGGTCTGGCTCCAAATGGGAAATGACTAAATAATCTGGTTTTTCGCTTGTTAAAGCTTTTTCTAGATTGGCAAGCCATTCGTCTGTTTTGCGTTTGTCGATGGTATCCATAATAACATTTTTTTCATCTTTTATGAGATAGGAATTATAGGAAATTCCATTTGGTACTATGTATTGGCTTTCAAATAAATCAATGGTTTTATCGTCTGCTCCAATGTAGGTAATATCTTGTGAAATGATTGTGTCTTTCATATTTGGGTTCCTTTCTTTACATTATTATAAATAGGATAAAGGAGTCGATGTGGGCATCGACCCCTACGGTGGTTATTCTTCTACTTTTTCAAACATGTCTTTGCCAACACCACATAATGGGCATGTCCAATCATCTGGTAAATCTTCAAATTTTACACCTTCGCTTTCTTCATCATAAATATAACCACAAATGGTACATTTGTATTTCATTGTTTTTCCTCCTTTAATTTTTTAATATATTTTATAATACTAACAAAATATTTTCAAGTATTTTGTTAGTATTCATTAAGAAATCTAACAAAATTTTGCTACTAACTTATTTTCTCAAATTCTTCTTTTGTTAATCCTGTTATTTCTAGGATACTATCTATATCCATTCCTTTTTCTTTCATCTTTTTTGCAATTTTTATTTGTTCTTCTCTTTTTCCTTCTTTCCTACCTTCTTCCTGCCCCTCTTTTTTTCCTATTTCCCTGCCTTCTTTTCTTCCTTCAGCCAATCCATTCTCTTTCCAATATCTTTGGGCACTTATTTCATCTTTTTCCCATCTTTCTTTTAATTGAGCAATTCTTCTTAATTTTTTATCTTCACTAATCTCTTCTAGCTTCCACAAGGCGTCAGCTATGTCTTGGTTCTTTTTCTTCATTTCCAATACCCCCTTATTATTTGGATTGTCCAAAAAGGCTAACCATTGTAATAACTTATCATTTTCATCTTTATTTTCCTTTTTTCTCGCTTTTGGTAGACTTATTATATGAATTTCTAAATCTTCTGTCAATAGTTTTTCAAAATATTCTTCTTCCCTAATTTGCCATTTTGTATGGACTTTTTCAAGATCTTTGATAAAGTCTAATTCATAATCTTTTCCTATTTTTAATTGCATACTATACATCATTCTTTGGTTTGAGTAGTTCCATCTTCTTTGCATCTCTCCTTTTTTATTTTTTCCTATTTACTGAAAATTATTGGCTGAATTGCCTTGAAATAATTTATTTAAGATAAATTATTTATATCATGTTTCGTTACAACTGTCAATATTTTTGATAAAAAAATATTGCTATTTTCAAATTCGATAGCAATATTTTCAAAAATTAATTCATTATAATTAATAGCAATAACAATAAGAATATAAAAATGCTCCCCAGAAACCCTAAAATATTCAACACTCGATTGGTCTTTGTTTTTAGTATTTTATTCAAGATTTCATAAATTCCCAGACCTAATATTCCACCTAATGTATTCGTTATTAAGTCTGTAATGTCAGTGGCACCAATTGCAAAAATATATTGGAGCATTTCAAAGATTAAACTAAGCCCTGCGATTAATCCAACTTTTTTATGCCATTTCCATTCTTTTTTCAACATATTAACATACAAACCTAACGGAATAAATACAATCACATTTCCCATGATTTCATCAAAATCAATCTTTCCATTGACAATAACGGATTCACCAAATGGCATCAAATTAATATTTCTAATCCCCTGCAATTCTTTGACTGAAAACTGCATTTTAAACACAATTATCCAAGTTAATATTATGCCATAAAAAATCGCTAATCCGATTGTTATTTTACGGTCTCTTTCCATCTTTTCCTCCTTACTGTTGTGTTATATTTTCCAAAATTCCTTTGGCAATGGCTTTGGCATATTGCTCTATATTTTCATCTAATAATTGATTGTCTTTACGATTACTGATAAAACCTAATTCAATCAAACAACTTGGCATTTTGGTATTTTTATTGACAAAATAATCCGTTCCATTATTTTCACTTGTCCCAACTTTTACCCCACGATTACTTTGTATATTCGTTTTAGCCAGCTGATTTAAAATATCCTTAGCAAGTTTCTCAGAAACTTCATCCTTTTCTTGACTAATCCAAACTTCTACGCCATCACCACTTTTGGCACTGTTTCGGTGAATCGAGATAAAGAAATCTGCGTTTCTCCAATTGGCAATTTTACATCGTTTTTCTAGGCTTACTGAAATATCCTCATCTCTTGTTAGAATGACTTTGATATGTTGTTTTTCAAGTTCCTTTTTTACTTGTAAAACCACGTCTAAATTATCCTCTTTTTCATATCGTTTATTATCGCTTGCTACAGAGCCGTGCGTCTTTTCCGCCGTGCCCTGCATCAAGACAGATGATGATTTTTTTGTTTTCTCGGTAGATTACTATAGCTGTTATTATCGTAAGGATGATTACCATAAATTTAAGTGGGTGAGCACAATTTCTCGTGCGTGTACGGGTTTTGTTTTTCATTTTTTGGTTCCTTTGTTTTTATTTTTGTGTAATATCAAAGCATAATTCTACTTTGAATAAATCGCCATCTACTTTTAAATTCATCGTACCTTGTTGAAGTTCGGCTAAACTTTTGGAAATCGAAATTCCTAAACCGCTACCTTCAGTTGTTCTCGATTTATCTCCTCTGACAAAACGCTGTATTAGTTCTTCTTCTGAGATATTTAATACTTCTTTTGAAATATTTTTGACAATAATTTGCACTTTTTTGTCTTTTTGTAAAATATCCATATAGACTCTTGAATGTTCCATGCTATATTTAGCAACATTACTAAATATATTTTCAATGATTCGATACATATAACGGTTATCGGCTTTAATATAAATTTCCTCTTTTGGGAAATTGGAAATAATCTCTAAGTTTTTTGCTTTAAATTTATCCTCAAATTCGCCGATTGATTGTTTCATTAATTCTGCTATGTTGATATTTTCTAAGTTTAATTTTACGTTTCCAGATGACGCTTTAGAAGCTTCTAACAAATCTTCTGTTAATTTTTTCAAACGTTGTGATTTATTTTCTAAAACTTCTATATATTCAGTTGCTTTCTCGTTCTCAATTTCCTCTTTTTTGAGTAAATCCACATAATTGATAATGGATGTAAGCGGTGTTTTAATATCATGGGAGACATTGGTAATCAGTTCTGTTTTTAGTCTTTCGCTTTTGATGCCTTCTTGAATGGCATTTTCGAAGCCATTGGAAATATCATTTATATAGGTCACAGTGTCTTGAAATTCGCTTGTAAATTCGGTTGGATTTAGTTTTGCTGTATTGTTTCCTTCATACATTTGTTTTAAATGTGCTTCCACTTTTGTAAAATCGTTAATTCTTTGTACAATTTTATAGAAAATATACACAGCTAAACAAAGATCTAAAAGTAATCCGAACCATTGAAAAATCCCTAATAACACCATCGCAATAGCAAGATATCCAACTATTACAAGGATTAATTTTTTTACAAGGTCAGTCGATTTTGTCAATTCGTACCACAATTCTTTGGTTTTAGAAATCATCTTTTGAACCATTTTCCAAAACCAGCGACAAACTTTATAAATTAATGTATTTTTGATTAGGGTTTTGGCTTTAATTCTTTTCGTAGTTGTATCAAAAGCAACTGCACAAATGATATACGTTATGATATACATAGTAATTAACATGCTAATAAATAAATCTATGTTTTCTGTAAAAGCAGACACTTCATCTAACAGCCCAAAACAAATGCCTAGCATTCCCATTCCTATTAATAGAATAATTCCAACTAACTCAAGTGGAATTTTGTCTAAGTCATTTAAGTCAATTCCTTCTTTGCCTTTTGTGTGCCCAATACTAATGATTAAATATAAGGCAATTATCAATAATAAGCTTAAGCCAACTGGTAAAATAACATAAATATTATCGCCAAATTGAGTATAATTCTGTAAGAATTGACGCATCATCAATTCATCCGAATTTTTCTTGAGTTCTTCTTGGTAAGAACTATAGATTTCAAAATCTTGAATGTTTACCGCAATGTATTGACGTCTTTGGTTTTCTTCAGCCACTGTCTCATACGCATTTTCTTCGATCTCATTTTCTTCGATTTCTTCTGGCATTAAGATTTTCTGGTCTGTATCTTCTAGAGCTTCTGTTTCTGTGATGGTGTAATAGTTACTTTCAAAATAATCAAAATATTTAATTGCTTTGTTGGCTATCACGTCTGAATCAGCTTCTATCGTTCCAGCTAAGATATTGGCTTTTTTTGAGTTTTCCGTTTGGGCAATAAAGTTTTTGATTTTTTCTATCGTATTCGTCTCAGAGGTTAGCTCAACATTGGTGATGGCTTTATCTTTATATTGAATTAAAACATAGCAGGTTTCAATTTCTGTATAATTGTTTTCACGAATATCGTCTATGTATGAGATTTGGGTTTCACCGTCATAGCAAATCGGATAGTCTTCATTTCTGTAAATTAAACGGTTTGCAAAGACAGATAGATTATTCATATAGCGGGAAACAAATCGGTCGGTTGAGAAATAGTCTTTTTCATTGGTATAAATGCTTTCGTAATTTTGTACGTAATTGGATAAAAGTGATATCAGCATGATTGCTATTATGATTGGAATGCATAAGTAGCTGATTATTTTTAGAATTTTGCTTTCTTTCATGGTGGTTCCTCCTTTTTTATTGGGGTCAATGTGGGCATCGACCTGTATGATAATTATATTTTTTCGATTTTGTACCCGATTCCCCAGATTACTTTGAGATATTTTGGGTCTTTGGGGTTGATTTCGATTTTTTCGCGAATGTGTCTGATATGTACTGCAATGATGTTTTCTGCACCATAAGCTTCTTCTTCCCAAACATTTTTGTAAATTTGTTCGATGGAATAAACTCGCCCTTTGTTTTGGATAAGAAATTTTAGAATGTTGTATTCGGTTGGTGTGAGTTTTATCTCTTGTTCATCTAGTGTGACTTTTTTTAAGGTGTCGTCTATCATTAAGCCACCTGTTTGGTAACAATTTTCGTTTTCTTCTTGGTTCATCATGCCAAGTTTGGTGTATCTTCGAATGGAAGAGTTGACACGTGCAATTAGTTCTAAAGGATTAAATGGTTTTGTGACATAATCGTCTGCGCCTAAGTTTAGACCACTGATTTTGTCTTCATCTTCTGATTTAGCGGATAACATGATGACTGGAATGGCTTGGGCTTCCCTAATTTTTTTTAAGGCTTGCATACCATCCATGTTTGGCATCATGATGTCTAATATAATTAAATGTATGGTATTTTGCCTTAAGATTTCCAAACCTTGTTTTCCGTCATACGCTTTAAAAACATGGTAACCTTCTTGCTCTAAATAAATTTCAATTGCTCCTGCAATTTCCTTGTCATCATCACAAACTAAAATATTGTACATTTTCTTTTCCTTTCTTAATGAGCGATAACTTATTTTTATTATAGCATAAAATTTATTAAGAAAAAATAGAGAAATTATTAAGATTTTATTAAGAGAAGCTTCTATTTTGGGGACGGGGACACTCTTAAAAAGTTATTTTCTCTCTTTTTCTTCATTTTTCTAAATAATTAAGAGTGTCCCCATTTAGAATTTTTCTTACTCCTCCCAAAAGCACAAAAACGCCCTTTTAAGACGTTTTACCCTCTTTCTGGTATCTTATGTCTACTTTTCTCATTAAGGTGCCTTCCTGAGCTTTCTAGAGCTTCTTCAAAAAATTCATTTTTCTGATACCTATGCTTTTTATGCCTCTAAAAAATCACGAAAAATACTTTTTTAGCGTTTTCTTGAGTTTTTAATCATTTTTCATTAAATTTTCAAAAAATGGCTTAAATCGAGTTTTTATTTTTTTATCCAGTTTGTTACCGAAAAAACTCACACTTTGCTTGCAATTTTACATAGCATATGTTATGATTGTATTTGTAACTCTATTGTTTTTTCCCTTGTACAGTAAAGGAGATAAATATGTTTTTTAAAAAGAGAACCGTTCCAGAAGTCATACTCATGAAAAAATATGCAGGTTTCTTATCGGATGAAGAAATTCGCACTATTTCCAGAGAACTGAGCAGTACAAAAGCCAACTCCAAGATTAAAACAATAAAACGTCGTTCTGATCTCAATCGGCTTACTAAAAAATATGATTTAGGAATTATACAGGGCCGCAAAAAAATACGTTGGTATTACAATACCTATATTACCCTTGACGATCCATTTGGCTCAGCCATCGTAATCGCCAAGCCAAAATCAGGCTTTAATCGTTCTGTCAAAATTTTTAGATATACCCCAAATCATTGTTAGATTTATTTCTTCTGAAAAGGCAGTTTAAAACTCTTGTTTTAAACTGCCTTTCTCAATTTTCTATTTTTATCTTTCTAAAATATATCCTTCTACACGTAAATAATTAAACGTTTTACTGATTTCATAATAACTAAAACCTAAATGTGAAATATAAAAGTCTTCTGTATCACTAATTTTTATGATATTATGTTGCTTAAAATCTTCTTCTAACTCAACACCATCATAAATTTTATTTTTGCTTATGACTTCTGTAACTTTTTCTTGTAAATCAATCGTTCTTTCAGAATCTTGCAATTTAATGATTGCTTTTTGCTCGTCTTCGTTTTCTCCGTTTACATATTTTATTTTGCTGTATTCTTCTATATTTAATTCTAGCTTGCAATCCAAATAAACGTATTCCGCACGCTCGTAATTTTTTCTTTCTAGGTTTGTATATTCTTCAATTTGGTTTTTGGTTTCTTCTGACAAGGTTTCTGGTATCCAATTTTGGCTATTGCCATTATATTGCAAATATTCGTATGCACTTTTTACACGGTCTTTGTCTTTACTAGATAATTCCTCAAAATTCGAATTGGTTGCCATGATTTTCTCGATTCTTCCTTTTTGGCTCCAATTGGATACATTTTCATAATGAAGTGGTGTTACAAAACTAATAAAAATAAGCAATGCAGCATACCAAAAGCTTTGGGAAACTTTTTGACCTTTTTGATAAAATGTAAGACCTAGCACAATTACCTGAAATACAATAAACAAACAGGACATATAGCGCATTGGCGTGATGCCAAATTCGACAATTCTAGTGCCTATCGAATAGATTTCTAGTAAAATAAATGGTGTATATAACAAAGGTAATAATTTTGTGATTTTTCCAATCATTTTTTTCTCGTCTGCATAATTGCTTGCCATGTTCCAAACAGGAAAAGCTGCTATGAAAATCCCTGCCAAAATACGATAGATGGTGTTTTGTGGCATGTCTCTTAACAAAATAATCTTGGCAATATAGACATAAATAATAGCAATAGCGATTGTGACAAGTGGCAATAATACATATAAAATCAAGCCTTTGATGAAAGAATTGATGGGTGTTTTCGAAATTCCAGAAAAGGTATATACCATAGATGGCACATAAAATAAGCCAAATAGTAATACTAGTAACCTTTCCATCACACTACCATAGTGACCGTCTAAAATTAATTGAACAAAGATGGTTGCTAAAATCATAATGCCAATGTTTAGGATGATGTACATGGTTGTGGTATTGAAGAAGTCGCGAAAGACTTTTTGGGTATATTGTGGCAAGGTTAGTTGCTCATTTTGAATGGATTTATAGATGCTAATTAGAATTAAAATTAAGCTATATGCAGCCAGTAGGCGAAGAGTTGTGGCTATTTGGTTTGTGTTTTGGGTCATGTTGGCTGTCAAAATTTTGGTGAAAATGAAACTGATGCCTCCTGTTAAACCATAACCTAAGATTTTGTTTGACTTTTTAACAAAAAATATTTCTGTAAAAATCGTACCAATGCCCCAAATTATGCAAAATAAATAAATCTTTTCTAAGATTTCTTCTGTATTTCTAGAAAAGTCTTGGTCAATTGCGATGGTGAATAGAATGGTTACAAATGCAATTAGAACCATAGTAAGCGGAAATTTTTTACCTAATTCTTTGATTTCACTTGACATTTTTTCCATTAAATTTTTAATTTTACTCATTTTTCCCTCCTAATTCCTAGCAAATTCCTAAAAAATCAATGATTCCATTTTTGGCTTTTTTAGCTTTGAAATGATGCTCTTCTAGTTCTTCTTGTTTGATATGCTTGTGACCAAAAATTTCTTTCATGTTAACCCAAGTTTTGATATCAACTCGATACATAGTTCCGTCTGCAAAACCGACTAGAACAAATGCGATTGCCCCTAATTCATCATATTGTGATAAAACTTGCCTTTGGTGATCGCTTAAAGCCTGGTACGATATCCTATTCGACTGCGTGAATTTTGCATCAAATACGACTGTTCTACCGCCTTTTATGACACCTTTAAAGTCTGGTTGAGCATCTGTCTCAAAAACAGCTTCAAATCGACCCTTTTCAAGATGCTTTAAAATTTTCATTGGTTCTGGTGTTTTTTCAAGCATCGCTAGCTTTTGTAAACAATAAATTTCTGCGATTGTTTCAATTTGTTGCTCAAAGTTTTGACCAAGTTGACGGTTTATTTTTCCCTGTAACTGCCTATTGGGATCTTTGTTTTTGGGTGTATTTTGTAATAGCATTTTTTTATATTCTTCAATTGATATGCCCATATGAAAACTCCTTTTTTTTACTATATCATATAAAAAAAAAAATGACAATATTTTGTACGCAAAAAGCCAGATTTAAAGTAAATCTGGCTTCGCCTATCATCTAAGCTTGACAACATGTCTTTGCGTATCCATAAAAATAGTTGTGTAATTGAAGACATGTTTTCGATAAAGCATATTTTCCCTGCTTCAATTCTATATCGAAATTTGTAAGTGGTGTCTCATAAAAATAGGAATCTCTTGTTCCAGCAAGATATTGCCTCCAACATTCTGAATCAGCAGATAAATAGTCTGCACCTTTGAAAAACTTTCTAAATTGCAAGTCTTCCTCTTCTTTGGCTAACAATTTTCTGAGTTTGTTTGAGATGAAAACAGGAAGGCTGGCATACAAATATTGCTCGAGCATCTTTACTTCGTATATTTTAATGGCTTCCCGTAAACCCGGCACCATCTTTTTGATCGGAGATGGAAAATCACCTGTCCATGTTTCTGGAACATCATGAAAGATTCCCATCCAAAACATTTCTGTTGCCATTTTTTCATCACCTGTTTGCTCGAGTACAGAAAAATAGCCAAATAACGCTGTGTCAAACAAATGACCTAATACAGGACATTCGATGTTGTAACACATAACTGACCATCGTGTTTGGTTGCGTAGTTGGGAGATTTTTTCTAATAGCATAAAGATTGGTGAATTGATATGCTTAATCTCTTTGACGCCCGGCATATCCAAATAGTTTTCCAAATATTCTGACAGTCTTTGGAAGTGATTGGTATATTCCTCTTGCTTCATTTTATCCTGATTTTCAACTAATTCTACCAGTGTAGCAATTTTGGTTGCTACGCGGTAAATCTGCATTTCATAAGTTCCAATCCCTTGAGAAATGAATTGTGCAAAACTTTCATCTGTCTCTTCTGCAATGATTTGTTTGGTAGCCTCAAAGAATAATTCTTTTGATATGTCTCCAATTTCGCAGACTTCGTCAATAATGTGTTCTGGTCTGTCAAAATATACATATACCTTTTGAAAGGCACGATACATTGCTATCTTCGGAAACATTTCCCCTTGTACTGTTTGCCCTGCTTCTTCGCAATAAGAGGCTAAAATGTAGGCTACTATACAATTAAGAGACTGTTTGGCTAACTCGTTGTACTTATTTTCTGATAAGTACGAACTCCACCGCCTAAGAACGTTGAGCCTTTTGAAGACTTCATTTACTGCTTTTAATTTGCTTAGATTTAATTGTGTCATGTATAAATCCTCCTTTATTTGTCTCTTGCATAAGCTTGCTGTCACACAAGAAAGACGTATTAATAATGGTTATGAAAGGATTATATCATACTTTTATGTCCACTTCAATACTATATCTTTACTTTTTCAACTTTTATTTTTTGGTAACAATCACTTTCTATTTTATCACCTAAATATTCTGCTAGTTTTTCTGGTTTGCATATCAATTCTTCTTTTTGTTGTTTGGTTAATGTTTTTTTGATATGAAATTCTAATTTTGATGCTAGCACTCTGTTTTCACTTTGCCATGCGATTTCTAGCTTTTGGGGTTTGTGTCTTAGGGTGTATTTGGCACATTTGTCGCCGGCTAGAGAAATGTTCGTGCATGCGACGGGTGAGGTCGGTTGTAATGCCGGTGTAGAGAGTGGTGTCTTGGCAGCGGAGGATGTAGGTGTAGTACATGTTATTTTCTTTTTCCTTCCTTTTCTTTGCTATTAAAAATTTTTTATAAAATCTAAGTTCAGAAACTTGTTTATTATAGTATTTATTCTCAAGGCCAATTTTTCTACAAGCTTCATACAATGAATTTCTATGACATGAATTCTTATTAATTCTATTATTGTACAAACTGTATAAACCATTAGAACTGTTATTATAGAATAGGGTATTAAAGCAATTGTATTGGAAAAGGCTTCTCCGTTTAATACCTGCTTCCATAAAAATGGTCTTATTAAATTATTATCATGTATTAAGTAGACACCAAAGGTTGCAGAAGAAATTACATTAATGATTTTATTTTGTTTTATGTGAGTATTTTTAAAGGCTAATAATAAAAATATTGAGATTAGTAGTATTGGTAGTCTTTTCATATGGTAAAAATACGTTGCATGTTTTCCAAAAAAGCCTATTTTTAATCCGATTAAATCGAAAATTATCACAGTCAAAAAATTTAGCAATATAAGTATGAAAGCTATTGAAAAATAAGTTTTATTTTTCGCTTGAAATTTTTGTTCATTTAATTTTATATAGCCTGCTAAACTATATAAATAAAAAAACCATATTAAATCATTACTTTCAAAATCCATTGTTGTAAAAGTCGGAATGATACACCAACATATAGTCATTACTATTAGCATTTTTTTGTATGTTTCTCTATCTAAATGATTCAAAAAGACATTGATGAATGGTGATAAAAGATATAAAACAAAATAACTAGTTGCAAACCACCATTGTTCAAAAATAATTGGCAACATATTTTTTATGAAGTCTTTTGGGTTGAAACTTTCCCAGCCACATACGATAAAAATTGCATATATGACTATCGAATAGAAAAATACTTGACCCCACAATTTTAAGACTTTGGCTATTTTGAATTTTGAAGAACTTATTAGAAAATAGCCACTTATTAAAACAAATAGATTGACACCAATTTTTCCTCCTATTTGTATGAATTGATTCCATAACCTTGGAATGGTTATGGAATTTGTGTCAAAATTAAATCCACTGTGCATTCCAAAATGAAAAAATACAATCATCACCATTGCTATGATTCTTAATAGTTCAAAATTGGATTGTCTGTTTTGTCTAATTTTTAGTTTTTTCATCTTTTCCTCCTTTTTCGCTATTCTTTCTTTTTTAATCTGTAATTTTTTCTCTATTTTCTAATTTGTAAGCAAAAGTTCTTATTTTCTTTTCTATCTGTTCTGATAACTTGCTAAACTTTAAAAATCTAAAAACCAAAATACGAACTTTATCTATAAAAATTCCTATCGTAAAAATAATAATCGTCAAACCAATTATTGCAGGTAGAATTAAATAAGCAGGAAGATTGGCTATATAAGAAAATTTTTCTCCTATTATATTATCAAATACTAAAGGCTGTACATGTATTAAATATACACCAAAAGATGAAACCGTTACGAACCTAATAAGTTTATACCAAAATGGTTTTATTTCTAATTTTGCAAAAATTAATAACATTATTATTGCTATTCCTAAAATTGTTGGTGATGTATAAGAAATTAATAAATCAGTCATTATTTTTTTGCCAAAGAAATACATCGTTAATTCTCCAATTTCTATTTTCCAAATCCAAGTTACTATCAGTAAAAATATACCAATTAATACCGTTTTTTTCTTATTCAGTTTATTAAATATTTCATACTTTTTTATGTAAGCACCCATCAAATATAAAATTGCAAGCCATAAAAAACTATATCCTGCATTTAGTCCAAACGGATCTCCTTCAAATGTAAATAAATTGGCTATTGTAACATAACAAGAAAATCCCAACATACAAATCATAACTGTTTTTAATTTCTCCTTTTTTGAGCTTCGTACAATTTTATTAAGCCATGGTATCATAAAAAATACTCCTGTATATGCTGAAAAATACCAATATTGATTACTAGCTACTGGAAAAAATGATTTTACTAATTGCTTTATTCCTATTAATCTAGTCCAGAATTTCCAAAAAATTAAGGTAATCATTACATTATAAAATACTACTTGAAGCCATAATGAAATATAATTAGAAATTTTTAATGGTTTATCTTCTTCTGAAAAATAAACAAATCCACTAATTAGTGCATAACAATTAACCGCACAATATACTCCTATTTGTATAAAACACGTAATAGCAAATTTAGTTTCGTTATCCTTAACTCCTAATAAAATTCCACCCTTCCCTACTATATGTAAGATTAAAACAAAAAACATTGCGATTATTCTTAATAAATCAATTCCATAATTTCTTTTATTTACTTTTTCTTGTTTCATCTCTTATTTCTCCTTTTGGCTAATAAAGTTCTAATCCTTTCTTTATAAAAAACAAATTCTGGCATCTTTATAGAACATAATAAATATAAAATATTAGGCACAAACAAACATAATATTCCATTAAAAATAAGTTGTAGCCAATTATTTTGTACTACTATCAAACTTGAAATATAGGCTGTAATAATACCTATTATTACAGTTATTAAACCATGTTTTATATGTAATTTAAAATATTCCGGATATTCTCCATCTAAAACTAATTTATAAACATATTTCGGGTAACTATATAAAAATAATACTAATGTACTCGTTATTGTACCTAAAAATACGCCTGCAAAACCAAATATTCTTACAAAAATTAAAGATGCAATTATATTGATAGCTGACTCTATCAATGGAACAAATCGATTTTCATAAAAGATTCCACCAGCATCTGAAAAAATTCCACTTGTAGTTCTAATTCCTTGTATATATAGATTGATAACTAATGTTATTAATACAAACTTAGGAAGTAAATATTCACCACCTACCCAAATTTTGACAAATGGTTCTATCATACAGTAAATAGATATAGAACAAAAACAAAATAACCATGAATTTAATAAGAAAATCGCTTGATAAATAGAACGAGCTTTTACTTTATCCTTTTCTATTAATAAATTACCAACACTAGCTGTTAAAGAGTTTATTATATTTCCAAATAAACTTTTAACTTGTCCAATTATCATATTATAATTAGCATACATTCCAACTGCTACTACCCCTAATCCTTTTGTCATAGAAATTATAATATTATCCGTTCCTAAAACAACAAATGCACCAATTTTATGAAATAATAACCCTTTTACCTTTGTTGTGATATCTTGTTTTAATTCTTTTGGCATATTTTCTACATTGCTTAAATCTTTAATGTATTGATATTTTTTATTAACAATGATATTTATTGTTACATTTTCCAATATGGCAAAAATAATTTGACTGAATAAATAAATAATAAAGTTTTTTGTTAGTATAATAATTGCTATTTGCACCAAACTTCTTAAAATGATAAAAATACTGCCAACCGTATTTGTTATATAATTTTTTTGGTCAGCATATAATACCGATCTTTTATAAGTTAGTAAATAAGAAACTGCTGTACTTAATAAGTATAAGAAAAACAAAAATCTTATGTTTTCTGGTACAGAAACTTCTCCGACAATCATTGGAATAATTGGTAAAATAAGCATTCCAATTGTAAAAATAATAGCCGCAATCATATGATAAATATTTCGATAATATTTAACTAAAGTTTTTATTTTCTCAATATCCTTTTCCGCCATCGGTTTATATAAATGATACACAATAGCTGATCCAAAGCCCAATTCGGCAATACTTAGCATATTCAATATATTACTAAATAAACCTTTGATTCCATTGTATTCAGCACCTAAGGTTCGAATAAATATTGCTTGTGAAATAAATCCCATTAAAGTTGTTATAACATAAACTATCGTAGAAGCTAATCCATTTTTTATGGAATTGACAGTTCTATTTGAATTTTTAACCATTTTTTTGCCCTTTCAATTTTTTTCTAATTATCATTAAAACATAATATAGTTTTATTCTTCTTTTTACTAAACAATCTATAAATGTTTTATTTGTTGTTTTATATTGTTTATTTCTATCAAATTTTTCAAATAGTATAGTATTTAAGTTTTGATAAATTTCATTCATTAATTGACAAAATTCTTTATAACTAATTGAGAAATTTAATGAAATTTTTAAAAGCTGCCCATTTACTTCCTCAAAAAATTTGTTTGTTCTAAAATTTTCAATCTCTTTATTAAAATTACTGTAAATTTCATTATATACAACTGATAATTCATAGATATTTTTCTTCATTAAATCTTTATCTATCTTTTTGGTAATGCTGTTTGCATTATAAAAAATTTTATAACCATCAAAATGTGCTATTTTTATTGTCTTAGCAGCAATCATGGTATGAATGGAAAATAATAAATCTTCTCCAAATCCAGCTTTTTCATTAAATCTAATCTTATTCTCCATTAATAATTGTTTTTCAATTAACTGAAAACAAGCTGTATTAAATTTACCTGTGTTTTCAAAAATATCAAAAAATCTTTGCGAATATACTTTTAATTCCTCAAAATTACTATTTAATATAATTCTAACAACCCTTGTATCCTCACCTATCAAATTAGATAAATTCTCTACATAATTCTCTAACACATAATCATCACTATCAATAAAAGTAATGTATTTTCCTTTTGCATCTTCTAAACCAACATTTCTCGCACTAGACACGCCTCCATTTTGCTTATGTATCACTTTTATTCTATTATCCTTTTTAAGCCATTCATCACATTTTTCCCCTGAGTTATCGGTTGAACCATCATTTACTAAAATAATTTCTAAATTCTTATACGTTTGATTTACAATACTTTCTACACATCTGTCTAAATATTCCTCTACATTATATACTGGAACAATAACACTAATTAAATCTTCCATTATTTTTTCTCCCATTCCTCTATTATCTTTGCAAAATCTTCATAATATTTTCGCATTGAATACTGTTTTGCTTTTTCTTTTCCATGTATACTCATTTTTTCTCTTCTTTCTTTGTCTTGATATAATTTTAAAATAGCATTTTTCAAATGTGATACAACTTTTTCATCTTTTTCTATAATCTCAGCACATTTTTCATCAATATATTCTACCATTCCACCTGACTTAGTCGCAATAATCGGTAAACCACTTGCCATGCCTTCTATTGCCGTTAATGGTGCTGCATCTTCCCATAACGAAGGAATTGCTTGAATATCTGCAATTTGACAATATTGATATACTTCTTCATTGGGTATATATCCCGTAAAAATAATCTGATTTTTTAAAGCTTCCGCTTCTTTTTTTAGTTCCTCAGCATACTCACTATTCGCCTCTGCTCCAAAATTAGGTGAACCAATGATTAGTAATTTTATTTTATCATCATTTATTTCTTTTATTGATTTTATCAATTCTAATACACCTTTTACTTGAATTAACCTACCACAAAAAAGAATGACAAAATCATCTTTTTTTATATTTAATGAATTACATATATCAATTTTTTCTGTTTCTTTTAATTCTCTATCAAATTTTTCTAAATCGATTCCATTTTTTAAGACAACTGTATCAACATTTTTATTAGCCTTATATTGTCGTATGCAAAATTGGCTCACACCAATAACTTTTCCAAATATTTCATTTAATTTTTCAGTCGATTTTAAGTCTTGATGAATATGTAATACCATTTTTTCTTTTCCAAAATATTCTTGAAACTCTTTATAGGATTCATAATTCCCGCCTTCTACAATTATGTAGTCCGCATCTTTTTCTATATTTCTAAAAGCACGATAATAGTAATAATTTAATGGAAAAATTCTAATTTTTAATTTTTTTAAAATTCTATACAATAATAATAAAATTTTATATTTCATTTCTGTTTTTGTAAATATAAAATTCGTATTTTTATATTTTTTACTTTCTTCTAGTGCTTCTTTATTATATTTAGAAACAATATTTAACTTAATTAAATTTTGTTTTTCATTTTCCTTTGCAAGATTCGTCACTAATTTTTCTATTGCTCCACCCTGCACATCTGGACAAGGTAATAATGGGGACAAAATCATATAAACTTTTTTCACTTTTATACCTCACACAATTACTTTTTTATAAAACGATTTTTATTAAAATGATAAAATACATTAGGTAGTTTTTTAAAAAATATATATTTTAATCTTTTTTTCTTACTTGTACAACTTTGTAGAATTTTATCATAATTAGAATCAAACTTCTGTTTTATATCTTTCATATTAAGACTATATACTTTTTTTTCATTATAAAATTTTAAATAGCAATAATATCGAATTAACTTATCATGATAAGCCAAAAACGAGAGTACAGGATATTCCGTATTTTTAAATCGATCCTGTTGAAAAAAAATCATTCTATCATACATTCCATCTAATTCATCTAATCTCTTTATGTTAAAAGTATTTGAAATACTTCCTTGTCTTACATAATAGTAATACAATTTTTGATTGGTATACACAATTGAATGAATGGCTCCTAACATTCTATGAGCAAAAAATACATCTTCATGAAATTTCCCTTTAGAGAATCTTAAATCTCTTTCAAAAACTTTTTTGACATAGAGTTTATTCCAAGCTACCACTGCTTTTCCAATATCTTTTGAAAATAATTTCTTAAATACATCTTCATTTTCATAATACTCTAATTTTATATCATCTTGCTGACAATTTTCCATATCATTGTTATCCAAAAAATCAAAAGCCGAACAAACTGAAACATCTGCATGATAAGTCTTTAGATTTTTTAATAAAACTTCATACATATTATTTTTCACAAAATCATCACTATCGACAAATGCTATATAATCCCCTTTTGCATTTTCAATTCCAACATTCCTTGCATCAGATAAACCACCATTCTCTTTATGAATTACTTTTATTCTATCATCTTTTTTTTCCCATTCATCACAAATTTTTCCTGAATTATCGGTTGCACCATCATCTACTAAAATGATTTCTAAATTTTTATAAGTTTGATTTACAATACTTTGAATACATCTAACTAAATATTTTTCTACATTATATATGGGTACTATTATACTTATTAAATCTTTTTCCATTTCTCACCTTCCATATGATACTTTTCTCAAACACCCCATCTATTTAATCTACTTATCAGTTTCCACAAAATATAATTATAATTTTCAAAAGCAATCCTAAAATAATTTTCATATTTATTTAAGTCTATTTTATCACAGTTTTCAAATTGCTTCATAAATTCACATGCTACTATAAATACCTGTTTAGCATCCTTTTTGTTTAAACCTTTAGTCCTAGACCACAACATCATACCAAATTCATTTAATAAAATCTTATATAAAATTTCATCCTTTTTTAAACCAATTTTATTCGATAATTCATATAATTTTATACCTAGAAAATATTGGTCTAAACATTTTACATCATTAGATTTTTCAACTTTTTTTGATATATTACCCTCATGCTGAACATAATAATATAACGGCTCATTTAAAAATTCAAATCTTCTACATTTTCTATAAATAATCACTCTTGTAATCATATCTTCATACCAAAAATTTTCTGGTATTCTAAAATCACTAAAAAGTTCATTTTTTATAACTGCTCCCCACAAAAAGCCATTTAATTCTAAAATCTGATTTTCCAATCCCCTATTCACAGATAAATCTTTATATAAAATTGCATGCTTTTCATGACTATCCAAATTTTCTGCATAATAGCCACATTTCACTATATCTGCATTCTTTTCTAATGCTCTATTCATCAACTTTTGTATGTATTCGTTACTAATATAATCATCACTATCGATAAAACCTATATATTTTCCGTTCCGCATAATTAATTCCCGTATTTCTTGCTTTGCCTGCACCTCCATTTTCTTGCTCTATTACAAAAACATTAGGATAGTTATTTTTATAATTATTCAAAATCTCCTTTGAATTATCTGTTGAGCCATCATTAACTAATATTATTTCAAATTGATATTGTGTTTTTTGCTTAACAATAGAACTCAAACACATCTCTAATGTTTTTTCTGCATTATAAACAGGGATAATAATACTTAAATCAATCTTATCCTCTAGCCTTCTGATTCTCTTTAACGACTCTTCATGATAAAGACTATTTTTCTTTCCCAATGAATATATTTCTCTTTTAGCCTTTTCAACATCAACTTTAAAGTTAACTTTTGAAATAAGTGGCAATATTACATTAATGAATCGGGCAAGGCCCTTTTTTACAAAATATTTTAATTTTTCCATTCATTCCCTCACACAAAATAATTACTAATGGAACAATAATTTATAAATTCGATAATCTTTTTTCTTTTCAAGCATAATTAGCAAAAATGATAACCCAAAACTACAACTAAGTGTTATGACAAAACCTAACACGCCAGAGTAATCTTTTATTCCAACTCTATCTTTTGCAAAATTAAATAACATATGTGAAAAATAAATAATAATGCTTGCCTCTCGAAAATAATAATATATTTTCCTATCTTTTAAATCAATTGAAAGCATCAACATAAAGAAACAGATATTTAATAATAACAGCAATATAAAATGATTAAAATACATCATTGTAATAAACAATACAATATTAACTACTACTAATACTCCAAATTTAATTCTAGTCTTATATTTAGCAATACACATTCCAATTGATAAATAACAAAAACCATATAAAATATTAGCTGTTAAAAATACTTTTTGTAGAAACTTACTTATCGCTAACCAAATTCCTTTTAAATTCTCTTGATTATCTATTATACAATTCATTCCATAAGCTATTGTATAAACTAGAAAAGATAAGATTAAAATGTTCCACTCTTTCCATCCACGTTTTAATAAAAAACGAATCACAATTGCCCCATAGACAGCAGATAATAAATACCACAACTGTACAGAATAATGATGGAAACCACAAACAAAAAATCCTCTTATATAGGCAATACTTGATTTTATCCAACCATTTCCAATCTGTATATAATTATAAATTGCTAGCGGAAGATATATCAAACTCCAAACAATATATAACTTTGCCATTTTAAAAATATAGTTTTTTATTTTCTCTGTATTACTTTGACTTCTATACTCTCCCTGCATTCTATAAAAAAGCAAATATGCACTTGCCATAAAGAAAAACGGAACCGCCATTTTTCGTATCACATCATAAATCTGATAGAGTAAACTGTCTTTCATCATTTCCATAATGCCAGAATGTATCATAACAACCACAATTGCCATAATAAATTTTGTTATATCTATTGCATTATATTTTTTGATTACTTGTTTTTTATCGTCCATTTATTACCTCATAAAACTTCTCTAATTCTTCTCTATTTTCAATCTTCTCATCTTTCTCTAAATTTCCAATAAATTTATCCCTAATTCCATTTTTATTTTCTATTATTTCCGTAATTCTATTATACATCATTTCATCGTCTTTTGCAAGATATCCATTCCAACCATCTATTATTTGTTCTCTAAATTCTGGGATATCGCTCGTTACAATCGGTTTTGCTAAAGCTTTTGCCTCACAAACTGTTATTCCAAATCCTTCAAATCTGGATGGTTGTACATACACATCACAATTTTTCATCCATTGATATGGATTCTTCTGTGCTCCTACTAAAATAAATCTATCCTGCAAATTATTCTCAGCAATTTTTCTTTTCAATGTTTCTTCTTCTGGCCCTGCTCCTACAACATACCATTTCACATCATACTCATTATCCACCAACATCTTACACACATCAATCGCCTTATCCACCCCTTTTTGTTCAACTAAACGACCAACTGTCACAATCCTAAACTTTTCCTTTTTTTCAATTGGTAACTCTTCTTCAGCCATTTGATTAATCATGTCTTTGGAAACCATGTTTTTTATCACCAAAAACTTTTCTTTATAAGCTGGAAAAATCTCACACAAAACATCTCTACAATGCAAAGATACAGTAGCAATATTCGTATAATTTTCAAAATAATATTGATCATTTTTATAATCATACTCATAAACACTATAATCATTATGAATAAATCCAATCTTCTTTATGGCTTTCACCTTATCAATATTAAAATAAATTGTTTTCCTCTCCAAAAATGCAATCGAAACATCATATTCTTTCCCTATTTCCGAAAACATCCACTGTACTTCTTCCCAACCAATATACAACTTCCCAATCATTTTATAATACAAACATTTTATCAAATAAAGAAAGCTATGATAAAATAACTTAACATCTAACTTCTTTAAAAATTTAAACGGTGCTAATTTTCTATTCTCACTAAACATCTTATAATTTTCTGATGGGCTTAATAAATTTACTTCTTTTGGCAAAAACTCCATTAATTCACCATCTGTTCTAAATAAAAACAAATCAACCTCATATTGACGATAGTCTAACATCGATAAAATTGTTAATAAACTCTTCTCAGCACCACCAATTCTAAGCGATTCCATAACAAATAAAATTTTTTTCTTCATCTATTTCCCCTCATAAATTTTACTTAAAACTCTAACTGTTTCCTCTACACTAAACTGATTAGGTATTTTCTCAATTGCTTTTTCATCTCTTACATAATTTCCTTCATATATCGTTTTAGCCCAACTTTTCGCCTCATCATCTAATGACAAAAACTCAACATTTCCTGTCAAATTCGATTCCTCTGCAACATTCATACTTGTATAAATTTTAAGGCCATTTACTTGTGCCTCAACAAGTGCAATACTAAATCCTTCAAACCAAGATGGCATTACAAAAATATCCATGGCAGAATAAATTTTCTCTGTATCATCACGTCTTCCCAAAAATAAAACTTTGTGATTTAATTTTAAATCTTCTACTTTTTTTTCCATGCTCTCTTTTAGTGATCCTTCACCAACCAATACTAGTTTACTGTTTTGGTTTAATTTCTGGTATTCCTTAAAAACTTCTATTAAAAAATGATGATTTTTCTGTTCTTCAAATTTAGCAATCAAGCCAATCACTGTTTCATTTTCTTGAACGCCTATTTCATTTCTAATTTTGTTTCTATTTTCTTGATTAAATTTAAACTTTTGTAAATCCATACCATTATTCATAATCGTAAATTTCTTATCCCCAAATAAAAACTTACCAGCTTCCTCCCCACAAGCCAAACGGATACATGCTACATGTTTCGTTAAAAATTTCCCGATATAATGAGTGACTTCAAAATTCTTTAATAACGCATTATGACTATGTATAATTATTTTAGCCTTACTATATTTTTTAGCCATTAAAATTCGTTCTGGACATTTTAAATTGACTAAATTAAAATGAATATAATCAAAACTATGCTTCATAAAGACTTCTTTTAAATCCTTCAAAAACTTAACATAGTTTTGTTTTCTTGGCGTAACCTCAAAAAACTTTATTCCCATTTTCTCTAATTCATCCTGAAAACAAACTCTGTTTCCTTTAACAATTAAAAAACTAATTTCAAACCTATTGCTGTCTATATTTTTGCATACATTAATCAAAAATCTTTCAATACCACCAAAATTCGGTGACATTCCAATATATAAGATTTTTATTTTATCCATTTTTTAATTTCACTCCTAACATCATATAAATCCCCATCATTTTCCACAATACATAATTTTTATTTTGAAAAGCCTTTTCTAAATATTGATATTCAAAACTTAACTCTGCCCCTTCCACTCTATACTTTTCAATTAAATCACAACTTAACACAAATACCACTTTTTTGATATCTTCCTCAAAATATCTCGTTCTAAGCCACAAACAGGTTCCTAATTCATATAAAGCAATTTTATATAAAATATTATCATTCGGTAAACCTATCTTTTCAGATAATTCCAATATTTTTTCTAGCATAAAATATTGTTCTAAATACTTTTTGCTTTTTCTTTTCTCCTTCGCTTTTCTTGATAAGCTATCTGGTCTCACTGTATAGCTATACACTGCCTCATTGATAAAGGCAAAAGAGTGGCATAATCTCATCATAATTGGCCTAGTAATCGCATCCTCAAACAAATATTCCTTTGGAAACCTAACTTTTTCCCATAATTCTCTCCTATAAATTTTTCCCCATGCATATCCTTTTAAATTTAAAATTTCATCTTTTATTCCCTTATTGAAGGAAACATTTTCATGTGTAATGAATCGTATGGTTTTGTCATTTACAACATCATACTCCCTAATCGAACACATTACCAAATCAACATCCTTTTCAATAGCCGCTTTCATCATTTTTTCAATATACTGTTTTTCTATGGCATCATCACTATCTATAAAAGTTATAAATTTCCCCTGTGCATGATTAATTCCTGTATTTCTTGCACCTGATAAACCTTGATTTTCTTGGGTTATCACTTTGAAATAATCGTATTTCTGCTCATATTCTTTCAAAATCTCCATTGAACCATCTGTTGAACCATCATTTATCACAATTACTTCAAAGTGATATTGTGTCTCTTGACAAACTACAGATTGCAAACATCTTACTAAATATTTCTCTACATTATAGACCGGAATAATAATACTTAAATCTATCTTTCTATCTGTTTCTAAATTTACAATATCTTCTTGCGAAAAAAGTTCTCGTTCTTCACATAATTTTTTTAAGTTTTTTCTAGCATCTTTTACACTAATTGTTACAAAACTAATATTGAACATTGGTAAAATTAACCTAATGAAAAGTCTAGCCATTTTATAAATCATCTTTTTCATTTTTTCAAACCTCTCTATAAAACCTCTCCAATTCCTCCACCGTCTGCTCAATCAAATAACCAGCCTGCTTCAATTCCTCATACGTATCTCTCCTACTCAAATTACTCTTCAAAATAATCTCTGCCCATTCCCTAGCACTTTTTTCCAACGAAACAAACTGCACATTCTCTGCAATTTTCGCCTCCTCTGTTATCACATCCTTTGACATAAAACAAGGAAGTCCCGTACACTGTGCCTCCACACCAACAACTGGCAAACCTTCATACAAACTCGGCATCAAAAACACATCCATACACCAAAACAATTCATTCGTATTCTTACAAAATCCCATAAATTTTACACATTCTGTCAATCCTAATTTTTCAACCTTATCGCGAATCTCCTGCTCTTTTTCTCCAATCCCAACAAGCATTAAAACAGCCTTTTCATTCTGTCTATGTATTTGCTCAAAAATATCAATCAAAAACGCATGATTCTTCTGATTCGTAAATCTTCCTACATTTCCAATTACTAAACTTTCTTCGATTCCCAGTTCTTTTCGTAACTCATCTCGTCTTCCTTGATGAAACTTAAACTTCTCATAATCCACTGCATTATGTACAATCTTTACACTTTCTCCATCAAAAAGCCACTTTCCTGCTAATTTTGAACAAGCAAAATAATGTGTCGCATACTTCTTTAAAGGCTTTTTAAAAAGATTGCCAAGCATAATTTTCAACTTATTTTTCGATTGAAAACCAATATTATGCGAATGTGCAATTCTAACCTTTATCCCATATTTTTTCGCCATTTTAAGTACCATAAAATTCTTACTCGACGAATGCATATGTACAACTTTATAAGCATGATGTTCTCTAAAAAAGTTTTCCAAAGCCCTTTTCTGCTTGAAAATATCCAAAGGCGTTCGGAACCACACACCTTTTAACTTATAAAACTTCACACGCAATTCTCTCAAAACCTCTTCTAGCGGATACGTTTGTCCATCATCCAACAAAAGGAACTCAATTTCGCATTTATTTTTATCCATATTTTTCACAATTTCCACAGCAAACTGCTGAATGCCACCATGTCTCATTCGGTCGATAAAATATAATACTTTAATTTTCTCCATCCTTTTCTCTCCTATTTAATAACTTTTATTTTTCACTTTATTCATTACTAAATCAATCAAATAAGATATACCTATTGTAAAAATAATAACTAAAATTGGTCTTGACCACCTAAATACTAAATTATCTGATACATTTATGAAATTTGCAATCAAATTTATGATATACAAACCAAGCATATGAAAAATATACACATATAAAGAAAGCTTTTCCCCTATAAATTCAACTGTTTTGTTAATATAAAGTTTCGGATTCTTAATCGCAAATAAAAATACAAAAAAAGTAGTAATGATTGACCCAATATAATAATCTGATGCATCCAATAAAATATACTCTACAATTATCATAATTTCGCCTATCAAAGCTCCAACTAGGCACATTTTATTACTAAACATCTTTACTAGATTTTCTTCCTGTGCTTTGATAAAACTTCCTAAAAGCACAAACGGTAAACCAAATAACAGAAAATTTCTAAAATAACTATCATCATACCAACTACCATCTCTCACCAAACTTCTCACCACAACATGGACCACTAAAACCACAATCGCTATCATATGAGACAATTTATATAATTTAAACTTATGAATCACCATTAAGGCTATATAACTCCAAAACAAAGCATATAAAAACCATAATGCATTATTTGTTGATAACGTTCCCACAAAAATAATTTTGAGAATTTGTTTTATTCCATTAAAATTCTCCCTTAACTGCATCTTATCAAAAATCAAAAAATAGAATATATAGATTATTTCTGAAACGAACAATAACTTTAAAATATGTAAAGCCTTATGTAGCAACTTTTTATTGTCATTACGATAAGCAAAATAGCCTGAAATCACAAAGAAAAACGGAACCGCTATTTTAAATGGATACGTAATAAGATTTCCTATTCTGTTTGGAAAAGAACAATGCATCAATATAATTACAATACAGCATATCCCCTTCATAAAGTTAATACACCTATTTTTTTCTTTATTCATTTAAAGCTCTCCTCAAAAAACATTTCGACTCTTCCCTAAACGCCTCTAACTTTCTATCTACCATCTCATAATCAACCTCTTTTTCCAACCATTCTCCCACATCTTCATCGCCCTCTAACATTCTATCACTCAATTCCACAATCTTCAAAAGCGAATCCAACCTCGAATTCGTTGAAACCTTAGAATGATTCTTATAACGCCTAAACACAAAAAATTTCTTATGATTAATCAGCGAAAACACCGTCCCATGAAACGAATCCGTGCAAACAAACTCTGCATTTCTCACCAAATTCAAAAACTCACTTGGGCCAATATTAAACGGCGCCTCATCCGCAAACTTATCACTATATTTCACATACTCATCCAAATGGTTCAAAGACACAATTTTATATCCCGTTTTCGCCTTCAACCTCTCTGCAAACTTTCGATATTCCACCGTTTTTCCTAAAAAATAGCAGAAAATATACTTGTCCTTAATCAATCGTTCTTGTTTTTGAAACTCCATCCACTCTTCTTGATTAAACAACAAAGTTGGATCACAAACTAAACTTGCCTCTCTTCCCGTCAATTTCTTTACTAACTTCACACCAGCATCTTCTCTCACAGACAATCCATTGATTCTCTTCAAAAAAGTTCGATATTGCTCCTTATATTTTTCAGGAATCTCAGACACCCCAAAACTCGTAGCAAACGATATCTTATTCACATCCTCTGGCACAAAATTAAGCGTATAATAATCTGCCACAATATTAACTGGAAGCCACAATTGGTCACTTCCTACCAATACATCCGTGTAATTTCCTTCCTTGCAAACATCTTCCATTTTTTCGAACGGTTTTGACAAGTGAAAATTTTTTTCAAACTCTTCAAACTTCTTATCTCTTATCTTTATATTTTTGCCCAACTCTCCACCAAAAAATTTGCAATACAACTTTAATTTTACCATTCCCAATTTTGCCTTAATAAAAGAAACATTAAACATCTGACCGGTATAATACTTCCTCTTTCCCCTTGCAATTTCAGCATCCAATTTCTCTAAATTAATCGTCTCATTGGGGATATTCCAATCCTCCAAAATTTTCTGTGTTGCAATCGCCTGCAACATACTTCCATAATTATGTTTAAAATAACAAGACACAATTCCAACTTTTTTATCCATACTTACTCTCCTTTTTCTAACTCCTTCAAATGCATATCTGTTTGTGACTGTTTAAACTTATACATATCTGCCAAAATAAACAATACTGGAGCAATCGCCGCCTCATGTCGTACCCAGGAACCAAAATCCGGCTCAAAAGTCGCAGAACCACACAAAAATCCCAAATACACATACAACGCCACATTTTTTGACTTATTGTTTTTTCTAATATTTTTCAACGCCATCACCACATAAAAAGTTACCATTACTTGATACGCAACATATGGCCAATACTTTGGTCCAAACGTAATTAATTCAATTGGTATCATCATACGAAGAAGCATGACCAAATAATCCAATGTAAATAACGGTAAATTTGAAGCATCTTTTGTAATCCAGTTTCTAATTTCTGTTTTAGCGGGGCCTTCCCTTGTTCTTACTCTAACAAGTTCTGCATAATCCTCTGGCATAGCAACTTTTGCAATTGTCAGTAGCAAAAAATATCCAACCCCAAATGCAAAAATAACAAGCAGTATATCAAACAATTTCAGTTTTTCTTTCATTAAAATAAAAGTCTTACAAATCCAAGAAGTTCCCAACATAAACATAGCAATCAATATATAATACTCTCGAAAGGATAAAGAAGCCCAATACAAAATTGCAAAACATAAACCATACTTAAAATTATCTTTTAAGACTTTACTTGTAATTACAAAAAATATTAATATAAAATATAACATTTGAATTGGTTCTTTTGCCAAATTAAAATCAAATATATTTAATACTAATATAGTAAGTACCAAAAATATAGCTTGCATCACATTTAATCGTTTCCTTAATGTAAACATGATAATCAACAACATCGTATTCCACAAAATTGTAATATACACTTCAAATTCTTCATAAGTTGTTAATTCAAATATATTTATATTTTTAAAAATTCTAGCTGTTTTTTCTCCTGCATTCAACTCCTCTTGTGTTAAATCTTCATCATTTATATCAGAAGTTTCGTCATGAATTAAATTAAGCATTATATGTCCAATACTCAAATCAACCAAAATTTCTTTCATCAAAGTGTATCTTACTATTTTTGCTCCTGCTACTAAAAATACCAATATTGCAATAATTACCGTTGTCTTCACATAAAAATCTTGCCTTATTCTCATCTCTTTGTATTTCCCTTTCTTTTTTACAACTATAGCGGACTTTTAACTAAAGGGTAAGTCCGCTATTGTTTCTGTTTTATTTTACTTTCTTATTATAGTACGTATTATAATACTTCTTATTGGCATCTGGAATCTTATTAATAACAGTTCCAATAACTTCTCCACCAATTTCTTGAATATTCGTTTTGATTTTGTTTAATTCATTAATTTCTGTATTACCATGTTTTAAGACAATCATATTCGTATCTACCATTCTAGAAATAATAAATCCATCTGCCACAACAGAAACAGGTGGCGTATCCACAACAATCATATCAAATTCTTCTTTTAATTCTTCTAGCGCATCCTCCAATTTATTCGTTGATAGCAACTCAGAAGACTCCAATCTCTCACTACCAGATGATATCACATATAAGTTCTCAATTCCAGTTTCACTAATAAATTCAAATATATTTGGTTCATTCTCATTTTCTTCTCGTGAAATTTCTTCTTTTTTATCCACCATTTTATCTACTGTTTCGATAGCTTTTTCTGGCTCTTCTACTTTTTTTACTTTCTTTTTCGCAGTTGATTTTTTAGGCGTTTCTTCCACATTTTCTTCTACTTTCTTTCTTGCTTTAGTGGCCTTTTTCTTTGTCTTTTCCTCTTTTTCATCCGTCTTTTTAGCAACTCTTCTACCTTTTGTCTTTTTATCTGACTCAATCATAACTTCTACTTCTTCTGAATCTTCAGTTTCCATCTTCAAAGATTTTGTTTTACCTTTACCATCTGTTTTAGAAGAAATATAATCATCTTTATAAATCACATCCGACATACCCGGTATTTTTTCTATTTTTAAAAATCGATTTAGCACACCTAAGCCTTTTTTCGCAACTCTTCTACCTTTCACTGCAATCATATCTGTACTTCCCAATGTTGACCTTAAAAACTCAGACAAGCCTGGCACTTTTCTTACCTTAAACAAACGATGTTGTCTACCTCTTCTCATATCTGCATCAATAATCAACGTCTTTTTTCCTGTATTCGCAAAAGCTACCGCAAGATTGGCTGTCAACCAGCTTTTTCCTTCTCCTGGCAAACTACTTGTTATCGCTACCGTTTGCAATTCACCTTTATCATACATATATTGCAAATTGGTTCTTAATATTTTTATACTTTCTGCATATGGTGATTTTGAATCCTTTAAAGTAATCAAATCCTCATTTCCACTATATCTTGGAATAGATGCTAATGTAGTAAGTTTCGTATAACGTTTAATTTGCTCTGAATTAGTAACTGTATTGTTAAAAATAAACATTATCATAACAGCAGTAGCAGCCACTACAAATCCAATCCCTGCAAAAATTTTAATATTTTTTGCCATATTAATATTAGTAGGTCCATCTGGCACTTCTGCATTATCTACTACATAAATATTGTCAATTTCATAAAATTTCTTAACTTCTTCTGAAAATACTTTAATAAATTCATTCGCAATCTGTGCTGCCCTTTCTCGATCTGTACTTGTAACACTTACTTGATAATATACTTTCGTAAGTGGTGTCAAAGCAACGGAACCGCTTAATTGTTTGGGGGTCATATTTAACCCTAAATTTTGGATAACTCGACCAACTACCAAATCACTTTTTATCAACTCAGCATAAGTTTCTGCCAAACTTGATGGCATAGATAATTCGGATGAACTAACTGTCGCACCTTCATTAATCGATTCTTCATTTCTCGCACAAATCATTTTACCAGCTGCTTCATATACAGGTGTTGTAAAATATTTCGTTTTAGCACCACCCATAACTGCAAATATAATCATAACAATAATAATCAATAATTTTTTATCCCAAAATAACTTTAAAAATTGTTTTAATTCTAACTCTTTAATAACAATCAACTCCCTTTTCATAAATTTCCAAATACTGCTGTGCTATCTGTTCCATATTATAATTGGTCACAATGCTCTGTCTTGCCTTATCTTTGATTTTAATATAATCAACATCTTCGTTTCTGATTTTTTCAATAATCTGACAATAGTCTTCTTCTTTTTGGCAAACAAACCCATTTTGGCCATTTTCAATCACATCTCGATTCCCCATTACATTACTTACCACACAAATTTTTTTATAATACATCGCTTCTAATAATGTAATCGGCAATCCCTCCCACAGAGAAGGTAAAATAAAGATATCATTCTGATAAAGCTGTTTCATCGCTGTTTTTCGATTGCACCAACCTAATACATTTATGTTGGGTGATTTTAGAATTTCTCTTAAATTACCATCACCAATCCAAGTAAACTGTATGTCTGGAAATCGCTCTGCTATTTTATTAAATAGCATTGGATTTTTTTGATAGCCAATTCGGCCTACTGTACATATTTTTAAATGCTTTGTATCTATCAGCCTTTCAGTTTCTCCTAAAATAGCCTGTTCCATGTCTTGTATATCAACCCCATTATTAATATACATACGTTTTTTGGTAACTTTTCTTGCTTCTTCATACTCTCCTTTCGAACATGCAATTGTGGTACATTTTCGCAGGCCCAAAAGTTTTTCAATCATTTTGTAAATCTTGATTTTTATTTTCGATTCATCTTTTTTACAAAATGCGTAACTATGCGGTGTGTAAAACAACTTGGCTTGTTTTTGTGAAATCGCTAATCTGCCAATAGCTCCTGCTTTAGAGGAGTGCATATGTACAATATCTGGCTTTTCCTCTTGGATTAATTTTTTTACTTCAAACATTGCTTTGATATCTTTAATTGGATTTATATTTCTCGTAAAATTCTTTACTCTAACTAATTTGATATTTTCTTTAAAATATTTTTCAAAATCTTTTGGCGTTTGTTCTCTTGTTGAGTATGCTACAATTACATCTAAGTGCTCCGCCATTCGGTTCGCCATATCAACCATATAGGTAAATACACCACCACCGCATCGCTTCCACGAGATATAAAATTTTCTTTTTCCTCATTTAATCCTCCTGTGTTTTTATCAGCTTTTTTCTATTGTAATTTTTCTGAAAATTTACATAACTTTCAAGCTTATAATCTTTTGTTATATTTATTTTACCACATTTTAGAAGACAAATCAATAGTTTTTTATGTTTTTATGTAAATTTTACATAAAAACTATGATTTATTCTTTATTTTCCCTTTTTTAGACTAGAAAAAACAGTACCAATAAAGTAAGTATTTTACTGGTAACGCTTTATTTTTCTTTCTCTCTAATTTATTTATATCAAAAAACTTTTTTTTATGCAAGACTTTTTTTCATTTGTAATAAAAATGTAATAAAGAGAAGACAAACCTTCTCTTTATTCTATGGATAAAATTCTCAAAGTATTCATAATCGTAAGCAAAGTAACGCCAACATCTGCAAAAATCGCTTGCCACATATTCGAAATTCCAACTGTGCTAAGAATCAACACTAAAATTTTAATACCAAGGGCAAACACCAAATTTTGTTTGATAATAAGAGAGGTTCTTTTCGAAAGTTGGATACTATCCACAATTTTATTAAGATTATCTGTCATAATCACAACATCCGAAGCTTCTATCGCAGCTTGTGAACCAACACCGCCCATTGAAATTCCAATATCACTTCGTGCTAAAACTGGCGAATCATTTATCCCATCTCCTACAAATGCAACTTTACTCGCATGTTTTCTTTCTTTTAAGATTTTCTCCATTTCATTATATTTATCTGTTGGTAACATTTCTGATTTGACTTCTTTTATTCCCAATTCTTTGGCAATTTCCTCAGCAACTTGCTTACTATCTCCTGTAAACATTTTCGTTTGGATACCAAGTGAATTTAATTTTTGAATTGCCTCTTTTGTGCCTTCTTTTATTTGGTCACTTAATACCAGACTTCCAACCAATTCTTCGTCTACCTTTATAAATATTGCAGTGCCATCTTCTTCCTTATCTGTTTGAATCAACTCTTTATTACCAATCCATACTTTTTTATTTTGTATCTTATAACACAAACCCTTACCAGCAATTTCCTCAAACTCTTTGACTTGTGCTATATCCACTTGAATTTCACTGCTCTTTATCACTGACTTTGCAATGGGATGATTCGAAAAGCTTTCTCCTAAAACAGCCAATTCCAAAATTTGTTTTTCTGTATACTGTTCACTATATCGCTTTACTTTTTTAATAGCAAATTCACCTTTGGTAAGAGTCCCAGTTTTGTCAAATACGATTTGTTTCACATCTTTTAACGCATCTAAATAATCGCTCCCTTTAATTAAAATTCCCAATTTTGACGCCTTCCCAATTCCTGAAAAATAGCTCAATGGTACCGAAATGGCTATTGCACATGGGCAAGAAACCACCAAAAAGATTAAAGCTCGATAGATACTTTGTGAATACTCTATCTGGGTTATCCAAGGCAAAAATAGAGCAACACAAATCGCTAAACCGATTACAATTGGTGTATAAATTTTGGCAGCTTTGTTGACAAACGTTTCTGCTTTGGCTTTTTTGTCAGTGGCATTTTCCACTAATTCTAAAATTCTGCTAGCCGTGCTATTCTCATATTTTTCCGTTACTTCTACTTCTAGCATTCCTTGTACATTAATACTTCCTGATAAAACTTTTTGTTCTGCCTTTACTTTTCTTAAAGCACTTTCTCCTGTTAAAGAAGACGTATCCAAATCTGCTTCTCCACTTACAACAATACCATCTAATGGAATTTTTTCGCCTTGTTTAATGATAATCGTATCTCCAATTTTGACATCTTCTGGAGCAATCTGACGCGTTTCCGAATCCGTTTTTAAATTCGCATATTCTGGTTGAATATTCATCAAATCTGAAATCGATTTTCTGGTTTTATGAACCGCTTTATCTTCTAAAATTTTTCCGATTTCATAAAGCAAAATAACCATCAGACCTTCTAACATTTCTCCAATCAAATACGCACCAAAACAAGAAATTGTAACAAGAAAATTCTCATTAATACTTTTGCTCGTTTTCCATATTTTTATGGCATTTCCAATGGTTCGATATAATAAAATCAGGTAGCCTATCAAGATTAAACTGTTAGAAAAAGCACTTGGTAAACCTGCCAAAAATCCAATGGCAGCAATTCCACTCCCGCTCATTAATCGTAATATTTGAACTGCTGTTTTATTGTCTTTTTCTATCGATTTGGATTTCACATCCATTACTTCAACATCTGGCTCCTCTGACTTTACCAATTTTTCAATTAATGCTTTATTTTCTTTTTCTGCTTCGTAACTTAATTTTAACGTATTAAAATTAACCACAACATTTTGAAAATTTTTATTTTCCGCAATTTTTTCCTCAATTTCTCGCGCACAATTGGCACAATCTAGATTTTTTAAAATAAACTCATACTTCTTCAACATGCTCACGACCTTTCTCATAAATTTCTCTGACATGTTCGTCATCTAACGAATAATAGACGATTTTGCCTTCTTTTCGGTATTTCACAAGTTTCATTTGCTTTAGCACTCGCAATTGATGCGAAATAGCCGATGGTGTAGAATTGGTTAAAACCGCTATATCGCCTACACATAATTCGTCTTCTAACAAGCTACTAATGATTTTCATTCGTGTCGAATCACCAAAAACTTTAAATAATTCTGCCATTTCAAAAATTAATTCATCTTGTGGCAAAACTTTTTTAATTTTTTCGATTTTTTGAAAATCGACTATATTTTGTTCTGCTATTTCAAAATCCATATTTCCTCCTTTATATGAATATATGTTCATATATTTATATTATATGCTGATTTATCCACAATGTCAATACTTTTTTTGTAACATTTTTATTACTATCTAAACCTTTTTGTAATACTTCTGTTATATTTTTGTCATTTTGTAATCAATTTGTAAAACTACATAATATTTTTACCCACTTTTCCACAGAAATCACTTTTCAGATTGTGTGGACAATGTGGATAAGTCTGTGAACAACTCAAATTTATGGTTTGTGGGGTTGTATATTTTAACAGGCAAATCAATTTTAGAATTATTATTTGGTTAACAAAATATAAAAGAAATTTTATACAAAAAAATCCCTCCTTGCAGAGAGATTTTTTGAATAAAAAAACTGACAGCATAGCCTGCCATCAGCAAATTTATTTTACTATTATTTTCTTGACTCTATAATTAATTTGATACCAGTTCTGTCCTCTCCTTCCACTTGAACCTCAGCAAATGCTGGTATACAAACTAAATCAACACCAGCTGGTGCTACAAAACCTCGGGCGATTGCCACTGCTTTAATTGCTTGATTTAATGCTCCTGCTCCTATTGCTTGCATTTCTGCTCTTGTACTTTCTTTGACCAATCCAGCAATTGCCCCTGCAACTGAATTTGGATTTGATTTTGATGAAATCTTTAAAACTTCCATTTTTTTCCTCCTATTATTTTAATTTTTCTTGTGTTTCTGCATGAAAATTTTATTCGTCAATAAAATTTTATCTGCTTAAAAAGTACTATGATTTTTAATTTTTATTGTACTCTTTTTTTGAACAATCTAATCTTATATCAAATTTTTAATCGTGTCTATAGAAAACAAGCTTTTTTTTGGAGTTTCGAACGTCCGATTTCGACACTATTTTCAATGCTTGTATCGTTTTTTGACGAACCATGTCGAAGTTTGTCTTTTGATGTTGAAAATATAACTAAAGAATTTATTTCCATTTAGATTTTTGCTTGACTTTTGCAAACAAAAGTTTTATAATATAAAAAATTATATCGATTGGAAGTGATATTTATAAAAAAAGAAGTTATAAAAATACAAATGAAAGTAAAAGATAATTTAGTAAATATTATGAAAGTTGAAAATACAGACTATATCTCATTAACTGATTTAGCACGATATAAAAATCCCTTAACTCCTGGAGATGTTATCATAAAATGGATGAGCAATAAAAGTTCTTTTGATTTTTATTGTTTATGGGAAGAACTTTCAAATCCTAATTTTAAACTAGCGGAATCCCGCGAGTTTAAAACTGATTCTGCAACTCAATCATTCACAATGAGTCCATCTAGATGGATTAAAGAAACAAATGCTATTGGGTTTATTTCCAAAAGAGGAAAATATAATGGTGGAACTTTTGCACATCCAGATATTGCACTAGAATTTGCTTCTTGGATAGATACAGCTTTTAAATTACATCTCATAAAAGAATTTGAGCGACTAAAACAAAATGAGAGTTATCAAAATAAAATTAATTGGTCAATTAGACGAGAACTTGCAAAAACCAATTACAAAATACATACGGCCAGCATAAAAGAGAATATCATCCCTGCACTTACAGAAAAACAAAAATTATATGCTTATGCAAATGAAGCAGATTTATTAAATGTTGCATTGTTTGGAATGACAGCAAAAGAATGGAAAGCTAAAAATACTCATTTAGAAGGCAATATGAGAGATTATGCTAATATCCTTCAGTTAATCATTTTAAGTAATTTAGAAAATCTAAATGCTGAAATGATAGAACAAGGAATCGAACAAAAAGTTAGGCTTGATCAATTAAATGCAATCGCTAAAAAACAATATACAATTTTACAAGATAACACCAATATTAAACAAATAGCAACCCTAGATGAAGAAAAAAATTTGAAAAAATAAAATTTCTTATCTTTAAATAAAACTCCCCACCTCATAAACGAACTGAAGTGGGGATAAAATCAAATTTTTACACTAAAATAAAACTTCCAAACATGTTTTATTCTTCAAGGAACATTTTTTTAATTTTCGTAAGGAAGCAAGAAATTTTTTTACACTCTCAAATACTTCTTGGTCGAATGGTATTTGATTTATTGCTTCAATTTCTTTAATCGTTGGATAATCTTGACAAGGCCAAAGTACCAGAGAAAAAGTTGAATGGACATTTTCATATAAATCAAAACCTGTTAAAGAATAGTTGAGTTCTTCCATTTCAAATTCCTTTTCTAAAACGGTAATAATTAAGTCAACTATTTCTTCCGCCTTTTCCTTTTTCTTCTGCTTTTCTTTTTTTACAAAATAGCCATCAAATCTCTTCCGAAGTCTTTGTTCTGCTCTCTTTTTCATGTAAGCACTCCTTCCTTTTATTTTAGTTACTTTTCCAAAAATTTATAGGCATTTATTATACCATATTTATGTAAATTTGTCAACAAGCTACAGCCGTTAATTTCAAAAGGAAGAACACACCGTTCTTCCTTTTTCCTCTAATCACATTTACAACGATAACTTCCACACATCGATTCATCTTTTGCTCTACCGTTTGAACAATTCGTACAAGCTTCCACTTGAATTTGTTGTAACTCACATAAATTATGATCACAATTATGATATTGACAGCTTTCTACTGTACAATTGATTGTTTGATTGTTTTCTTCCATACTATATATCCTCCCAATTTGAATTATTAACCTATTAGCAAATTTTTATTTGCCGTTAATGATAGTATGAACATTTTTCTTATTTTTAAACTCCCAATTTAATCTGTATATACCTGATAAAATTTATCCCCCACAAAATGAAATGTTATATCTTTTAACTCCTTCAAAAACGCTTCATAACGCGTCACATAGGCAACCGATTTATCATTTGAAATTTGGTAATAATTTCCATAAATTTGTTCTATTCCATCTAATATGGTTTCCCCTTTTTCATTCAGTAACCTACCATTCATTTTGGCAAAATTGTAATCATTAAAATCAATGGCTTGATCCGTATTAGCACAAATGTATAGACCATATTGGATTAAAGTAGGGTCAATCATATCAAATTCCTCTTCAAAAACTTTATGAAATTCTGTGTCTAGCACCATATATTTATGATTACTATTTTTTACAATATAACGATTTTCTGCCATATAAATATCTTTATAAATATCGGACAAAATATTGCCTTCTGAATTGATAAAGTAAATTGTGTCATCATTATAATTGCGAATTAAAATTTTATCTTCGATAAAATCTAAAATTTGTGCCTTGCCTGTCATACTATTTTTCTTGCCATAACTGGTAAACCATCCTTGTTCTTTCGATGCAATATCAAAAAACGGAATCGATTTATCACGATAGACATACACATATTCCTCATCATAATCTAGATTAGAACATGGTAAATTAATGCGTATATTTAAGTTATCTTTTTTAGCTAATTCAAATTTATCTCCTAAACCAAGATTGGATTGTGTGATGATAATATCGTATTCCTCATTGTAATCATAGCGATACGTATATTCATCTGATAATTCTTCATATCTTGGTATTTTCTGTATGGCATCTGTTTTGGTTTCGATTTCTGTTTGCATTTGACCACCTTGGCCTAATGTATTGGTGAAAATGTCTTCTAACTCTTGTTTTTTGGCTTCGTAATTTTCATTTGATGATTCGGCTCGGTAAGACATGACTTTTCTTTCATTTTTCATCATAATATAGGAAGTTTTATCCTCACAAACCAAAGCAACTTGAAAATCCTTATTAAACGCTGTAATATTCACAAAAGGACTTGCATAATCATACTTAAAATCAATCACCACTTCTCCTTTTGGGTTAATATAACCATACTTTCCATCTTTTTTCACATTAATATATGGCTCCGTAATTTCTAATTCAGTAACATATTTAAAATAATCACTTTTATACTCTTGATTATCCTCATTTTCCTTATTTTTAATTGCTTGCCCAATGATTTCATACGAAAAGGAAACACCTATTAAAATTACAATACTTACAATCATCAAAGCAATGATTGATATGGCTGTTGTACTGTCAAGTTCCACACTCTTATCTTTTACTGTTTGAACCATAACGATGATACCAGAAAGAATGGAAAAAATCGCAATCACTGGCTCTTTCAAAAATATAAAACTAAGTGCAAAAATACCAATCAAATAACCCGTTTTCATTTTGCTATTATCTTGATTATGATGATATTGAAATCCATCCATACCAATCATTAAAACTAAAAGCACATAACTTACCTTTAAAATAACATTTGTGACACTTAATTCTTGAATCGTAAGGTCTACGATTTCCTGTGGTATGTAAATTGTATAAACCAAAATCAGCAAACCAAATAAGAGGTTCATACAACCAATACATAAATTAACAACTTTTCCTTTCATTCATTACCTCATTTATATAAATTCTTTTGTTTGATATAAGCTATCACTTGTGCAGGCACAAAATCCTCAATCGGTTCATTTTGTTTTATTTTCTCTCTGACAAGACTAGAACTAATCTGTTTCATATTTCCATTTTCTCTGTCTAGCACAATATATTGATAATTCCTCAGCAAATCATCTGCATTTTTCCAAAGCAGCATTTTCTGATAATTGTCACTTCCCATAATAAAAAATCGCTCTGCTTCTGGAAATTTTTTGTCAATGATGCGAAACGTATCAATCGCATATGTTTTTTCGTTTTTATTAGAAATGGCTAATATCTGCATTTTTTCTTCTTGCTCAAAAGCTATTTTAAGCATTTCTATTCGATGTTCTAATTCAATTAAATCTTTTTTCTCATACCAATTTCCCATTGGCACAAAATATACTTTGTCTAAGTTTTTTTCTTGGATTACCTTTTTAATCAATTGTACATGCGCGTTTGTTATTGGGTTAAAACAGCCACCAAAAAAACCAATCCTACTTTTCACTTTCTATTTCCTTCTTTACTTCTTCATAAATTTCTGCATGGATTTCTTCAATTGTTTTAAGTTGATTATTTGCTGTACAGGCAATTTCATACCAACCATATTTTTTTGCCACAGAACACGCTGCCTCATAACTTTCTTGTAAATGGCTATGACTACGTTCATGAATATCTTTTTCTTGTGTATGAGAAAATTTATTTTCCCTATTTTTGATTAGTTCCTCTGCTTTTTCTGGCGGCATATTCAAAAAAAATACTTTCGTTGGTTCTGGAATGCCATACAAATTAAATTCCAAATCAAATAGCCAATTAATAAATTTTTCTCTTTCTTTTTCATCTTCAATTTTTCCAGCCTGATGTACCATATTCGCTGTTGTGTAACGATCAGCTAAGATAATACCACCTTTGTTATAATATTCTTCAAAATCTTTTTTATAAGTCGCATAACGATCTGCTGCATAAAAAGTAGAAGCAATATAGGGGCTGATTTGTTTTGGATCATTTCCAAATTCACCCGATAAATACATTTTTACTAAGCTAGAAGATGGACTATCATAATTGGGAAAAGAAACAGTTTGAAATTGGATTTTGTCTTGTGTTAAATGTTCTTGTAACTTTTCAAATTGCGTTTGTTTTCCACTTCCATCGGTTCCATCAATTACAAATAATTTTCCCATGTTTTCCTCCCTTTGGGGTTTGATTTTTGGTTTGATTATCCGAGCAACTATAAACATTTGCCCTAGATTATTTTTTCATAGCGTTTTTGATATATTCAATTTCTTCTTCTTTCTCTTTTCTCATAAATAATGGTTCCCCTTTTTCCACAACTTTTGCATTGTTGGGGATTACATGATAGCTTTTAAGCGAATCCCAAGTTTTTAAATTTTCCTCTTCTAAGCCTAATTGAGAAAACATATTAGCTGCTGTATTGGGCATAAATGGTGTTAACAAAATTGCAATCTTCCTTAAATTTTCCGCTAAATGATACATGACTGATTTTAGCTTTTCTGTGCTTTCTTCTTTCGCCAAAACCCAAGGTGCTGTTTCATCAATATATTTATTGGTTCGTGCAATTAAATTCCATATCTCGGCTAAACTATTGCTGATATGAAAATCATCCATGCATTGTTCCACCATTTCGCATTGTTTGATTGTAAATTCTTCAACTGCTTCATCTGGCTCATTTTTTTCTGAAAATTCGGTTGGAATACTTCCCTCAAAATACTTATTCATCATACCAATCGTTCGATTTAAAAGATTACCTAAATCATTGCATAAATCAAAATTATATCTTTCCACAAAATTTTCTGGCGTAAACGTAGAATCTTGTCCAAAAGACAATTCGCGTAACAAATAATATTTCGTTGCATCCAAACCATATCGTTCCATCAAGTCTTCTGGATAAATCACATTTCCTTTTGATTTCGACATTTTACCGTCTTTCATCACAATAAAACCATGCGAATAAATCTGTTTTGGAAGTTCTAAGCCAAGTGCCATCAAGAAAATTGGCCAATAAATGCCATGAAAACGAATGATATCTTTGCCAACAATTTGAAAATCAGCTGGCCAATATTTTTTAAACAACGTATCATCCTCTGACAAATACCCTAAAGCTGTAATATAGTTAGTTAACGCATCTACCCAAACATACAAAACATGTTTTGGGTCATTGTTCATTTTAATCCCCCAATCAAACGTTGTTCGACTAATGCACAAATCTTCCAAACCGGGCTTAATAAAATTATTGAAAATTTCATTTCGCCTTGATTCTGGTTTAATAAAATCAGGACGTTCTTCATATAACTGAATCAATCGATCTTGATATTTTTTCATATCAAAAAAATACGATTCTTCTTGCATTTTCTTAACTTCTCTGCCACAATCTGGACATTTGCCATCGACTAACTGCGTCTGCGTAAAATACGTTTCGCAAGGCATGCAATACCAGCCTTCATAGGTTCCTTTATACACATCACCATTTTCAAGGAATTTTTCGATGATTTTTTCCACTGCTTTTTCATGACGTTCTTCTGTTGTACGAATAAAATCATCATATTGAAGTTCCATTTTGTGCCATAATTTTTGAGCATTGGTTGCCATTTCATCAACATACGCTTGTGGTGTCATTCCTCTGTTTTCAGCAACTGTCTGAATTTTCTGACCGTGTTCATCTAAACCAGTTAACATATAGGCATCATAGCCTCTTAAGATTTTATAACGTTTGATGCAATCTGCCAAAATAGTCGTATACACGTTGCCAATATGAAATTTCCCACTGGGATAATAAATTGGTGTTGTTACATAAAATTTTTTGTTTTCCATTCTCTTTTCTTCCTTTCCTAAGTTAAACTACAACTTGACCTAAAAATTTATTCTCCTCTTTCTCTTCTTCCTGGTACTTCCCAAGCTTCTACTTCCTCTTGGATATCTTCTGTATGTTCATCTGTTGCACTGTCTATATTTTTATCATCATTTAAACTAATGTCATTTTCTAACGCAATTTGAGTCGTTTCTTTATCGCACCAATCATCAATTTTCTGGATTTGTTCTATTTTTTGCTCTGGTGATAAATTGCTGTTATATTTTATCATATAAATATTTTGCGAGTATTTTTCTAATACTTTCTCCATATCTCTTTTATAATTTTCTATCTCCTGCACAGACAAATCCATTTTATCATCAATTTGCTCTCTAATGACTAAACCTTCACTATCCGTATATTCAATATATTCCGGAGACTGTAATTTCAGAGGCTTTACAACTTTTCCCATTTGCGTTACATTTCCTGTTACATCTCTTACTTCTTGATTCTCCGTTCCATACGAAATCATGCGATTATCTTGGAATCCATAATACTTATTAGGCCCTTCAAGATTTGAACCATCTGCCACTTCTAACATTAAAACTCGATTTCCATTTTTGTTAACACGTGTTCCATCCACTTTATCGCCTAATTCACTTGCATTGACATAGAAATAACTTTTAATTTGTGTAACACCTAATCTTCTACATGCTTTTACAACATCTTCTGGGCCTGTTTCCTTTTCTTCTTGCCCTATTTCAACTTCTTTTTTGTCCTTGTTTTTATTCTCTAAAGCTTCTCTTTCTTCCTTTGTCTTTCCATTTTCCTCATTTTTCTCATCAATCTTTTGATCCACCGCATTTCGCACTTTTTCATCAATATTTCGCTCTCCCATGGTAGCTATTTTATCCATATCATCCAAAGTTTTCGGTGCAATTTCGTCTATCATCTGTTCCTCTTCTTTTGCTGTCATGGTATCTTTTGCATATTTTTTGATGTGTTCCCTAATGGTTTTTCTAAGTTCCTCGTTGGTAAGCTGAAATTCATGCTTCTCCAAATCATAAACCCCAAACTCACCTTCTGGAATTTTTCCTTCTTTATTCGTGTTAATCAGAACTGCCGTATTCTTTTGTCGATTAACAACCGTATAAATTCGTTGCAACTCTTGATTATTTTCATAATCCATTCGCGTCCCAGTAGTTCTATCATATTTTTCTGGATGTTCCGCAATTAAAAATTCTGCCAAATTACAAACTTGCACCTCAGACAATTCACTCATCTCATATTTTTCAAAAATCTCCGGATATTTTTTCATCAAATTTTGCTTAATATAATTTGCTTTTTCTGGATTATTTTCATAATTTCTTTGCATTTTTCCCTATCCTTTATTTTAATTTTTTCTCTATCAAATCAGCCAATTCCTGCGCTCTTTTGGTGATATATTCTTGATTTTCACCTTCAATCATCACACGTACCTTTGGCTCTGTCCCAGAAGGACGAATCAGCACTCTTCCATTGCCTGAAAATTCCTTTTCTAACTCCTCAATTTTTTGCCTAATTTCAGAATCTGTTTCATACTCATACTTCTTCTCACTAGAAACTTTGGCATTAATCAAAACTTGTGGATAAATCGTCACGATTTTTCGCATTTCTGACGCTTTCATTTTTTTCTCTAACATCGCCCCAATTAACATCAGCGAAGTTAAAATTCCATCTCCTGTCGGATTATAATCCAACAAAATGACATGACCAGATTGCTCTCCACCTAAATTATAGCCATTTTTTAACATTTCTTCCAACACATAACGATCTCCCACTTTCGTAGTAACCATATGAACCCCATTTTTCTCCGCATATTTCGTTAACCCAAGATTGCTCATAACCGTCACCACTAGCGAGTTTTGGCTTAATTTATTTTGACTCTTAAAATAATCCGCCAAAATTGCCATAATGATATCACCATCCATCACCTCGCCATTTTCGTCAACCGCCAAACATCTATCTCCATCCCCATCATAAGCAATGCCTAAGTCAAATCCTTTTTCTTGGACATACTTGGAAATCGTTTCTAAGCAGGTAGAACCACAATTTTGATTAATGTTCACACCATCTGGCTCATGATGGATAATTTCAAAATCAATCCCCAATTCTGAAAAAACTTTTTCTGCGACTTGATAGGTTGCTCCATTAGCAGTGTCAACTGCCACTTTTAGGTGACTTTTTTGAAGCTTCGTACCAAAAATATCTTTAAAAAATCCAATGTATTCCTTCATATACTCGCTCGCTTCTTCTGCCACCCCAATTTTATCACCCACTGCCATCAACGTTGACAATTTTTCCGAATCAATGATTTCTTCAATCTCTTCTTCAATTTCATCTGGAATTTTCATGCCTTGATTACTAAAATATTTTACCCCATTAAATTCAAAAGTATTATGCGATGCTGAAATCACAACACTAGCATCTGCGTTTAATTTTTTCGTCAAATACGCAACAGCTGGTGTTGGCATAACACCTAATAATTTAACATTGGCACCATAACTTAAAAAACCTGCTGTCATAGCACTTTCAATTAAAGTTCCAGAAATTCTTGTATCTCTTCCAATCAAAATCGTTGGTACATGGTCGGTATGCTTGGTTAACACATGGGCACCAGCTTTTGCTACACGAAAAACTAAATCTGGTGTCAGTTCCAAATTGGCAATTCTTCTAATGCCGTCTGTTCCAAAATATTTTCTCAAAAAAGTGGCCTCCTTCATCTAACTTAAGTTTTATTTCTTTTTATTATATCTATATATTAATATAATTTCAAGATTTTTGCTACATTTTTTCAAAAAAAACATTTTACAAGGCTAAATTTCTGTGTTATAATAAACAAAAAAGGAGGTGCCTTGTGTTTTGAAGCAAACTTTTGATGCAACCCAAAATTCACTAGCAGAAGATAAAATATTAATTTTATACATCTTAAAAAAAGTAGGAAAACCGCTGTCACACAAAGAATTATTAGAATTAATTTTAATGGTAGCTGATATTAATTACTTCTATTTTCAACAATTTTTAAGTGAATTAACGGAAGAAAATTATATTACAAAACACGCTGGAGAAATCGAATTATATGAATTAACCGAAGAAGGCACAAATGCTTTGGCTCTTACTATCGACCTCATTCCCGGCATTACCAAGCTAAAAATCGACAGCCAATTTAAAGAAAGCCTGGATTCCATTAAAGATAAATTTTCTATTTCAGCTGAGTATAACCCAATTTCTGAAAAAGATTTTATCGTAACCTGTAAAATTATCGAAAACCATACGATTACTTTTAAACTAGAAACTCACGTTGGTTCAAAAGAACAAGCCAGTTATCTTGTTAATAACTGGAATCATAATGCTTCTGATATTTATCCTGAAATATTGAAACTTTTAACATAATAACCTAAAAAGCGGAAATAATTTAATCTTATTTCCGCTTTAACACACCACTAATTATAGCATATTTTTGACTTTTTGTCAACTTGACATTTCCCCCAAAATATGATATAATAAAAGGTTACCCCTTTTATCTTCCCTTACGATTCATCTCATACAAAATAATTCCAGCAGCAACTGCCGCATTTAAACTTTCTGTCTTGCCTGTCATTGGAATTTTGATTTTTTCATCTGCTAATTGCAACATACTTTCTGAAACCCCATTTGCTTCGTTTCCAATAATAACAGCCGATTTTTCATACCTCACATCATAAATCGTTTGATTGGTTTTCAAATCTGTTGCGTATACTTTTATTTCACGTTTTCCGCATTTCTTTAATGACTTTTTCTAAATCTCGCTCAATAACCTTTACTCGAAAAATTGCTCCCATCGTAGAACGCACAACTTTTGAATTATAGCAATCCGCTGTTCCCGGTGAAACAATGATTTGTTTCATATTTAAGCTATCTGCTGTTCTTAAAATCGTTCCCATGTTTCCTGGGTCTTGAATATTGTCTAATAGGAGAAAATGTTTGGCTCTATAATCAATTTTGTTTTCTGTTTTGGTTGGTTTTTCCACAATTGCTAGAATGCCTTGTGGAGCTACTACTTCTGTTATCATCGTGAAAATTTTTTCACTTACATAAACACATTCATATTTGGCAATATCGTATAATTGCTCTTGGGTCATCGAACTTTCCGTTCTGCAATCATCACAAACAACGATATATTTTATATTAGCTTCTTCTTGAATTGCCTCTTCTATCATTTTGACACCTTCTATGACAAATTCGCCAAATTCATCGCGGTATTTTTTTTCTTTTAATTTTCGGATGTGTTTGATTAAATCATTATCTTTGCTTGTAATTACCATGCTTAAATCCTTTCTAAAAATGTTTTGCATTCTTTCAAAACTTCAAAATCATTGGTGATTTGAACAGTGATGTAGGGACTGATTTTGGATGGTGAAAATTTGATTTTGGCTTTGTAAATTTTCATTAATTTTTCGACTACCTGAATATCAAATTTCTTTTCGTCAAAGTAATATATGATATTATTTCCCCTTTGATTGATTTTTAGTACAAATTTTTTACGTGCCAAATTTTTAATTCTTGCAATTTCTATTAAATTTTCAATCTCTTTTGGAATTTTCCCAAAACGGTCAAGCATTTCATCTATCACATCTTGGATATCTTCTTCTTTTTTGCAACTTGCAATATTTTGATAAACTTCAATTTTTTGACTTGGATTTTCAATATATTCATCTGGTATAAAACTAGAAACATTCAAATCAATTTGAATCTCAAGTTCTTCCTCAATGGTCTGACCTTGTATTTCTTTGACCACCTCATCAAGCAATTTACAATACATATCATACCCAACTTGTTCCATGTGACCATGCTGAATCTCACCCATAATACTTCCTGCGCCACGAATTTCCAAATCTCGCATCGCAATTTTAAAACCAGACCCAAATTCTGTAAATTCTTTCATGGCTTTCAAACGTTTATCTGCGTCTTCTGAAAGCATTTTATCCCTACGATACGTAATATACGCATACGCCTGCGTTTCCGAACGGCCCACTCGACCACGAATTTGATACAATTGTGCAAGACCCAGTCTGTCTGCATTTTCTACAATGATTGTGTTGGCATTTGGAATGTCAATCCCAGATTCTAAAATGGTTGTGCAAACCAAAACATTTATCTTTTTGTCAATAAAATCCTGCATAATATTTTCTAATTCGGCTCCACTCATTTGGCCATGTGCTAAATCGACTTTGGCTTCTGGAACAAGATTCGAAATGTCACCTGCTTTTTTGATAATATTTTGCACATGATTATATAGATAAAACACTTGACCGACCACGTTCTAACTCTTTCAAAATGGCTTCTCGAATGACTTCTGGATCATATTCTAAGACATACGTTTGCACAGGCTTTCGATTTTGTGGAGGTTCATAAATAATCGACATATCACGCATGCCAACAACCGACATATGTAAGGTTCTTGGAATTGGTGTAGCGGTCATAGTCAGAACATCAATGCTTTCCTTCATTTGTTTGATGGTCTCTTTGGCTTTCACACCAAAACGATGCTCCTCATCAATAATGAGTAAACCTAGATTTTTAAATTTTACATCTTTGCTTAATATTCTATGAGTTCCAACAATAACATCAATTTCGCCTGTTTCTAACTTTTGTAAAATCTCTTTTTGCTGTTTTGGGGTTCTAAATCGACTTAACCCTTCTACTTTGATTGGGTATTCTTTTAATCTTTCTTTGAAGGTAGCATATTGTTGTTCTGCCAAAATGGTTGTTGGTACTAAATAGGCCACTTGTCTTTGGTCCATACACGATTTAAAAGCTGCTCGAATAGCAACTTCTGTTTTTCCATATCCAACATCACCGCATAGAAGTCTGTCCATTGGTCGAGAACTTTCCATGTCTTTTTTGATTTCTTCAATACAACGCAATTGGTCGTCTGTTTCGGTATATTCAAAACTGTCTTCAAACTCTTGTTGCCATGCCGTATCTTTGGAAAAGGCAAAGCCTTGCATTTTCTGTCTTTTGGCATATAATTGGATAAGTTCTTCGGCAACTTCTCGTAAATTCTTTTTGACCCTTTCTTTGGCACGCTTCCATTCGTTTGAGCCTAATTTATTTAAGCTTAAATGCGTGATTTCTGGCCCAATATATTTTCGAACATTGTCTAGACTGTCGGTTGGTACATATAAAATGTCATCACCTTTGTATTTTAATTTGATGTAGTCTTTTGTGACACCATCTGCTGTTATGGTGTTGACACCAATGTATTGCCCAATTCCGTGTGTTTTATGAACGATAAAGTCATTTTCCTTTAAATCAGCAAAAACAATTTTTTCGCCTTCTTTAAAGGCAGATGATGCCTTTTTTCGTTTCTGTTTTACTTCAAACACTTCACTTGTGGCTATTACCATTAAATCAAAATCATCACATTCAAACCCAGCAGACAACGCGCCAGGCAGAATATTAACAAGGCCTAGCGTTAATTCGTCATCTGATTTTTCTAGAATATGACTTGGAATTTCTTTTTCTAATAAAATCCCTACTAATCTTTTGCACTGATCGGTGTTTCCACCGTAGGACTACTGTTTGTTTGGAGGAATTTGTGCTTTTCTGTAATTTCTGAAACAGTAAATCCATTGAACTACGAAAAAAGTTGACCTCCCTATAGCTAAAGCTATATCCGTTTCTTTTTGCATGCATACTTTGTTTATCCACAAAGCCAATATCTTGTTTTTCTAGATAAATGGTTTGTTTGTTTTTGATTTGATCAGAGAAAGTCAAATAATCTTGTTTTTGAATAAAACCTGCTAGAACGAATTTATTTTTCTCAATTAAATCTTGGATTAAATTTTCGTTATCTTTGGCGATGGCTTCTGCTCGATTTCTGATTTTTTGAATTTCGTCTAAAAAAACAATACAATCATCACTTAAATAATCTAATAAGGTATTGGTTTGTTCATAAAAACAATCAAAATATTTGTCAATTTTGCTGACATAATCGCCTTGTTTGATTTGTTCAATGTCCTCTTCTACTTTTTCCTGAACCGCATTAGGAAATGTTTTATGCACAATTCGATCACAAATGGTGGGTAAATCTGTTTCAAGCAAAAATTCATAGGCTGGGAAAATTTCTACTGAATCTAACATTTCTGTCGTTCTTTGGCTCATGATACTAAATTTACGAATCGAATCAATTTCATCGCCCCAAAGTTCAATTCTGACACCACTTGTTTCAGAAGTGGCAATATCAATAATACCACCACGCACGCTAAATTGGCCTTTTCCTTCAATTAAATCGTATCTTTCATAGCCTAAGCGAACAAGACTTTCTTTTAAGTCATTTAAATTAATGGTATCTCCATTTTTTAAATTCATGACAAATTGATATAACTTGTCTTTCGTAATCATTTTCTGCATGGCTGCTTCAATGGTGGTTATAACAATTTTGCTTTTATGTTTGACAATATTGTTGAGTACAGAAATTCGCTCAAATAGGCTATCTTTGCTTTCTGCAAGATAGTCAAATGTAATAATTTCACGTTTTGGGAAAAAATCAATTTTTTCTCCAAAGAATTTTAAATCTTTCATAAGTTTTTTTGCTTGTAATTCATTGTAAGTCACAAGACAAATTGGTTTTTCTGCATAAAATCTTGTGCTATACGCCAAATGGACCTTACCAATATCGGTAAGACCTGACAACATGATTGGTGTCTTGTTTGTTTTTACATCTGCCATATAAGCATTGAATTTTTTTACATTGGGCATGGTTTTTATTAGTGGGTTCATTGTATACCTCTTTAAAATTTTTTTTATTTATGGAGTATTGTATCATATTTTCATTAAATTTTCAATACATTTTTCAGACAAAATAAAAAGGTTCTATAATATTAGTTGGGGTGTATACAAAAAGATAAAAAAATAGTGCATTTATTTAGGGTTCTATAATATTAGTTGGGGTGTATACAAAAAGATAAAAAAATAGTGCATT
>CAOJGX010000002.1 GCA_948435735.1 uncultured Clostridium sp.
AGTAGAAATTCCAGAAATCCCAATCGAAGCGATAAGGGAGGCTTTGATTAATTCGATTATACACAGAGATTTTAAGAATCCGAAAAGTAATGAAATTGCAATTTATAAAGATAGAATTGAAATTTTTAATCCAGGAGAATTTCCAGAAGGATATACACCAGAAGATTTTATTGAAGGAAAAGAAGGTTCTATGCCACGAAATCCATTGATTGCGAACACTTTGTACTTATCGAAGGATATTGAAAAATGGGGCTCTGGTTTTAAAAGAATTTATGAAGAATGTCAAAAAGAAAATGTAAAAGTAGAATTTGAAATAAAGAAAAATGGATTTTCAGTTATTTTTTATAGAAAGACGGATGATGAGTTATATGATTTAACACAAAATGAAGAAAAAAAGACGTATGAAAAGACGTATGAAAAGACGTATGATAAAACGCAAGAAAAAATATTGCAATTTTGCACAGAAGAAAGAACAGCAAAAGAAATTGCGGAATATTGCGGATATAAAAGTGTGGATCGATTTAAAAGAAGTTATTTAAAATCATTAGTAGATAGTGGAAAAATAAAGATGACAATACCAGATAAGCCGAAAAGTAAGAATCAGAAGTATATTAGTAGTAAATAAAGGAGTAATAATGGATGTTTCAACCTATAGCAACATTTATATCAGAAAAGTATATTTATGAAGATTATCTAAACTTAAATTTTAAATTAGATAGTCCAGAAAATGTATGGAACAAAGCGGTTGATATTTTTATAGATAGAATAAATAGTAGATATTTTTATGCAATTGGTAAACTGATGGAAAACGAAAGTAGATATGAAATGCTTAAATATGGTTTTGCAATTGTAACACTGCAATGTTCCTTAATTGATACTTTGTCTAAATTTAGATATGGAGCAGATAGGCAAAACAATGAGAAAAAGTTTAAGGATTTCTTAAAGGAATATTTTATATTTGGTGCTAATGCAGAAGTACTTGCAAAGAAAGTTTATAAAGATATTAGATGTGGATTAGTACATTCTGGTTCAACTGATAATAAAAGTGGTTTATCATGTGAAATGATAGAATTAGTATCTTTTTTACCAAATAATGAGGACATTAGTTTAGATTTGCTTATCTTACAAGAAAAATTAGAGAAATATTTTGATCAATATATAAAAAAATTAAAAGATAAAAAACAAGATGAATTGAGAAAAAACTTTGTATATACAATGAATGAAGTATGTAAAGTATAAAAAATAAAAAACTATTCTTAAAAAAGAGTAGTTTTTTATTGCTTTTCTGAAATATATATGTTAAAATGTAACAGAACTGAATAAAAGAAACAGAAAGGAAAGAAGTTTATAATGGAAAATGAAAAATATTTACCACATGATATAGACATAAAATATAATTCTTGTAAAATGTATCAAGAATGTCAAGATATAAAGGCTGTTTGCCAAAAATATAGTATTTCTAGAACAAGTCTATATCGTTGGTTGAATAGATTTAATGGAACAAAAGAAAGTTTAATGGATGAATCACATAAACCTAAAACGAAACATCCAAATGCACACACAGAAGAAGAGTTAAATTATATTATGGAATATATAAAAAAGAACCCTAATATCACATCATGTGAATTATATAATAAATTAAAAGAAGAAAAAGGATATTCAAGAAATAAAGTTTCCTTTTATCGATTACTTCAAAAAAGGGGGCTTTATAAATATACATATACAAAATGGAGAATTGATATAAAACAAATAAATAAAAGTCAATATACTTATCTTTGTATAGATGAAAATACAAAACAGAGCTTTTCATCTACATATAAAGAAATTACGGCAATTTATACAATTGATTTTATTAAAAATTGTTTAGAATATTACAATTATGTACCTAACAAAATTGTAACAAGTAATGAAATTGAAATAACATTTCGATAGTATAAATTTTAGAAAAGGAGAAAATAAACTATGAAAATCGCAGCCTACTGCCGAGTATCAACCGAAAAAGAAGCCCAAATCGATTCCCTCGAAAAACAAATCGAATTCTTCAATGAATTCACCAAGAAAAATGGCTATAACCTATACAAACTCTACGCAGACGAAGGAATTTCAGGCAAACAAATCAAACACAGAAAACAATTTCAGGCAATGATGCAAGATGCCAAAGCCAAAAAATTTGAAAAAGTCGTTGTCAAAGACGTCAGCCGTTTTGCCAGAAACACAGTTGACTTATTACAAAGCATCCGCGAATTAAAATCCTACGGAATCGAAGTAGATTTCCTAAACAATGGCGAAATTATGGAAGGTGGTTCAGAATTTATTTTGACAATTTTGGGCGCGATGGCACAACAAGAAAGTGCGAATATGTCCAAAAGGGTAAAATTCGGAAAAGACATTACCGCTCAAAAAGGACGAGTTCCCAATATCGTTTTTGGCTATGATAAAATTCCAGACGAAAGATATACCTTGAAAATCAACGAAGAAGAAGCCCAAATCGTCAAAGAAATTTTTGAAAATTATGTCTATAAAGGAATGGGAACAACCAAAATTGCTTGGGAATTGAACGAACGAGGTATCCGCACCAAAAAAACGAAATCGAGATGGGTGCAAACTTCGATTGTTAGAATGCTTAAAAATCCAATTTATACAGGTCGAGTAACAAATAAAAAATCCGAAGTAACGGATTTTATCACAGGAACCAGAAAAGATTTGCCTGAAGAAGAATGGATTGTTGTTGAAAAACCAGAAATGCGAATAATATCTGACGAATTATTCAATAAAGCCCAAGAAATTTTGGCACAAAGGTCAACAGAATTCAAACTAAACTGCAAACGAGAAAAGACAAGTTATGTCTTTAGCACACTTATTTACTGCAAACATTGCGGATATTCCTACAGACGAACCAAAAGAAAATACACAGAAAATGGCAAAGAATACATTCGCTGGGTTTGTAGTGGTAGAAATTCAATGGGGGTTAGTTCGTGTCCGAATACGACTGTGATTGATGAAGAAGAATTGCTAAATGCGATCAAAGAATATCTAAAAAGCATTATTTCCAATAAAAAAGAATTTATGAAATCGGTGCAAAAAGAATTTGATAAAATTACGAAATTAAGGGAAAATAATGAAAGAAGTGAAAAGAGTTTACTTCAAGAGATTGAAAAAATTACGATTAAAAAGCAAAAATATATGGAAATGTTTCAAAACGAAATTATTAACATTCAAGAATTGAAAAAATATACCAATCCATTGAATGAAGATATTAGCAGACTGGAAAGAGAGCTCAAGTTAATTACTTCTGAAATCAAAGAAAAAGATGTTTTGGAAAAGGAATTAACGAGAACGATTAGCACGATTGACGACATTTTGAATAACGAAACGATTACAAATGCCATGCTAAAAACAATTATCGATGTCATTGAAGTCGACAGCGATGCCAATATTGAAGTCAGATTGAAGCTTTTAAACGAGATTGGAATTACTCCGCCGACCGTTCTGAATAGTAACGTCGGTACATAAAGACGTCAGTCAACGCCTACTAAATATTAACTACACCTTAGCCATGGAAGTCAGAAAAGTACTAGATGAAAATAAAGCAGAAAGGCACATCAGAGGCGGAATGGCTACCAAAATGAAATATAGTCACAAAACCAATGCTTCCTAAATAAACATACACCTCTAAAATTTGCAGAGGTGTATTTTTATAAAATTCAAAAAAAGGATTGACAAAAGAACGAATGTTTGATATTATAGACAAACATTTATTACTAAAAAGGGGGATAAACTGATATGGAATATCAAGTTTTAAGAAAAAAATATCCAAGATTTATCTATCAAGCTTATAAAATAGAAGAAGATAAACAAAATATTTACTTGAAATATGACTTTGAAATAGAAGATTTGGCACGTTTTCAGCCAGTTTTGACAATTCTAAAAAAAGATTTTGTTTGGAAATCTTTACAAAGTAAGCTTGCTCAAAATATGGCATTTCATATTGGTATGATAGAAGCAATTAGCTATTTTAAGGCAACCTGTAGTCCTTATTTTTATGTAAAATGTGGTCAATTAACAGAGGCTCAGATTCAGTGGTTCCAAAAACTAATTTATTTGGGTCTTGGTGAATTTCGATATAAAAATAAAATTTCTACGGAGCAAAACGACTTTGTGCAAATAATCACAGAAGGAGAATGCATAGAACCTGAAAAGTTGCAGGAAAATCTAACCGATTGTATCATTCCGATTGGTGGTGGAAAAGATTCAAATGTAACGTTAGAATTATTAAAGCAAACCAGTCACAAAAGGTTTGGCTTTCGTATCAATTTAGAAGATGTTTCTAAAAAATGTGCACAAATAGCAGGTTTGCAAGAAGATGAAATCATTGAAGTAAAGAGAAAAATGGAGTCTAATTTATTAGAATTAAACCAAAATGGCTATTTGAATGGGCATACACCATTTTCTGCATTAGTGGCCTTTATCAGTTATTTTGCTGCTACAATGCTAGGCAAAAAATATATTGTTTTATCCAATGAAGACAGCGCAAATGAGGCCAATATCAAAGGGGAAAATATCAATCATCAATATTCTAAAACAATTGAATTTGAGAATGATTTTAGAGACTATGTGAAAAAATACATTTGCTCCAATGGCCCAGAATATTTTAGCTTTTTACGTCCCATTAACGAAATTCAAATTGCAAAGCTATTTGCAGAATTAGAAGAATATCATCCTATTTTTAAAAGTTGCAATATAGGAAGTAAAAGTAAACCTTGGAAATGGTGTTGTAACTGCGCAAAGTGTCTGTTTCCTTATATTATGCTAAGTCCCTTTTTAAAAAGAGAAAGATTAATTGGTATGTTTGGAGAGGATTTGTTTCAAAAAGAAGCGTTACTACAAACCTTTATCGAACTTTGTGGGGATGGTCAAAACAAGCCGTTTGAATGTGTTGGAACCTATGAAGAAGTGAAGTTTGCAGTTTCCCAAACAATTCAAAATTGGGAAGGAGAGTTGCCATTTTTGTTAACCTATTATCAAGAACATAACCCGCTTTTTACAGATAATTTGTTAAAAGATTATAATAAAAACAATCATTTGCCAAAAGAATTTGATGAAATTTTGAGAGGAAGAATTTTTAAATGTTAAAAAAATTATTGGAATTTTTAGAAGATAAAAAAATACTCATTTTAGGAATTCGGCTTAGAAGGAAAATCAAGTTATGACTTTTTGCGAAGAAATTTTCCAGAAAAACAACTTTTTGTAGCAGATAGAAGTACGAATTTACTTGAAAAATATCCAGAATTTATGGAAGATATGAAGTTAGAAGTCAGCATGGGAGAGAATTATTTAAACGGAATGGAGCAATATGATTTAATTTTGAAAGCTCCCGGAATTTCGTTTAAAAATTGGAATATAAAAAGTTTCGAAGATAAGATAACCAATCAATTACAACTATTATTAGAATTTGTTGATGTTTTTTCCATTGGAGTTACAGGAACGAAAGGAAAAAGTACCACCAGTAGTTTGTTGTATCAAGTCTTGAAAGAGCAGGGAAAAGATACCTTTTTGCTTGCCAATATTGGGCAACCGATATTGGATGAAATCGAAAACTTAAAGAAAAATAGTATCGTTGTACTAGAATTGTCTTCTCATAGTTTACAATACGTCAAAAATTCGCCGAATATAGCCCTTTTATTAAACTTATATGAGGAACATTTAGACCATTATATTTCTTTTGAAGAATATGCACAAGCCAAATTTAATATAACCAAATACCAAAAGCCAGAAGATATTTTAATTTACAATATTGATAACGAAACCATAAAAAACCATATTTTTCGAGAAAAGGATTATGCGGTCACCTTACACAACAACCCAAACACAAAAAATTCAGTCTATATCCAAAATGACGACATATATTGTAATAATCGCCCCATCATGAACACAAACATAAAACGCAAATTAAAAGGAAGTCATCATTTAAACAATATTCTATTTGTGTTAGCAGTCTGTGATATTTTAAAATTAGATTTTGAAAAAGCCATAGAAACCATTCAAAATTTTGAAGCATTAGAACATCGCATGGAATTTGTTGGAAACATAGATGCCATTGAATATTATAATGATTCCATTGCCACCATACCACAGGCAACCATCAACACCATCATAGCATTAGAAAAAGTAAATACCTTAATCGTAGGAGGCAAAGACCGAGGCATAGACCAAACAGAATTAATTGTATTCTTACAAAATTCTGCGATAGAAAATATTATTTGCTTGCCCAAAACCGGGGAATTGTTTTATGATGCCTTAAAAGAAGAGAAAAGCAAAACAGTATTCATGGTGCAAACGATGTTAGAAGCAGTCAAAATTGCAAAACAGGTTACGAAAAAAAATACAATCTGTCTATTATCGCCAGCGGCTTCAAGTTATGGTTATTTTAAAAATTTTGAAGAAAGAGGCAATTTGTTTAAAAAATTTGCAAGAGATGACATAAAAAACATTCAAAATAATGATTTGACATAACCAAATCAGCCCAGAATGCAGATGAAAAGCTATTTATTTTATTGAAAAATAGAAAAAATGTAAAAAAATTACAAAATTTTCAAATTTTATGTAGACAAATGGAAAAATATGTGTTATAATAGAAGTAATAAAATCGAAAAATGCGTATATGAAATACATTAGATGAATTTAAGGAGGAAGTTAAATTGAATACAAATTATTTAGAAAACAACCACTTAGTGTTGGTTGGAAAGGTTGCAAGTGAAAAGAGATACAGTCATGAAATCTATGGAGAAAAATTTTATATCTTTAATTTAGAAGTGGTGAGATTAAGTGCAACAGTCGATATTATTCCAATTACTGTATCAGAAAGATTACTTACAAGCATTAATTTGAATTTAGGCGCAAGCCTTAAAGTAGAAGGTCAATTTCGTTCGTACAACAATTATGAAAATGAAAGAAACAGATTGATTTTGACTGTTTTTGCCAAGGAAATTGTAGAAGTAGATCCTGAAGAAAGCAAAGATCAGGTATCCAATGAGGTGCAATTACTAGGGTATATTTGCAAAAAACCGATTTATAGACAAACACCGTTTGGAAGAGAAATTGCAGATATTTTATTAGCAGTGAACAGAGCGTATAACAAATCAGATTACATACCATGTATTGCATGGGGCCGTAATGCCAGATTTTGCGAAAATATGGAAGTGGGAACGGAAGTAAAAATCACAGGTAGAGTGCAAAGTAGAATGTATGAGAAAAAACATGAAGATGGAAGTGTTGAAGAAAGAGTAGCGTATGAGGTTTCCATTGCGAGTTTAGAAATTGTAGAAAGAGAAGACGAAGCAACACAAATAAATGAAACATCGGAGGAAGTTGTTTCATAGAATATAGTATATATTTAATTGAATATATAAATAAACCGTTTAAGTACGAAGAAGAACTTCGTGCTTGGATGGTTTTGTTTTTTTGCATAAAATTCCAAAAATTACCCATAATACTGTTAAGGTGAGGATTATGAGAAAAGAATTTATCTATATTATTGTGCTAGTAGCGTGTATTGCAGGCGTTATTTGGGGGATTGTTGGTTTAATCAATACTCGTTATAATGTGCAGGAAGAGCCTAAACAAAGTAGGGCTATTGAGGAAATTTATGCGAATCAAACAGCGGTTACAACAGCAAGTAAGGAAGAAAAGTTGTCTCCGAATAGCAGTTTTGCTTTGAAGAAATATTATGATGAATGTAGTCATTTCGATTATGAGGAAGCAGAATTGCCAGTTGAATTGGTCAATTTGACTAAGCAAGAGGTGGAAGATTATTATGCTGATTGGGAAGTTGAGAAGTTTTCAGAGAAGGATTTGGTTTTAGCAAAAGAGATAAATGGCTACTGTAACGAGCATTTTTTGATTCGATTAGAGGATGAGAATGTTAATGTTTATCAAATGGGAACGTTGGGGGACTTGAAAGAATATAAAAAAACCGATATTTCCCGCGATTATTTGCCAGAAGAAGATGTCGAAAAACTAGAAGAGGGAATTATGGTTTTTGGAGAAGGCAAGCTTAGTTCGGTTTTAGAGGATTTTGAGTAAAATGGAGAAAAAAATGAGGAGATGGACTCCTCATTTTTTATAGCTTAAATTGTAATGTATCTTTCTCACAATCCACATAAATTTTCTGACCTGCCACAACTTCGGATTTTAAAATCATATCTGATATCTCATCCTCAATATATCTCTGAATCGAACGGCGAAGTGGACGGGCGCCGTATTTTAAGTCCGTTCCTTTGGCAAGTAGGAATTTTTTTGCTTTTAAGGAAACCTCTAATTGGATGTCTTTGTTTTCCAAAGCTGCTTGTGTTTTCGTTAGCAATAAATCCACAATTTGCAACAATTCATCTTCATTTAATGGGCTAAAAGCTACAATTTCGTCTACTCTGTTTAAAAATTCTGGACGGAATAAATCTTTTAGGGCAGCAATCATTTTATCATTATCCATAATGGATTTTGCACCAAAACCGATGGAATTATTGTTTAAATTAGAGCCAGCATTGGATGTCATGATAATAATCGTGTTTTCAAAGTTTACGGTATTTCCCTGTGAATCGGTTAGCTTTCCATCATCTAATACTTGAAGTAAAATATTGAATATATCTGGATGTGCTTTTTCGATTTCGTCTAATAGAATAATGGAATAGGGTTTACGTTTTACTTTTTCAGTCAGTTGACCAGCATCGTCATATCCAACATAGCCTGGAGGCGAACCAATTAGCTTAGAAGTGGAATGACTTTCCATGTACTCTGACATATCAATTCGGATAATTGCATCTTCTGAACCAAACATTTCGTATGCCAAAGATTTGGCAAGTTCTGTTTTTCCAACACCAGTAGGCCCAACAAAGATGAAAGAAGGTGGACGTTTTGTACTTTGAAGCCCAGCACGATTTCTACGAATCGCTTTAGAAACCGCTTCAACAGCAGTATTTTGACCAATAATATGTTGATGCAAATTGGCTTCTAAATGTAATAACTTTTGTGTTTCAGCTTCTGTAATTTTTGTCACTGGAATTTTCGTCCAACGTTCGATGACTTCTGCAATATCTTGAACACCAAGAACAGAAGGCTTTAAGGTACTTTCAATTTGTTCCATTCGTTCGGTCAAAGAACATTCTTTGGTTTTTAAATCAGCAGCTTTTTGGTAGTCTTCAATGGAATCCGAAGAAACAGCTTCTTCTTTTTCTTCTGCTAATTTGGCAAGTTCGTTTTTGATAATTTCAAGTTCATATAAATCTTTATTTCCTAAATTAATTTTTGAGCAGGCTTCATCAATTAAATCAATGGCTTTGTCTGGTAGAAATCTGTCATGAATATATTTTTCGGATAGTTTAATTGTTTTTTCAATGACATCATCGGAAATAAGCACTTTGTGGAATTCTTCGTAATATTTTTTGATACCTTTTAAAATTTCGATAGAATCTTGAACCGAAGGTTCTTCTACTGCCACCGGCTGGAATCTTCTTTCTAAAGCAGTATCTTTTTCAATATATTTTCGATATTCTTTTAAGGTAGTGGTACCGATTAATTGGATTTCACCATTGGATAAAGCGGGTTTTAAAATATTAGCTGCATTCATGGAATGTTCAGCATCACCAGCACCAATAATATTGTGGACTTCATCAATGACTAAAATAATATTGCCATAGGTTTTACATTCATCTATTAAGGATTTCATACGTGCTTCAAATTGGCCTCTGAACTGAGTTCCAGCAATAATTGCTGTGATATCCACTAAATAAACTTCCTTATTTAATAATTTTGCAGGGACTTGTTGCTTTGCTATTTTGATTGCTAAGCCTTGTGCAATAGCGGTTTTTCCAACGCCTGGTTCACCAATTAAGCATGGATTGTTTTTTGAACGGCGATTTAAGATTTGGGTAATACGTTGAATTTCACGTTCTCTACCAATCACTTCATCTAGTAAACCATGTTTGGCTTTTTCGGTTAGGTTTGTACCAAAGGTATCCAAAAATTTTTTTCGATTGCTTTTTTGTTTTTTGCTAACTTTAACTGCTTTTTTTGAGCCAGAAGAATTAGAACTATCTGCATTTCCATTGGCGTTTTTGGCTTGATTGCTAAAATTGGTTTTAAAAATATTGAAAAATCCACCAAAAGGGTTATTTTCATTCATAAAATCTTCAGGATTGATACTTTCTACATCAAAATTACCTGATACATCTTGCAAAATTTCCTCAAATTGATTGGACATATCTTCTAATTCATCTTGGCTTAAGTTTGCATTTTTAACAATGACATCAATGGGATTAATGCCACGTTGTTTGGCACAATTGTAACATAAGCCTTCGGTCGAAGTTTGACCATTTTCTGTTTTATTGATAAAAACAACAGCTGTGTTTTTATTGCAATTTGAACATAACATACGATTTTCTCCTTAAAACTATATAATATATTATCATACAATATTTTTTGAAGTTAGTCAACTGAAAAATAAGGAAAAAAAATAATATTTTAGCATTCATTTTTCGTTTTTTTGTTCTAAAATATTTTTTATGGCATATATAGTAATAAATATACAAGGGAAAGGATTAATAAATTGAATCATATTTTAAAATATTTTCCAGATAAAATAGAAAAAAAGATCGCAGAAGAAATCTTGGCCAAGATGGATACTCTAGAAGAAATTAGACTTCGTGTGCAAAGACCAATTATTTTGAAATTTAATGATTGTGACAAAATTGTAAAATATACGGTAACGGCAGAAGAGATTTTGTCTTGTTTGCAAATGATATGCGAAAATTCGATTTATACGTATCAAAATCAGATTGCAGAAGGATTTATTACCATCAAAGGTGGGCATCGTGTTGGAATTGCTGGTTCGTGTGTGATTGAAAATGGAAAAATTATCAATATTAATTATATTTATAGTTTGAATTTTAGAATTGCGAAACAAGTCCTTGGAAGTAGTAATAAATTGTTGAATCATGTCTTAGATTTAGATACCAATCAAGTTCTAAATACTCTTATTATTGCACCTCCGGGAGCCGGAAAAACGACTGTTTTGAGGGATTTAATTAGACAACTATCCAGTGGCATTAAAGAATTGAAATTTAAAGCACTTAATGTCGGAATTGTGGACGAAAGAGGCGAAATTGCAGCTCTGTATAAAGGAATTCCGCAAAATGATATTGGGGTCAAAACAGATGTGATTGAAAATGTTCATAAAAGCATTGGAATCCGTATGCTCATTCGCTCTATGGCACCGAAAGTGATTGTGGCAGACGAAATTGGAAACAAAGAGGATATTGAAGCACTTAATTATGCGGTATGTTCTGGTTGTCGCGGTATTTTTACGGCACATGGAGGAAGTATGGAAGATATTATGTTAAATCCTGTTTTGAAAAGTTTAATGAACCTTCACGTTTTTGAAAAATTGATTTTTTTAGATGCCAATCAAAAAGGAAATATTAAAGAAGTCTATGAAATGAACAAAAAAAATACGGCGTATGAAAAAGTAGGAGATTGAAACATGTTAGGGATTTTTAAAATCGTTTTGTTATTTTTAATTTTAGGAAGTTGTACAAGTCTTGGCATATTAAAAGCTAGGTCGTATGATAATCGAGTCATAGAACTTAAGAAAATAAAAAATGCTTTAGCCATGCTAAAAAGCAAAATAGAGTTTACGTATGAACCCATTAAAGATATTTTCAGTGAGATTTCAAAAGTTGTTTATGCAGACCAAGAAAATATATTCCAAGAGAGTTTAAAACAAATTGACCAAAGTGGTATTACGCAAAGTTGGAATAAGGCAGTCGAAAAAAACATAAATTTAAATGACGAAGATAAAGCAACGATAAAAATGTTTGGAAAATTACTAGGAAAGACAGATAAAGATGGCCAAATTAATGAGATTAATGTAACCAACAAATTGATTGATACATTACTTGAAAAAGCGGAAGACGAAAAACATAAAAATTATAAATTATTTAAAACTTTAGGAAGTGTTGTAGGCCTTGGAATATGTATTATTTTGATATAAGAGAGGAAGATAAAACATGGATGTCAATTTATTATTCAAAATCGCAGGAATTGGAATTGTTGTAGCTGTTTTGCATCAAATTTTAAGCAAAGCAGGAAGAGAAGATCAAGCTATGATGACAACCTTGGCTGGCATGGTCATTGTGCTTACCATTGTGATTAAAGAAATCAGCCAACTTTTCGATACAGTAAGGACGGTGTTTGATTTATAATGGAAATAATTAAAATTATAGGTGTTGGCCTGATTACACTAATTATTACGATTCTTTTAAAAGAATACAGAAAAGATTTTGCCATATTTTCCGTCCTAATCGGAGGCGCCATCATTTTATACCTTGCTTTAGACAAGCTAACCCGGGATTATCAACTTTATCCAAAACTTAAGCAACAGCTGTGATACACAATTCATTTCTGTTTTACTCAAAATTACAGGAATTTCAATTTTAACAGAATATGCAGTCAGCATTTGCAAGGATAGCGGAGAAAGCAGTATTGCCAATAAAATTGATTTAGGAGGAAAAGTGATTGTGATTTCTATGTCGATACCAGTCATTTCAACCGCCCTAGAATCACTTACTAAATTACTGCCGTAAAGGGGATAAGCATAAAAGTATGAAAAATAGGTGAAGAATATGTGAAAATTATGTAAATTATACAAATTTTGCAAAGAAAGGAACCAAAATGGATGAATTCATCAATTCACAAAAAAATCTTCTTGGTATATCCGATTTTTTACAAAGTGCCTCAAAATATACCCAAGAAAATTTTCCAGAATTAGAGATAGACAACCTTTTTACAAGTGCCATTAGTGGTAGCATTTCTACCAATTTTTGGACAAACAGTCTATTAGATTTTGCGCGGTAAAGAAGTAAAACTTGCCATACAGCTGATGATTACGGTGTTAATTGTTATCATGATTCATAGTATATTTAAGGCAATTATTGAAAATTTGGGAAACCATGCAAGCAGTAAAATTGTTTATTTTATCCAATATTTAATGATTGTCACATTGATTACAGACAGTTTTATTTCTGTTCTTAATCTAACTAGAGATTCCATCGGTCAAGTGATTGATTTTATGAACTTGCTCATTCCCTTATTATCTACCTTAATGCTAACCACAGGTTCTATTACAACCACAGGAATCATTCAACCAATCCTTCTTTTTATGATGAGTTTTATTGGGAATTTTATCACTAACTTTATAATCCCCATACTTTTAATTTCCATTACACTTGGCATTATTTCTAACATTTCGGATAAAATACAAATTGACCGTTTAGCAAAATTTTTAAAATCCTCAATTGTATGGATTTTAGGAATTATTCTAACGATTTTTGTCTGTTCTTTATCCATTGAAGGAACACTCAGCAGTTCAGTTGATGGAATGACTGCAAAAACCGCCAAAGCGGCTGTTTCTAATTTTATCCCAGTGGTTGGAAAAATTTTAGGCGATTCGGTAGATAGTATTATTGGTTGTGGCAATATTCTGAAAAATGCAGTGGGCGTGATTGGTGTTATCGTTTTAGTGGGAATTGTCGTTTTACCAATTTTAAAATTGGGGATTTTGTGGATTTCATTTTATGTATTATCTGGTGTTTGTGAAGTGGTGGCAGATGAGAAAATTGTTAAATTAATTGCGCAAATTTCGGATAGTTATAAAATTTTGTTGGCTATTTTGTTTTCTGTGTCAAGTATGTTTATTATTGGCGTAACATTGGTATTAAAAATCACCAATAGTAGTTTGATGTATCGCTAAAGGGAGAGAAAAATGATTGAATTTTTTAGAAGTTGGTGTGAAGGAATTATTGTAGCGGTTATAATAGCTATGCTGATAGAGGCAATTTTGCCAGAAGGAAATAATAAAAAGTATGTAAAAGTTGTCATCGGAATTTATGTTATTTTTACCATATTAAATCCTTTATTGGGAAAACTAAATCATAATGTAGATTTTTCTAATGTAATCGAGTTGCCAACTGTACCAACTTCAGCTGTTAATACAGACGATATTCAGGAATTATATGCCAATGGAATTGAGCAAACGTTGAAAACTGCACTTCAAGAGGAATTTGAGTATGTGGTAAAAGAAATTGACATAACGTATGATGAAAATTATGAAACGATTGAAAAAATAAGCTTACAAGTTGAGGAAAAGGGAATTTCCCAAATCGAAACTGTGGAAATTGGAAACCAAACCCCAAAAAAGAAAGACGAAAACGAGGATAGCAAGTATAAAGAAATTAAAAATTACATTTCTGAAAATTATGATTTGGATAAAAATAAAATTTTGATAAATTAAAGGAGAAAGCCATGGAAAAGCTTAAAAAGATGTTGAAAGACAAAAATAAAAAAATTGAAAATTTGGTGGTATTTTTGGTAATTTTAGTCATAACTTTAATCATTATCAATAAGATTATAAAAGAAGATGAACCAAAAGCAACACCCAATTATTCCAATGCAGAACTAGCCAGTGTTTCTTCTAGTTCGGTTGGCTCTGATGATTTGGAAAAACGTTTAGAAAATATTTTGTCTAAAATAGATGGAGTTGGTGAAGTTTCGGTTCTAGTTACTTATTCACAAAGTAGCCAAGTAATTCCGATGTATAATGAAAGCAATCGTAAAAGTATCACAGAAGAAACGGATACTTCAGGAGGAACCAGAACGATTGAATCCGAAGACAATGAGAAAAGTGTAGTCACAGGTTCAGATTCCAATCCCGTAACACGGAAGAACCATCAACCCACAACTAGAAGGCGCGATTGTCACAGCACAAGGAGTGAATCATGCAACTGTAAAAGCCAATATTATTGCAGCGGTAGAAGCGGTAACTGGCTTATCAACTCATAAAATTCAAGTTTTTGAAATGAAAAGTTAGATTAGAAATAAAAAATTAGAAAGGAAAGATTGTATGAAAAAGGAAAATATCAAACATATTATTTTAGTAATTGTGGCCGTTGTGCTAATTGGAATTGGCTATTTAAATTATGACTATGAACCAACCATTGAAGTTGCCTCAGTCGAAAACCAAATTGACGAAAGCACGCTTCGGAGATGCTAGGTTGGTCAATGCCAATACAGTAAAATCAGACATTGTACCAAATGATGATACACGGAACCACCACCAATTCAGATACCAATAGCGACCAATATTTTTCAGCCACTCGTTTAGAACGTGAAACCATGTATTCGCAAATGCTTGAAACTTATCAAAAAATGGTTGACAGCAATGAAATCACAAACGACCAAAAAGCGATTGCCATACAAGAAATCAACAATATCACAACCATCAAAAATGCGATTATGATTGCTGAAAATTTAATTAAAAACAAAAATTTTCAAGATGTGGTAATTTTAGTTAGTAACAATCATGCAAGTGTGATTGTAAAAGCGAGTAGTTTGAATGCAGAACAAATTGCACAAATTCAAAATATTGTTTGTCGTGAGTTAGGAATTCAATCAGAAAATATCAATATTAGTCAAAAATAGGAAGATTGCAAAAATTTTTCTAGCATATTTCAAACCCAAAACATGCAAAATAAACCTATAAAGTTTTAAGAACTTTGTATTTTACGAAAACAACTTTTAGGAGGTAATAAAATGGCAAAGAAACTATTTATTTCTTTTGCTATCATAGTCCTTTCCTTATGTTGCTCAGTTTGTTTTGCAGCGGAAGAAAATTCAAATGTAAATTTAGGTGAAGAAATTACAGATTCTTTAGATAAAGCAGGAGATAGTGTACGAAATGTAGCAGATGATGTTATGAATGGTGTGAATGGAAATACAAGAAATAACAGAAATAATAACAACAATAATAATAACAATAATTATAACGCAAGAAACAACAATATGGATAACAATGTTTTTACAAACGGTTACAACGCAGTAAGAACATCTGTTGATGATGTAGCAACTGGAAACATGTCTACAACAACATGGATTTGGATTATTTTAGCAGTAGCAGCTATTGTGATTGTAGCAATGGTTTGGTATTATGCGGTACAAGATAATAATAGAGACTAATGAAAGCAAAGAATCACTATGAATTTAGTGATTTTTTGTGTTAAAAGGAAAACCCACCCAAAGTAAATTGCTGCTTATTGGGTGGGAAAATATTAATAGAAAGTTTTTGGATTTTCTAAAATTGACAAGTCTGCTTTGTTTAAGTCTAGTTGCGAAAGGTCTTTTGGCAGATTAGCCTGTTTGATTGGCGAGTATCTGAGGTACCGATGATGAAATTCCTCAGATTTTGTTAATCCAATAAAATCTGTATGATCTTTTTTAGAATTTGCTTCTAAAGCAAGGCGCATCAAAAAATTATATATTGGATTTAAATCCTTATATTTCTTATGAGAAGCTGGACCTGTTTCTGCATAATCATCCATGAGTTTGGTTCGATATTGCATTTCCATTTTTCCATATGTTGGATGTACAAGAATTGCATGAATGGATTGGTATCCATCTTCTTTCGGTGCAGCAATATAATCCTTGATATATGAATCGTATTCCTTTAAAATAGAAATGCTTTTTTTATCAGGAAGTATTATTTCTGGATGTTCCTTTGGGTTAAATGATTTTGTGTCTTTTTTGGGGTCAGCAGGTAAAATGCTTAACCCTTCAGAGATTGCCAACTCTAAAATATCTTTTACAACGTAATAGAGTGTATTAACAAGTTGTTCAGGAGTTTCGTGATTATTAGCTCTAATTATGATACGACTCCCATAAATATCGTTAATTTTTAACAAGTTTTTAAATTTGGCTTCTTTACTCCAACCTCCAATCCAGTCCTTAATCCGAGCCGGAATTTCTCCAATAAGATTAGGATAGTTGTCTTTTAACATATCATGACAATGATTTATAAAATGTCGCCAATAATTACGAATCGTGCTATCGGTTGTAATATTAGCAAACCATAATGCCCAGTTTGCCAGTTCTCGATCATATAATTGGTTACATGCTACTAAATTAGTAGCGTAGTTTTCACTTAAATCGAGAATATTTTCCTCTTCAGAAATAGCCTTAAAGAGGAGCTGATTCCGATAGTAATTCATATCCAAATTTTTTAAATAAAAGCATGCTAATTCTTTATTCCGCAAACACTTTTTTAAAAGTTTTTGGGCTTCTTCTTCATTAGCATTCATGTTGACAAGTAACATATTAAAGAGTTTTTCTTCTTCCATTTTTTTCATAATTTTTTCCTTTCTACATTATATAGCTTAAGCAACTATATATTTTTTTTCAAAAGTATATCTACCTTTATTATATCATATTTTACATAAAAAGTCAAATCCTACCGAAAACGCGTTTGTAAATTCCTACATAATTTCCTTTTATTTGCAAATACTAACAAAAGTAAGCAAATAAAGGAGATGAATTTTTTGGAAAATAATCATTCAATTTGGCAAAAAGATAGGGAACAGATAAGAGAATTTAGGACTTTAGATAAGCAAATAGAAGTCGACGTTTGTGTGATTGGTGGTGGAATTACTGGGCTTTCGACAGCCTATTATTTGAGTAAAGAGGGCAAAAAAGTAGCTGTTTTAGAGAAAGACAAGATTTGCTCAAAAACAAGTGGGGGCACGACTGGAAAAATTACGAGTCAACATCATCTATTTTATAAGTATTTAATCGATTCACAAAACAAAGAATTTGCCAAAAAATATTGGAAGGCAAATGAAAATGCCATTGAAAATATTGAAAATATTATAAAAACGGAAAAAATTGATTGTGACTTTAAACGAAAAAGTGCTTTTGTATTTACCAAAGACTTAGGAAAATTACAAGGCATACAAGAAGAAGTACAGGCAGCTAAATCCTTAGGAATTCCTGCCAAATTTAGCAATGAAATTGAGGTTTTGGGTAAAGTAGAAGGTGCGATTGAATTTCCAAAACAAGCACAATTTAATCCAGTCAAATATGTGACAGGCCTTGCCAAATGCGTTTTAGAAAACGGTGGAGAAATTTATGAAAATACGAAAGTCGTAGAATATCAAAAAGATGGAGAAGGTTTTGTTGTTACTGCTGAAGCGGATGGAAGTAGCAGAAAGATTACTGCAAAATATGTTGTGGTTGCAACAAGATATCCGATTTTTAATGCGCCGGGGTTTTATTTTATAAAAATGTATCAAGAATTGGAATATGGAATCGCGATAAAGACAGATAGGAGTTTAAATGGAATGTATGTGTCAAGTGAGGTGCCAACAATTTCGTTTCGTGAGTATGCGTGTGGAGAAGAAAGATATGTTTTAATTGTCGGAAATGGGCATAAAACAGGCGAAAAAACGGAAAATAATGGATTTGAAGTATTGGAAAACTTTGCGAAAACGTATTTTCCAGAGGCACCAATTGTGTATCGTTGGAATGCGGAGGACGCCATTGGTTTGGATAAAATTCCGTATATTGGCCAATATTCAGAGGTGCGTGAAAATATGTATGTCGCAACTGGTTTTAAAAAGTGGGGTATGACCACATCGAATGTAGCGGCTAATTTGATTACAGATAAGATTATGGGAAGAAAAAATCCGTATGAGGAAATTTTTGATGCAACAAGATGGGAACCAATCAAAAATCGTGAAGAAATGAAAAATATGTTAAAAGAAGTTGGCGAATCGATGATTATGCCACGCTTAAAAGGCGAAAAAGGCAAGAAATATTGTGCTCATTTGGGGTGTGAAGTCACTTGGAATGAAGTAACCAAAACATGGGATTGTCCGTGCCACGGAAGTCGTTATGAATGCGATGGAAGTCTAATTGAAGGCCCAAGTGTTCACGATTTGGATTAAAGTGAAAATTCTTTGCCGTTTAAATAGTTTAAAATGTCACTATCGGTCCCGAAATTGAATTTTAGTTTGTGACTACAAAGCATTTGTGTTGTTTTTTTGAATTTTTTATTCATTTGATAATTCCCATATTTGCCATCCCCCAAAATAGGATGACCAAGATGGGCAAGGTGAGCGCGAATTTGATGTGTTTTTCCAGTGTGGAGAACGATATCAAGTTCGCTTGTATTATTTTCGGAATCTTCTGAAATGACGGTATATTCCGTGATTATTTTTGTATAATTTTTTTGAGGTATATCAGAAATATAAACCAAACTTTTTTTGCTATCTTTAAAATGGTAGGCTGTTAAAATGGCGTGTTTTTTCTGAAAAGTCCCCAAAATGGTTGCTTTGTAATGTTTTTCAATTTCGTGATGTTTAAATTTTTGGAGTAAAATAGACAAAGTGGTTTGGTTTTTGGCATACAAAATAAGCCCAGTTGTGTTGCGGTCTAGACGATGACAGGGCATACAAGAAGTTCCAAATTGTTTGTGCACAAGAGTTGTTAAAGTGGTTTCGCAATGTGCATTTTCGGTGACTGAAATACCACTTGGTTTGTCAAGAATAAGGATATTTTCATCTTCATAAATAATGGATAAAGTAGGAGACGAGCTGAAAAGTAAACTGTCTTCGATGAAAAGTGTGATTTCGTCATTGGCTTGAAGGTGAATATTTTGGTTGATTCTTGTGCCATTTAGGCGAATGTCTTTTTTGCGGAGAGCTTTGTATAAAGTGTTTGGACTAAGGGCTGGAAATGCATCGAGTAAAAAAGAATTTAGTTTTTTATTATGATATTTGGGGGTTACAATTATTTTTTTCATAGCAATAGTATAAAATATATTTAGAAAAAAAGCAAGAGGATTCATAGAACAGTCAATGAAAAATATTCTGTAGGGGCGATTATCAATCGCCCGTCTTTTGGCAGAAAATAGGATGGAATGGAATAGGATGGGCAGATTAGGTAAGGATAGGTTAAAATAAAAAGGTTAGAATTGTGTTGATTTTGGAGGGAGAGCGGGAGATTGATAATCGCCCCTACAGGTTCTGTTTGATGATATTTTGAGAAATTTTTATAAAACGCTTGATTTTTTGTAAAGACTATAGTAAAATAAATACAAATACCACATACTTAGCGTAAGGAAAAAACCTGCCTTATACTCAGTTTGTGGCAAATAAAACCAAGAGGAGGTAAAAAAAGATGACCAAAGAAAGAAAACAAGAAATCATTAATACGTATAAAAGAGAGGAAAACGATACAGGTTCACCAGAAGTTCAAATTGCTCTTTTAACAGAAAGAATCACAGAACTTACGGAACACCTAAAAGTTCATCCAAAAGATAATCACTCCAGAAGAGGATTATTGAAAATGGTTGGTAAAAGAAGAAGTTTGCTTAAATATTTGGCAAAAAAAGATGTTAACAGATATCGTGAAATATCTGAAAAATTGTCAATTAGAAAGACAATATAAGATTTGGAAAACCTATTGCTTGTTGAAAGTGATAGGTTTTTTATTGCAAATGAAAAAAACTATAAAACAGAGTGATTTCACTCTGTTTTATTATATAAATAAAAGATTTCAGTTTTATCTAAATAAGGAATAAAAACAAAAAGAGCAACAAGTGTTGCCCTTTTTATCTTTGGTCGCATTTTTCTCTAAAATCCAAATTTACTTCTGTAATTGGCTATAACATGCATTTTCAAAAAACATCAAATCTGTTGTTGAAATATGCCCATATAATTTTTTTTATTGGAGGGTACTCCTTTGTTGTATTTCCATTTACACCTACAACTATTTGTGGGCGAATTTGGTCATAACAATCTTCTCCTAAAGCTTCTCTAATTTCGTAGAGAGCCTCTTCTGCTTCCCGTTTTGACATTTGCATCTGTAATCTGTTTACAAGTTGTCTTTCGAATCTGTTCATCATCATAAATTTTTCCTCCTGCCATTCTGGCTAATGTTATCCTCTTGATGTTGCTTCGAGGAATTTAACTATAGGTATCCATACCATAATTATACCATGTTTTACATAAAATGTCAAGTTGACAGTTTATACAAAATGTAGTATAATAATGCAAATAAAACCGTATAAGCGGTAGATAGAAGGAGGATTTTGTTGTGTTATTAGAAGATAATTCTTTTAAGGAAATGATGAAAATGTCCACTCCCGACTTATTTAAACTGATTCGGGGAAAAGTAGAAGAAGTTCCACCTGAAATAATACGAAAGTATTTTGAGGAGGAAATTTGTCTCGGAAATTTAAAAATTCTGTTTGAAAAGGCAACGTTTGAAAATCAAAAATATCTGATGGGTCACATACCGAAAAAGAAATTGAAACATATGGTTGAGTTTTGTAACTTTTTGTATTTTCAATATTTTGCAGATTTTCTGTCAAAGTTGGCAGAAGATGAGGAGCAGCAGGAAAGAGATGAGATTTTTCGGAAGTTTGGAGAATTAATAGATTCTGAACCAATTATTCTAAAAATCCTCAAAGAATTGGATGAAAGAACACTTGCGCTGCTGTTATGGAGTCTTGAGGATGAAAAAAAGATTCTTTTGATTTGTGATAGCGCAGTAAAATTGAGGAAAGAAACTGAAATTCTTGCGATTTTACAAGAAAAGATAAATCTGGAAACACATTTACAGGGCGAAGAAGTTTTAGAGCATGATATATTGTACACAATCTTATATCAGCTTGAAGAAACAAAGTTTGTACAGTTTTATGAAGATTGTTCGAAAACTGTGAGAATTGAATTGTTAGAGAGGATTTTTGCAGAGAACGAACCCACCGATATGGAAAAATTGGTATTACAGTACAAAGCCAAGTTGGCTCTTGAAAAAGGGGCGTCAAATGGAAAAATAACATTGACAGAAATGTTATTTTTGGAATATGCCGAGAGAATCACAGAACAATAATGCAAAAAAGCTTGTCATTTACCATAAAATGGCAAGCTTTTTTATTCTGTGTAAATTATACTTGCTTTTTTTTGAATCCTATAGTAAAATAAAAGAAATTATTTATTTGGAACAGTAGCTTGTACAAAGTTTATTGTATGGATTAAATTTTGCAGAGGTTACCTTTCCAATAAATAATCAAAAATTTAGGAGGTAAATGTATGGAACAAAAAATTTATAGTATGGATTTAGCAGGAAGAAAGTTGACAGTCGAAACAGGAAAATATTGTGGTTTAGCAAATGGAAGTGTTACAGTACGTTATGGTGATACTGTGGTATTAGTGAATGTAACAGCTTCCAAAGAACCAAAGGAAGGAATTGATTTCTTTCCACTTTCTGTAGATTATGAAGAAAGATTATATGCAGTCGGAAAAATTCCAGGAAGTTTTCAAAAAAGAGAAGGACGACCTACTGAAAAGGCCATCTTAACATCAAGAGTGATTGACAGACCAATTCGTCCATTATTTCCAAAGGATTTTCGAAATGATGTTGTCGTAAGTTGCTTAGTATTATCGGTTGACCAAGATTGTTCTCCAGAAATATGTGCCATGATTGGTTCTTCTGTAGCACTTTCTATTTCAGATATTCCTTTTGGTGGCCCAACAGGTTCGGTTGCAGTTGGGTATGTTGACAATGAAATTGTCATTAATCCAACCGAAAAACAAAGAGAAAACAGCCGATTAACCTTAACTGTAGCAGGAACCATGACCAAGATTGCCATGATTGAAGCAGGAGCAGATGAAATACCAGATGAAACAATGCTAGAAGCCATCAAAAAAGCACATGTTGAAATCAAAAAAATATGTGAATTTATTACCAAAATGAAAAACGAAATTGGAAAACCAAAATTTGAGTATACCCATTTTACAGTTGATGAAGAAGTCTATAAAATCATTCGCGAGGAATTTGGCAATCGCATGAAAGCCGATGTTCAAACACCAGATAAATCAGAAAGAGATGCGAAAATTGACCAATTTACAGCTGATGTTCAAAACTGGTACACAGAAAAATTTGGCGAAGAAAAGGCCGAAGAAGACAAAAAAGCAATTGCAGACGCGATTTATAAATTAGAGAAAAAGACAGTTCGTCAATTAATTTTAGAAGAACAAAAAAGAGTTGATGGAAGAGGAATTTACGACATTCGACCACTTTCTTGTGAAGTAGGTGTACTTCCAAGAACCCATGGTAGCGCAGTATTTTCACGTGGTAGAACTCAAGTGATGTCAATTGTTACCTTAGGAACAGCTAGTGAAGAGCAAGTTTTAGACGGATTAGATACAGAAGAATCTAAACGATATATTCATCATTATAATTTCCCAGGTTACAGTGTTGGGGAAGCCAAAGCTTCTCGTGGCCCGGGCCGCCGCGAAATTGGTCATGGTGCTTTAGCAGAAAGAGCGTTGTTGCCAGTGATTCCAAGTAAAGAGGAGTTTCCGTATACGATTCGTGTTGTATCTGAAATTTTGAGTTCGAATGGCTCAACTTCACAAGGAAGTATTTGTGGTTCGACTTTGGCATTGATGGATGCGGGTGTTCCAATCAAAAAGCCAGTGGCAGGAATTTCAACAGGTCTGATTACAGATGAAGAAAATCCAGAAAATTATATCGTTATTACCGATATTCAAGGAATTGAAGATTTCTTTGGCGATATGGATTTCAAAGTTGGTGGAACCAAAGATGGAATTACAGCCATTCAAGTAGATATCAAGGTTGACGGTTTATCTTACGAAGTGATTGAAGAAGCATTTGCCAGAACGAAAAAAGCACGTGCCTATATTTTAGATGAAATTATGTTAAAACAAATTGAAAAACCACGTGAAAAACTTTCTGAATATGCCCCAAGAATTATTAATATGGTAATCGACCCAGAAAAAATCAGAGATGTGATTGGTACTGGTGGAAAAGTGATTAATAAAATCATTGAAGAAACGGGTGTTAAAATTGACATTGAAGAGGATGGAAGAATTTTCATTTATTCGAATTCCAATGAAGAGGCAGAAGCTGCTCAAATTATGATTGAGGAAATTACCAGAGAAATTGAAAAAGATGGAATTTATACTGGAAAAGTTGCTAGAATTGCAACATTTGGTGCCTTTATTGATTTAGGTGGTGGAAAAGAAGGTTTACTTCATATTTCAAAAATTTCAAAAGAAAGAGTGAATAAAGTAGAAGATGTACTAAGAATTGGTGAAGAAGTTACGGTAAAAGTAATTGGAATTGATGAGCAGGGAAGAATTAATTTGAGTAAAAAGGACTTGTATGAGTAAAATTTGAAAAAGTTTTTTTGAAAAAAATTTAAAAATTTCATACTAATTTTAAATTTTTTTCATATAATAATTTTAAGAACAACGAAATAAGAATGTAAAAAAATGTTAAAAATACTTGAAATTTTATAAAAAGATTGTTATAATAAAAGTAGGATATAATTTTTGTTAGATAAAGGAGAAAAAATGAAGTATTTGTATCTATTGCAACAAGCTTTGATTTGGATTATAACTGTTTATTGGTTATATCAAATCGTAATAAGTTTTTGTGCATTAATAAAATTAAAAGATAAAAAAATGATCGTTAACAAAAATCATAAATTTATGGCAATTATACCTGCTCATAATGAAGAAGCAGTTATTGCGAACTTGGTAGAAAGCTTAAAAAAACAAGATTATCCCAAAGATTTATATGATATTTATGTCATAGCAGATAATTGTACTGATAATACAGCCAAAGTAGCCATCCAAGCAGGTGCCACTGTCCTAAAAAGATTTGATGAAGCACACAAAACAAAAGGTTTTGCATTAAATTGGTTTTTGCAACAAAAAATCAAAGAAAATGCCGATTATGATGCCTTTTGCGTATTTGATGCAGACAATATTGTTGATCAAAACTTTTTAAAAAGCATGAACAAAAAATTATGCCAAGGGGAAGAAGTCGTGCAAGGTTATCGTGATATAAAAAATCCAAAAGATTCTTGGATTGCATCAGGATATGCTATTTTCTATTGGATGATGAACAAATTTTATCATCTAGCACGCTATAATTTAGGGTTATCCCCATTAATCAATGGAACTGGTTTTATGGTAAAATTTGATGTTGTAAAACCAAACGGTTGGAACACCATTACCTTAACAGAAGATATCGAATTTTCACTGATGAATATTGCCAAAGGCAGAAAACTAGGCTGGGCAACAGACGCCATTTGTTATGATGAACAACCAGTTGCATTTGCACAAAGCTGGTCACAACGTTCTCGTTGGACAGTTGGTCATTTACAATGTATGAAGCATTACACAAAAGATTTAGCAAATGGTGTTAAGAAAAACAAAACATTGATGAATTTTGATGGCTTATTATATATGTTTGGAATTCCAATGATGATTTTAACCTTTTTATTATTGGGGGTTAATACTTTAATGTATATTGGTAGCGAGATGGAATTTGCTGATTTAATCTGGAACTATGCAAGATATTTAATCGCAACTTTTTTATTACCAATTGGAACAGCAGCAATTGTCATGTTTTTGGATAAAAGAGATATGAAATCCATGGCGTGGGGCTTATTATGTTATCCTTTATTTATGGGATCATGGATATTGATTAACATTAAATGTTTAATTAAACCTAACACAAAATGGGAGAAAATTGAGCATGTAAGAGATGTTAAGATAAATGAAGTGGCGTAAACATTTATAAAATTATAATATTTGAAAGATAGAGTAGGAATTTAATCGTTAAGACTCAAGTAGACGGGAAGTTGCTATTGAGGCAAGATTTTTGTGAAAAAAATCGCGTATTAATTTCCGCATTCCGCTATGTTAAGAAAAAAGTTAAGAAGTAGGGAGACTTCTTTCTTTGTGGAATGAATCTATAAAGAAAGGAGTTTTTTTTATGTCAAACTTAAAGAAAATGATTTTAGCAGCATTTTTGCTAGCACTTTTAATTGTGCTTTCTAGGTTTGCTTCGCTTCAAACCCAATTTTTGGTGATTAGTACAAGCTTTGTGCCAATTAGATGGCAGCTATTTGGCTAGGCCCCAAATATAGCACTTTAATTGCTGCTTTAGGAGATTTTATTGGAGCAATCTTATTTCCATTCGGAACGTATTTTCTAGGATTTACCATAAGCAATGCAATTTCTGGGTTGATTTATGGAATTTTTTTGTATAAAAATCCGCAAAAAGACAATGTCTGTGATGACTCAAATAACGGGAAATGGATTTTAAAATTAAGCATAAGTAGTGTCTTAGTTTTAGGAATTGTCAATATTTTTATTACCTCAATTTGGTTACATATTTTATATCAAAAAGCCTATTTTGTGATTATAGCAACAAGAGTTACGACACAACTTATCATGCTTCCGATACAAGTAATTGTCATTTTTTGGTTGGAAAAATTTACACGACCTTTTGTGCAAAAATATTTATTGGAGGACTAAATATTGGAACTTGAAGCCTATTTTAAAAAATTTTATGGAGGAACCAAAAATCCATCTTTAGCGGTTATGGAATATTTTATGAAAGAATATGGAAGACCGCAGAAAGAATTAAATGTCATTCATATTGCTGGCACAAATGGAAAGGGAAGTGTGACAGAAATATTAGCCAATATTTTGATAAAATCGGGCTATAAAACTGGGAAATTTATGTCACCACATTTGATTTCTTATCAAGAGCGAATCAACATAAATCATCAAAATATTTCCGAGAAAGAATTGGAAAATTTGATTTTAGAATTAAATCCTAAAATAGAAGACTATAATAACAAACATGAAACACAAGTAACTTTATTTGAATTAGAAACTATTATGGCGATTTTATATTTTGCTAGAAATAACTGCGATTTTGTAATAATGGAAACAGGTTTAGGTGGCTTATATGACTGCACCAATATTGTAACATCCAATATTTCAATCCTTACTTCGATTGGCTATGACCATATGAATATTCTAGGAAAAACCTTGCCAGAAATTGCGTTTCAGAAAGCTGGAATTATTAAAGCAAATTCGGATACCATATTCATCAAGCAAGAACCTGAAGTAAATGCGGTCATCGAGAAAAAGTGCCAAGAAACACACACGCAGTTGCATGAAATTGATATAGCAGATATTACACAAGTATTTTATGACAAAGAATTGACAAGATTTGATTATCAACATTACAAAACCATAGAGACTCCACTTAAGGGCCCAAAACAACCACAAAATACAGCGATTTGTTTAGAGTGCATAGAAGTTTTGAAAGAGAAAGGCTATTTGTTTGAGGAAAAAGTTGTCAAAGAAGCAATAAAAACCGTTGTTCATAAAGGAAGATTTGAAACAATTGCCCAAAAACCTCTTATGATTTTTGATGGAGCTCATAATGAGCCTGCTATTGAGCATTTGAAAGATACGATTGAGTTGTATTTTGCCAAAGAGAAAAAAGTGTTTATTGTTTCTATTTTTAATACAAAAGATTATCCTAAAATTTTAGAGCAAATTTTAGCAGAAGATGCGATTTTTATTTTTACAGATGGAAATGACGAAGGTGGTTTTGTTCCCAAAGAGGAATTGTACCGTGTAGCAAGCAAGATAACGGATAATACCCAATTGTACCAATTAAAAATGGCAGAAGCCATACGATTCGTAAAAGAGAAATATAGGAATTACGTAACTTTTATCATTGGCAGTTTTTATGTATATGGAACTGTAATGAAAGAATTAGAGGAAGAAAAAAATGATACAAATTAAGAATTTAAGTTTTCGATATGCATCTGGAAAAAGTGTGCTAGAGGATATTAATCTAGAAATAAAAGAAGGGGAAGTGCTGAGTATTATTGGCAAAAATGGGGCTGGGAAGTCAAGTCTTGTGCGATTGATTGCAGGTCTTGCTAAACCAACAAAAGGTCAGATTTTAATAGATGGGCTGAATGTGCAAGATAAAAAACAGACAAAAGAAATTAGAAAAAAATTAGGCATTGTTTTTCAAAATCCAGAAAGTCAAATTCTTTTTCCACGTGTATTTGATGATATGGAATTTGCTTTGAAAAATTTAGACCTCGCGAAGCGAGAAACTAGAATTTGTGAAGCTTTGCAAAAAGTAGGGATGGAAGCCTATAGGAACGAAGATAGTTATGAATTATCACTTGGGCAAAAGCAAAGGCTTAATATTGCAAACATGCTAGCTGTTAAGCCACAATACATGATTTTAGATGAGCCAACTACGATGATTGATTCCCAAGGAAAAGATAAGATTTACGAAATTGTAAGAGCCTTAAAAAAAGAAGGGTATACCATCATTTATGTAACCAATAATATGAATGAAATTATGTTATCAGACCGCATTCTAGTCCTAGAAGACAAAAAGATAAAAACGATATTTCACAAAGAAGAGATTTTTGAAAAGCTGCAAATTTTAGAACAAAGTGACATTAAAATTCCAGAAATACTACAAATACTAGTACACCTAAAACAGAAAAAAATAAATATTTCCTTAAAGGAATGGACGATGAAAGAAATGACAGAAGAAATTATGAAGGTGTGTAAAATATGAAAAATTTATTAAAGTTTCTTGTTTTTCTTTTGTATATGATTTCTATTTTCTTTGTAGAAAATTTGGTAAGTTTGCTGTTGTTATTTTTATTCAATATTAGTTTCATAATAGTTTTAAAAATCCAGATGAGAACGTTATTCAAAAATATAAGATTATTATTACCATTTGTGCTACTAACAGGTCTATTAAATATAGTTTTAGGAGACTTAAAAATCGGCTTATTAATGATAATACGACTTTTGATAGCCTACCAAATTACTTAATTTATTTCCATTCTGAGGAGAACCAATGAGATGGAGAAAAGTTTGATGGCGAAGGGGTATCAGGAGGGAGAATCGTGTAAAAAAATTACAGATATTGCTTAAATATATCATAAATTAGTCAGTTGGTGAAAATTTTCAGTTTAAAATTTGACATTTCTGTAAAAAAGTATTATAATTAAAAAATATGATGGTAAGTAATAGAACTAAAAAACAATAATTTGATTTATTAGGAAAGGAAAGCAAGAGACATGAAACCAGAAGAAGGAATATTGGATGCGTATAAAGAACTGCATCCAACAGCTGAATTACAATTAGCAGATTTGAAAAACACATACATTTCGCCCAAAGAACGGAAATTTTTTGAAATGTTTTTTGGAAAAGAATGTGTAAACCAAGTGTTTGGAGAACCAACGCACTTGACCAAAGCGGAAATATTACTTTTTGAAATTCAGGAAGCAAAAATATGTGAGGCCGATAAATTTCAAAATTTAATTGATATTGCCAAAAATCTTGATATCTATATAGAAAGGAAGGTTCCTAAATTTAGGAATTTGTTTGCTACAGGAATACCGATTACGTTGTTACAAAAAGAAAGTAAAGTTTTACAAATTCATTTTTTTGAATTGGAGTCGAGTATAGCTTTCATTAGTATCCAAGAGTTAGAAAAAATGAGAGATTGGATTTCTTCTCCTGAAGCAGAACTTGAATCAAATATAGATAGAAAGGTAAATTTGAACTATATTTTTGAAAGTGTTTATACATCTTTAAACATAATAGTCAAGAACATAAGAAGCAAGGCATAAAATATTTCTGCATAAAAATCAAAAATTGGAAAAAAATACTATCAATATTTAGGAGAAAACACATGAAAATATTGATTAGTATTTTTTTTATTCTAATAATAGGGATTTTCACATCAAAATTCAAAGTCAACACCATTTATTTAGAAAAACAAAAAAATTCCTTAAACATTAAATTTAATATAAAACTCAGTTTTTATCTATTTGGTATCATCCCAATAATTGGTATTCAATTCAAAGAAGATGGAATCTATTTTTTATGTTTTAAATTTCCATACAAACTACTGAAGATTGAAAAAGACAGCCTAAAAATTTTAAAAGATTTTTCTGTCATAAACTTTTTAAAATCCTTACACTTAAAATTAGACCAATTAAATATCAACCTCAAAATTGGCAGTGAAGACATGATACTAACCGTTTTTTCAGTATTTGCCATTTCGACTTTTTTGAGTATCTTGTCTGCCAAACATAGAAAGCAAATTAATTTGAAACAATATCATTATAAAATTACTCCAATTTATAATACGAATATTCTAAGTTTTCAGATTTCTTCCAAGCTTTCAATAAAAACGTATCATCTTATAAAAGCCTTCCGTTCTGCAAGTAAATCAAATAAAAAAGACAATCAAATTCATATAAAAAAAGTTCCCGTTAAAATTTAGAATCTTTTGTATAAAAATGATTTTTTGACACATACTACTGTTAAGATTTTAAGAAAGCGAGCGTGAAAAATATGAATGATAGCCATCCAATCGAAGGTCTAATGAAAACCGCAATGAACAGTATCAAAGACATGGTCGATGTCAATACCATTATTGGAGAACCAATTGAAACCACCAATAATATGGTAATTATACCGATTTCAAAAGTATGTTTTGGATTTGCTGCAGGTGGAAGCGAGTTTCACTGTGAAACAGTCAATGAATACAAGAAAAAAGACAAAGAGGAAGAAGCCAAATATCGCTTACCTTTTGGTGGTGGAAGTGGTGCAGCAGTCAGCATCAGTCCAGTAGCCTTTATTGTTGTTATGCAGGATTCCATCAAAGTATTGCCAATCGAGCATACATCTGCCATTGACAAGTTAATTGATTATGTGCCAGATTTAATGCAAAGAGTCAATAGCGTGATTGACAAAAATATAGATATCAAAATCAAAGAAAAAGAAGACCAAAAAAACGAACCCAAGCAACCAGAAAAAGCACCCGAAAAAGTAACCAACATTGAAATTGATTATGATACCAATGTCGCTCCAAGTGAATATTTAGAAGACGAATAAAAACAAAAAAGAAATAGAAAAACTTATGTTTGCCTATTTCTTTTTTCGACATTTTATGATATAATACAAATTATTTTGAAAAAAAGGGGAAAAAATGATAACCAACAAAACCAAACTCAAAACACCAGAAGAAATCTTAGAAAAAATCAAACAGTATTTTAATCAACAAAGAAAATTAATAGTTTTAATAACAATAATAGTAGGAATAATAACCCATTTTCTACTCCTTTCAAATCTAATCGTAAGCCAAGATGGGCTATTAAATGGCGTACACTACACAGCTGGAGGCTATGAAGCAAGCCTAGGAAGGTGGGGAATTGACTTCTTTGACTCACTTCGAAACAACATTGCCCTTCCTTTTCTCACAACTTTGCTATCGATTGTAATCATGGGATTTATCAACCTTCTATTAATCGATATATTTGAAATAAAAAGCAAAATCTTTCAAATATTCACGATTTTAAGTGTAGTTGTATCCCCAAGTTTATGCATGACACTCTTATATTCCTACACCGCAGATGCCTATCTGTTTGCTATGTTTTTCTCCATTTTTACCGTGTATAGCTTTTACAAAATAGCAAACAAAAAAATAGGTATACCACTTGGCATAATTTCTTTCATTCTCATGCTTGCTACGTACCAAAGTTATATGGGAATCACAATTGGGTTAATTGTGATGCTATCCATCAAAAGATTATGTTCTGAAGAAAATTCGATATTTGAGGTAATCAAAGACCTTTTCACCAAAGCAATTTGGATTATCCTAGCAGCCATTTTATATTTTATCATCACAAAAATTCTTCTATACATAAACGGATTAACCATGTCCACCTATAAAGGAACCAATCAAATATCGTTTGCAACCGTTTTTGGTTCTCTTTTGCCGTCTATCCAAAATGCCTATGTAGCATTTTTAAAGTATTTTTTTGCTGATGGCATCATTTTAAATAGGGCTTGGAAGCGCGAGAAACTATTTCTAATCATTTTTATACTAGGTGTCGTGATATATCTTGCACTTTTTGTAAAAGCGCTTAAAACGAAAAATAACAGCAAAGAAGTGTGGATAAGGTTTAGCATTGCTACGATTTTGATGTTGGGATTGCCACTTGCCTTAAATATAGTCATCCTCCTTGCACCAGGCAATGAAATTTACTATTTAATTGCAACACAAATGATTTTAATCATTCCATTCATTCTGACTTTGTTTGAAAGATTAACCGAACAATCACTTTTGGAAATTTTAATCAATTGGGGGATTGTATTTGTAGTTTCAGTCATTATGCTAACGTACTTTTTATCGATTATTGTGACGTATCAAACGATTGATATGACCTATCATCAAGCCAAAACAGTTGCCACTCGAATAATTGATAGAATGGAACAATATCCGGGCTATCGTTCCGGCATGAACAAACTATTTGCAGGCGTAATCGATGACGTAAACTTCCCCAAAACACTTGATATATATAATTTAGCAGTCACAAATGGCATGCGTTCTTCCATATTTCACGCCACCTATTGGGGTCAAGAAAAAACTTGGAAAAACTTTATCAACGTATTTTGTGGCATACCAATCGAATTTTGTAAAGACTATGAATATTACACCATTATAACTTCAGACGAATTTAAGCAAATGGATATTTTTCCGGGCAAAAATTCAGTTAAAATTATCGATGACGTTATGGTTGTAAAATTTACGGAAAATCCTGCCTTGCCACCAATGTCTGAGGAAATGAAGCAAAGAGGAATTTCTTATTAAAACAGAAAAGATAGAAAAAGGAGAAAAATATGAAAGCAATCAAAAAATTAAAAAACAAGAAAAAGAAAATCATCATCATAGCCATTATAATCATTGTTCTTGTAAAAATAATGATGGGTTCTAACAAGGAAGCTGAAATATCCAATAAACCTGAAATAGAACCTATTGAAAAACGCGATATTGCAACAAGCATCAGTGCCACAGGAAAAATTACCACAGAAAATACACAAACTGTAGTATCAACGCTAACTGGTTTAGAAATTGCAACGGTTCCAGTCAAAGAAGGCGATACCGTTGCTGTTGGTGATGTAATCTGTACATTTGATATGAGCAAAGTAAAAAATAATTTATCAGACGCCAAATCAACAGCCAATATCTCAAATCAGCAAGCCAATTTAAGCATTGAAGCAGCGAGAAGAAATCTAGATCAAGCCATTGCCAATAAAGACACAGAATTAGCAGGTGTAAGAACAGCCATGCAAACAGCAGAACAAGCCTATGTCAATGCACAAAATCAATTCAGCACAACCAGTGCTGAAATCGCAGCAAAACAAACGGAATTAGACACATTAAATGCAACCTATACTCAAATACAAACCGAATTAAATACCTTACCAGAAACCTCACCAGAATATACACAAAGAAAACAAAAACTTACCCAAATCGAAGCCCAAAAAGCAAATTTAATGGCAAAAATAACAGAATTACAAGGGATTCTATCACCATTACAAAACAGCTTAAATGAACTAAAAGGTGCCTACGAAGCAGCTGTTTCCAACTATAACACAGCAGCTATTTCCATTGACAGCAATATTGCCTCAATGCAAGATAATGTAAAAAATGCAGAATTGAGTGCTGCTTCTGCAAGCATTGCACAAAAAGAACAAGTCAATACATATGAAGAACAATTGCAAAAAGGAATTGTAACAGCCACAACAGCAGGAACTGTCAGTTCAGTCCATGTAAAAGTAGGTGATTTATATACAGGTTCAACAATTGCGACCATAAATGGAATCAATCAATTCATCATTCAAGCTGAAATTGATGAATATAACATTCCAGATATTACAGTTGGAATGGATGTTTTAATTAAAACAGATGCAACCAGAGAAAAAGAATTGCAAGGAAAAGTAATCTATGTTGCACAAACAGCAACTACGGCAAACTTAGAAACAGCAACTACGACACAAACAGCAATAGGAAGTAATGCTACTTATACGATTAAAATAGATATCACGACTCCAAGTGAGCGATTACGTTTAGGAATGAATGCTAAATTAAGTATTGTAACCAATATGGCAAAAGCAGTGTGGTCTGTTCCTTATGATTGTGTCTATGAAAGAGAAGATGGTACACACTATATTGAAGTGGCAAAAAATGAAACAGGAGAAGAAAAAGAAGAAATCCAAGTCGAAAAAGGAATCGAAGGTTCGTATTATGTTGAAATCAAATCGGCTCAGTTACAAGAAGGAATGAAAGTTATTTTACCACAAGTAGAAGCTGGAAATTCAGTGGATGAATTGATTATGAATATGGGCCCAGGAGCAGGGATGTAAGGAGTTATTATGGGAACAGTAATACAATTAAAAAATATTGTAAAGAAATTTTATATTGGAGAACCAAATGAATTAGAAATTTTGCATGGAATTTCACTTGAAATAGAAGAAGGTGAATTTGTTTCAATTGTAGGGCCCTCTGGTTCTGGGAAGTCTACTTTAATGAACACACTTGGTATTTTAGATAGACCAACATCTGGAGAATATATCTTAGATGGAATTAATGTGGGAGAAGCAGAAGATTCAGAATTGTCAGAAATTCGAAATCAGAAAATTGGTTTTGTTTTTCAAACTTACAATTTAATTTCCAAAACCAATGCTTTAAAAAATGTGGAACTACCAATGTTATATGCTGGAATTTCGAAAAACGAAAGAACCAAAAGAGCAAAAGAATTATTAGAACTAGTAGAAATGGGAGACCGCGTGAAACATTTGCCAGAGGAATTATCAGGTGGGCAAAAGCAAAGAGTTGCCATCGCCAGAGCCATGGCAAATGATCCAGCCATTATTTTAGCAGATGAGCCAACAGGAGCTTTGGATTCTAAAACAGGTAGATTAGTTATGGATTTATTTCATAAATTAAACAAAGAAAAACATAAAACCATTGTCCTAATTACACACTCCAATGAATTAGCAGCAGAAACAGACCGTATTATCTCCATTCGAGATGGAAGAATTATCGAAGAAGCAAAGGGAGGCAAAAAGAAGAAATGTTAATTTGGGAAAATATTATTTTGGCAATCAATAGTTTGCTTTCTAACAAGATGAGAGCATTGCTTACGATGCTTGGAATTATCATCGGTATTGGTTCGGTTATAGCCATTATTACAGTGGGGAATTCCCTTACTTTATCCGTATCTGAAAATATGCAATCCATGGGAGCCAACGATGTATACCTTATGTTAGAGCAGAAAACGGAGGGAGAGGAAGCTTCCTCAAAAACAGATGGAATTCGATTTGGCAGTTATGAGCAAACGTTAGAAATGAAAGAAGAAGATTATATAACCGAAGAAATGGTGCAAGAAATGTGTGACCAATTTTCAGATGAAATTTATGCGATTAATGTTGAGCAATCTTGTGGAAGTGGTGAGGTTGTTTTAGATAATCATAGTGCTAGTGTGACTTTGACGGGAACAAGTGCTGGATATTATATCACCAATAAATTAAATTTATTAGGTGGCCGTATGTTTTCAGAACAAGATTATGGGGAACGAAAAAAAGTTGCCTTAGTTTCTGATAAAGTAATTGAAAAAATCTTTGATGGAAATTCAAATCTAGCTTTAGGAAAAGAAATTGAGATAAACGCAGGAGGAAAATCTGACCATTTTACAATTATCGGAGTTTATGAATATGAAAATCCGGGCATGATGATGATGGGGGGAGAAGTTTCAACCAATGTCTATATTCCATTAAGAACAGCCATGAATTTTAGCGAAGTCAGCAATTCCTATTCATATTTGCAAATTATTACAAAAGTTGGGGTAGACGGAAACGAACTGGCTGCTAAACTAGAAAAGTTTTTTGAGCCATATTACAGAAATAATCGAAACTATGAAGTAACTTCCATGACCTTAGAAAGTATGACAGAAATGCTAACCACCATGCTTTCCACCATAACAATTGCAATATCGGTTATTGCAGGAATTGCTTTATTAGTTGGTGGAATTGGTGTCATGAATATTATGCTTGTTTCGATTACAGAAAGAACGCGTGAAATTGGTACGAGAAAGGCTTTGGGAGCCAAAAATGCTTCGATTCGAATGCAATTTATTGTGGAATCGATTATTATTTGTTTAATTGGTGGAATTTTTGGGGTGATGTTAGGAATTGGGGGAGGAACATTAGCATCAAAATTATTAGGCTATCCTGCTAAACCATCACTTGCCGCAATTTGTATCTCGTTAGGATTTTCTATGTCAATTGGAATCTTTTTCGGTTATTATCCAGCCAATAAAGCCGCAAAAATGAATCCGATTGATGCGTTGCGATATGAATAAAGAATTATGAAAATAGCTTGTATTTTTTATAAGAAGGTGATAAACTAATGGTTAAAGTTTAAGTTGAGGTGGCATATAATGTCTGATGATTTAAGAATGAATAATGAAGAGATAAGTCCTATTTTTGAAGAAATAAAAGAATTAATAAGTAGTAGTAGAAATAAGGTTTATAGTACAGTAAATACAGAAATGTTGAATTTGTATTGGAATATTGGGAAAATTATAATGGAAATTCAAGAAGGTGATGAAAGAGCTAGCTATGGAAAGGCTGTTTTAGGGAAGTTATCAAAAAAACTAACAAACGAATTTGGTAGAGGTTTTTCGGTTGATAATCTTGAAAAAATGAGGAAATTTTATAATGTATTTCAAAATTCCGAAACATTGTCTCGGAAATTTAACTTGGTCTCATTATGTAGAAATAATAAAAATCGATGAAGAAGCAAAAAGAAATTTTTATATAAAAGAAACAATTCAATCCCAATGGAGTGTTAGAGAACTACAGAGACAAAAAGATTCATTGTTATATGAGAGATTGGCATTATCACAAAATAAAGAACAAGTATTAGAATTAGCAGAAAAAGGACAAGTATTAAGGACAGGTAAGGATTTGGTAAAAGATCCATTTGTTCTTGAATTTTTAGATATAAAAGAAAATACATCCTATTTAGAAAAAGATTTGGAAAAAAATATATTAGAGCATTTAAAAGAATTTTTATTAGAATTGGGAAAAGGATTTAGTTTTGTTGGAAATCAAGTAAGATTAACTTTGGAAGAAGACCATTTTTACCCTGATTTAGTTTTTTATAATAGGTTGGTAAAATGTTTTGTAATAATAGATTTAAAGATAGGAAAAATTATGCATCAAGATATTGGCCAAATGCAAATGTATGTAAATTATTATGATAGAGAAATAAAAACGGAAGAAGAAAATCCTACAGTAGGTATATTATTAAGCACCAACCAAAATAGAACGGTTGTTAAATATACATTACCACAAGATAATAAGAGTATATTTGCTTCCGAGTATCAATTACATTTACCTACTGAGGAAGAGTTAATTAAAGCTGTTGAAGAGGAAAAGAAAAATTTAGAATTAAATGAAAAGATATAGACTATTCTATTATTTAATAAAATGGAGGAAATATGTTCAAATTAGTATCCGACTACAAACCAACTGGTGATCAACCAAAAGCAATTGAATATTTAAGCAAAGGAATTGAAGAAGGCAAAAAATTTCAAACATTATTAGGGGTTACAGGTTCCGGAAAAACCTTCACCATGGCCAATATCATCGAAAAAGTCCAAAAGCCAACCCTTGTTTTAGCACACAACAAAACTTTGGCAGGCCAACTTTACAGCGAATTCAAAGAATTTTTCCCAGAAAACAGAGTCGAATACTTTGTAAGTTACTACGACTATTATCAACCCGAAGCCTACATTGCTTCCTCTGATACGTATATCGAAAAAGACTCTTCCATCAACGATGAAATCGACAAACTACGTCATTCTGCAACTTTATCTTTATTTGAAGGAAGAGATGTCATCATTGTTGCTTCTGTATCGTGTATTTATGGTTTAGGTGACCCAGAAGATTATCAAGAAATGATGTTATCCTTGCGTCCAGGCATGGATAAATCACGCAACGAAATCATGAAAAAATTAGTAAACATGCAATATACAAGAAATGAAATGGATTTTAAACGAGGAACCTTTCGTGCCAAAGGCGATGTGCTCGAAATTTATCCTTCTTCGCAAAGTGAATCCGCAGTTCGTATTGAGTTTTGGGGAGATGAAATCGAAAAAATAAATGAAATTAATCCTTTAACAGGCAAATCAATCGGTACAAGAAACCATATTCTATTGCCACCAGCTTCGCAATATGTCACCAATCGCGATAAATTAGACAGAGCCCTTCAATCCATTGAAACCGAAATGGAACAACGTGTACAATATTTCACAGAAAACAAAAAACTAATCGAAGCCCAAAGAATCGAAGAAAGAACCAATTTTGATATGGAAATGTTAAAAGAAACCGGATTTTGTCAAGGCATCGAGAACTATTCTAGACACATTAGCGGAAGAGAAGCTGGTAGTGCGCCATATACCTTATTCGATTATTTTCCAAACGATTTTCTATTATTTATTGATGAATCACATGCAACCATTCCACAAGTTCGAGCCATGTATAATGGTGACCGTGCCCGCAAAGAAGCCTTAGTAAATTATGGATTTAGACTTCCGTCCGCCTTTGATAATCGACCTTTAAAATTTGAAGAATTTGAACAAAGAATCAATACCGTTGTATTTGTAAGTGCAACGCCTGCAGACTATGAAAAAGAACATGCCAAAGAAAATGTAATCGAACAAATCATTCGTCCAACAGGACTATTAGACCCTAAAATCGAAGTCAAACCAACGGAAAATCAAATCGATGATTTAATCGAACAAATCCAAGGTCAACTTGAAAAAGGAGATCGAACACTTGTCACCACCTTGACCAAAAAAATGGCAGAAGACTTAACTGCTTATTTACAAAAAGCAGGTTTGCGTGTTCGATACATGCACTCCGACACCAAAGCACTAGAAAGAATGGAAATTATTCGAGACTTAAGAATTGGTGAATTTGACATATTAGTAGGTATCAATTTATTAAGAGAAGGATTAGACATTCCGGAAGTTTCTTTAGTTGCTATTTTAGATGCGGATAAAGAAGGTTTTTTACGCTCTGAGCGTTCCTTAATTCAAACCATTGGACGTGCTGCTAGAAATACGGAAGGAAAAGTCATCATGTATGCGGATGAATTGACAGACTCAATGGAAAAAGCAATAACAGAAACCAATCGTCGTCGTCAAATTCAAGAAGCCTATAATCAAGAACATGGAATCACGCCACAAACCATTCGTAAGTCTGTTCGAGATACCATTAAGGCAACAATTGTAGAAGATATTCAAAACGAATATGAAATTAGGGAAGACGAAACGATTGAAGATATCATTTCAAAATTGACAGATGAAATGTTAAAATATGCAAAAAGCATGGAATTTGAGAAAGCAGCACAGCTACGTGATAAAATTAAAGAACTAGAGAATTGTATTGATAAATAATCAAAAAATTATAAAAAAACTTTAAGTTTCGGTATTTTTTCAAAACCGACAAAAAATTCTTTAATAAGGATAGAAAAGAAGTAGAAATCATAAATGCAGAGGCATGCCCAGATCATGTGCATATGTATGTAAGTATAGCACCGAAAATGAGTGTGCCGTCATTTATGGGATATTTGAAAGGAAAAAGCACATTAATAATATTTGAGAGACATGCGAATTTAAAATCTTTGATAAAAAATAGTAACAATTAGCCAGATATATGTAACACAATATTATTCTATTCTACGAGAAGTAATTACTCCCAAAACTCCTTCTCTATCACTCAAAAAGGTGTAATGCATTTGAAGTGCATACAAAATGCATATGGCTTAAATTCCGTATGATACGAGAAATAATTAGGGTTTTAAGTCAAAATTACCTAAAAATTTAAGAAAAATACCTTGTAAATGCGTTGTAGTTCTAGTAGTATAATTTTCTTTAAAGCAAAAATAGCAAGGTTTTGATGTCCTACGAACAAATTACCTCCTCCATTAGAGAAGTTATTGTATTAGAAAAGGGTCTAGTAGGATGACTTTTTTGTTATGTTTTGAAGTTAGAAATTTGACATTTTTATGTAAATGCAGTATTATACAAATGTAATTGATAAATTTTGAACTAAGAATAGCACCAGTTGGTTAGGAGGAAGCAACATGGAATGGAAGACGCTTTTAAACAACAAGGAAACTAATGTTAGGCTAATCATTATTGAGGATGGTGAGGATCTTGAAGAACGGTTTTTCAAGGAAATTGTAGCTATTTGTCCAACAGACAGAAGAATATTGTTTCAAGTAAAGTGGATACAGGATGAGAAGATTATAGAAGTAATCTTTTTTGAAGAAAATGTTACTAAGATTAAACAGCATTTTCCAAAAAATGCGTACTCACCAGAAAGCAGAGTATTGAGAATTGATTCGTTTTGGCAGGAAGATGAAGAGATGGTTGGTTCTCAAAAAGAAACGATTCTTCTCATTAGGGAAAGTGAGTTTTATAAAACTTTGTAAACTCAAATATTTCCTAAATAAATTTAAGTAAAAACTCTAAGTGTTTATGACATTTAGAGTTTTTACTCTTATTTTCCTATATTTATTATTTAGTAAGGTAAAAAAATTGGGAAAATACTTTTGAACAGCACCAAAGGAGTATGAACGAATACTCTATCTTTAACTGCTAAAACGGTGACAGCTGCTTCTGAATATTTAATAAATAGAGAGTCGTCAACTCTTGTAAAAAACATTTTTTTATGATAAGATAGAAAAAAATAAAAGGAAAAGAACATGTTTGCAGAAATTATTATCAATTCGAATGCTAGAGCACTTAATCGAATATTTGATTATATCGTTCCGAAACAGCTTGAAAATGAATTAAAAATTGGAGCCAGAGTAGTTGTGCCTTTTGGAAAAGGTGCGAAATTAGAGGACGGTTTTGTAATCAATTTAAAAGAAAAATCGGAATTTGCTAATCGAGAAATTTCTCAGATTGACACAAAAGAAAGTTTGACTGAAGAAAATATTATTTTGGCAAAACTCATGGCAAGAAAATATTTTTGCAATCTTTCCGACTGTATCAAACTCATGTTGCCACCAGGAACGGGCAGCAAAAATCTTAAAAATAGAGCCAAAGAAAAAACAGGAAATTTTGTCTTTTTGAAAAAAGACGAAGACGAAATCAATTTTTTGATTGAAACAGGAAAATTAAAAAGTGAAAAACAGATAAGAGTAGCCAAATTTTTGCTCAATAATGACGGAATATATAGACCAGATTTAGAAATTTTGATGGATGTTAGTCAAGCCATTATCAAAACCATGGAAAAAAATGGCCTATTAGAAATTGTGGAGAGGCCAATCGAAAGAAATCCATTTGCTACCAAAAAGGCTAAATCAGACATGCCAAGAAAGCTAACAGAGGAACAGAAAAACTGTTTTGACGGAATTGCAGAAGATATCGAAGAAAATCAATATTCCAAAAATTTAATTTTCGGCATTACTGGTTCTCGGTAAAACAGAAATTTATTTGCAATTAATTGCAAAAGTCCTAGAAAAGGGGAAAACAGCTGTTGTATTAGTACCAGAAATATCATTGACACCGCAAATGGTGGACCGATTTTTGGCGCGTTTTGGCGAAAATATTGCGATATTGCATAGTAAATTGTCGCTGGGGGAACGTTATGATGAGTGGCAGAAAATCAAAAAAGGACAAGTCAAAATTGTCATTGGGGCACGTTCTGCAATTTTTGCACCAGTGGAAAAGTTGGGAATTATTATTATTGATGAAGAACATGATATGTCCTATAAATCCGATACAACACCACGTTATAACGCAAAAGATTTGGCAAAATATATTGCTGAAAAGCATCAGTGTCCGCTTGTCTTAGGAAGTGCAACGCCAGATATGGAAACGTATTATGAAGCAAAGGAAACTCAAAAATGCCATTTATATACTTTAACCAAAAGAGCCAATCAAGCAAGTTTGCCTCCAATTCATGTGGTCGATTTAAGGCAAGAGTTGGCAAGTGGCAATAAATCGATGTTAAGTTTTAAGCTACAAGAAGAGATACAAAAAAATTTAGACCAGCAAAAACAGACCATATTATTTTTAAATCGTAGAGGATATTCCACTTTTTTAATGTGTAGGGATTGTGGCTATGTTTTTAAATGTAAAAACTGTAACATTAGTTTGACTTATCATAAAGCTGAACAAAAATTGAAATGCCATTATTGCGGATTTGAAAGTAACACTCCTAGTACATGTCAAGAATGTGGAAGTACAAAAATCAAATATTTTGGAACTGGTACCCAGAAATTAGAAGAAGAAGTACAAAAATTATTTCCCAATGCTTCAACTATCCGAATGGATATTGATACTGTTACGAAAAAAAATTCACATGAAGAGATTTTGCATAAATTTAAAGAAGAAAAAATTGATATTTTGATTGGAACGCAAATGGTTGTGAAAGGTCACCATTTTCCCAATGTAACGTTGGTTGGAGCCATTGCGGCAGATGGTATATTAAATATAGAAGATTATAGAGCACCAGAAAGAACCTTCCAAACGCTAGTGCAAGTAGCGGGAAGGTCTGGGCGTGAAGAACCAGGTCGAGTCATTATTCAAACTTATAATCCAGATAATTATGCGATTATACATAGCCAAAGTCAGAACTATGAAGCTTTTTATAAAACGGAAATCGTTTTAAGAAAAATGTTGAAATATCCACCATTTTGCGATATAATATTAATCAAGTTTCAAGGGCCAAATCTGTATGAACTTAAGGAAGCAGCACGGAATAGTATATAATAAGATGAAATCTGTACAAACAGATAACATGATACTCTACAAACCAGTTCCAGCACCCATTGATAAAATCAAAAATAAATATCGCTGGAGAATGTTGATAAAAGGTAAGGTAAATTCGCAATTATTGGATATCCTAACATACAGCACACAAAACGATAAGATAACCAAAATGAAAAATACCTCTATTATCATAGATATCAACCCCAATAATTTAACGTAGGGGCGTGGTTTTGACTTGCCCCACCAAATAAAGAAAGGAAGAAAATAAAATGGCAATTAGAAATTTAAGATATGGTAATGATGAAATTTTAAAAAAACGTGCAAGAGAAATTGAAGTAATTGATGACAAAATCAAACAACTAGCACAAGACATGCTAGACACCATGCACAAATACGAAGGAGTTGGACTAGCTGGGCCACAAGTAGGAATTTTAAAAAGAATTATTGTGATTGATTTGTATGAAGAAAACACGCAATATATTTTAATCAATCCCGTCATCAAAAAAGAAAAAGGAGAGCAAATTGTAGACGAAGGTTGTCTTAGTTTTCCAAACCAATATGCCAAAGTAAAAAGACCAAAAACAATTGTGGTAGAAGCTTTAGATATCAATGGAAAAAAAGTAAAAATTGAAGGGAAAGATTTATTAGCACAAGCGTTAAGTCATGAAATAGACCATTTAAATGGTGAAGTATTTATTGATAAAATCGAAGAAGGAACTTTAGAAATTATTACAGACCAAGAATTAGAAGAAAGAAGAAGGGGGGAATCATGAAAATTCTTTTTATGGGAACACCCGATTTTGCCAAGGAATCCTTGCAAAAATTATATGACCAGCAGTATGAGATCTGTGGCGTAGTAACGCCACCAGATCGTCCTAAAGGTAGAGGAATGAAGAGGATAGCATGTCCAGTCAAAGAATTTGCTTTAGAGAAAGAGTTGTTATTCTTTCAGCCTGAAAAATTAAAGGAAATCAAAGAGGAAATTTTTGCGTTACAGCCAGATATGATTGTTGTGGTTTCCTATGGAAAATTTTTACCAAAATCTATTTTACAAATTCCAAAATATGGCTGTCTCAATGTACATCCTTCACTTCTACCTAAATATAGAGGCTCTGCACCAATTCAATGGGCTATTCTTAACGGAGATAAAATGACAGGAACTACCATTATGAAAATGAATGAGAAAATGGATGCAGGTGATATTATTTTGCAAGAAGAGGTAGAAATTGAGGAAAATGAAACAACAGGAGAATTATGGAATCGATTATCGAAAATAAGTAGTGAATTATTAGTAAAAGCAATTCAGCAAATAGAAAATGGCTCAGCTGCTTTTATCAAGCAAAGTGAAAATGATACGATTGCTCCAATGATTACAAAAGATATGGCAAAAATTGATTGGGAAAAGCAAGGAAGTTTAGAAATAAAAAACTTAATTCGAGGACTAAATCCATTTTTGGGTGCATATTCTATATTAGACCAAAAGAAAATTAAATTTTGGAAAGTAGCGATTGTACAAGAAGAAACAAGCTCTCCTGTAGAGCCAGGTACCGTTATTTTGTCAGATGCCAAAAAAGGATTACAAATTAAAACGAAAGATGGAGCTATCACGATTTTAGAAATTCAAGGGGAAAATGCCAAAAAAATGAGTATAAGTGAGTTTTTAAGAGGAAATAAAGTGCAAGTTGGCGAAAAGTTTGTATAAATTTGTTTTTTATACTTTCTATTTTTCGATAAATGTAATATAATGTAAAAAATTGAAAACGGGGGGATAAAATGAGTACTGGAAATAAAAAAGATGAAACCAAAAGATATAATGCTTCAGAAGTCAATAAAAAAAGCAATCAATCGAACAAAAATGCAGGAAAAAAGAAAGAGAAAAAGCAAAAATCGAAAGCAGGAAAAGTCATTAAAATTCTAATTGTTGTCTTGCTATTAGCCTTAATTATTGGAAGTGGAATTGTGGTTGGTGTATTTTTTGGCATGTTTGGTGATGAATTAACCATCAGCAAAGAGGAATTAGTTATTCCCTATGAAAACTCAACTGTTTATGACAAAGATGGAACCCTAATTGCAACGCTAAGCGGTGGAACCAAAAGAAAATGTATTTCCTTGTCAGAGATGGGGGAACTTTTACCAAAGGCCTATGTTGCCATCGAAGATGAAAGATTTTACGAACACAGAGGCGTTGACGTCAAAAGAACTGCTGCAGCGACTTTTACATACATCACCCATGCAGGCCGATCATCTTTTGGAGGTAGTACCATCACCCAGCAGCTTGTTAAAAATATAACCAATGATAAAGAGGATAGTGCATTAGCAGGTGTTGTCAGAAAAGTAAAAGAAATGTCAAAAGCCATACAAGTTGAGCAATATTTATCTAAAGATCAAATTTTAGAATTGTATTTGAATTTGATTTTCATCGGTGGAAATGACATCAATGGTGTAGAATTAGGGGCAACGTATTATTTTAATAAAAAGCCAGCTGATTTAAGTGTTGCAGAATGTGCTTTTATGGCGGGAATCAATCATTCACCAAATGCGTATAACCCATTTGCTGAAGAGGATGATGCCAAAAAAGAAAAGAAACGAGAAAATATTAAAAAAAGAACCAAAACGGTACTTGCTAAAATGCAAGAACGTGGTTGTATTACACAAGAACAAAAAGATGCAGCCAATAGCGAAGTAGACCAAGGATTGAATTTCCAACAAGGTGATACTTCTCCAACCATTGAAGTATCGTATGCTGTTGAAGCTGCGTTAGATCAAATTTTAGAGCAATTAATCGAAGAAAAAAATATGAGCCAATCCATGGCTGAAACATATTTATATAGTGGTGGTCTAAAAATTTATACAACACAAGATACAGCCATTCAAGGAACCTTAGAAGAAGTCATCAAACAAGATAAATATTATACAACCACTACAACCAAGAAGAAAGATGGAACAAAATTAAAACAAACTTCCATTCCAACCATGGTGATTATGGACCACAAAACAGGAAGTGTAGTTGCGGCTACATCAGCTGTCGGAGAAAAAGGAGAAAGAGTTACTTCCACCAAAATAGGGTATTTTAACTTGCCAACGAAATTGCGTAAATCAACAGGTTCTTCGATGAAACCAATTTCTGTTATTGCACCAGGTTTAGAATCCGGAACGATTACAGCTTCTACGGTATATGTAGATGCCAAAACAGTGTTTAATACACCAGATAAATATTCCCCTAAAAATCAATACGATGGTTTTAGAGGTGCTATGACCATGCGCGATGCGATAAAAATATCATCCAATGTTCCACACGTTAAAGCTTTAGCGGATATTGGAGTAGAAACCTCGATTGACTTTTGCAAAAGTGTCGGTCTTCCTATGACAGGAGAAGAGCAACTATCGCTTGCGTTAGGTGGTTTAAAAAATGGTGTATCCATTACAGAAATGGCTGGTGCTTATGCTGCTATTGCTAATGATGGAACGTATATTCAGCCAACTTTTTATAAATATGTCACAGATAAAGATGAAAATGTTGTCATTGAGCCAAAGCAAACTGTTAATAAGGTTATGACACCACAAAATGCCTATATTGAGAAAAATATCTTAACAGAAACCGTTGTAGGAAGCGGAGGAACAGCAACCTATTGTGCTATCAAAGGAATGGAAGTGGCAGCTAAAACAGGTACCACCAATGACGATTATGATCGATGGCTTTGTGGATTTACACCATATTACACAGCCGCTTGCTGGTATGGTTATGAAACTAATGCAACGGTTAAATATGGAAATGGAAATCCTGCGGGAAGAATTTGGTCTGAAGTCATGAATAAAATTCATAAGGATTTGCCAAATGCGGAGTTTGTAAGACCAGAAGGAATTAAAGAAGCAACAGTATGTAAGGCAACAGGCTTAAAAGCATCCACTGGATGTTCCTCAACTTATACCGAAGTGTTTACGGAAGATAGCATTCCAGAAGCATGTACAGGGCATAGTATGGCAATGGTATGTACACAAACAAATTTATTATGTTGTGAAGGATGCCCATTTGGCGAATATCGTTTTTATAATACAACTCCACCAAAAGAGAGAGATGCAAAAGAATGGCAGGCAAGTGCGTCAACTTCTGGTGCAGCACCAACGGCCGTATGCCCACACACAGCTTCACCACTTGAAGTACCAGTTCCAGCAACACCAATAGTAGAAACACCAACACCGCCAGCAGAACCAACTACACCAAATACAACTCCACCAGCAGAAACGAACCCAACTCCACCAACCACGTCACCAGAAACTCCACCAACGGAAACCACGCCGACACCAGAAGTACCGCCAGCAGAATCAACGCAACCAGAAGAAACCACTCCACCGCCTGAGACACCCCCAGCAGCAACTGAGCAAACCCAATAAAAAAGGAGAATGATCAATTTGAACCTATATTTATATAATACATTAAACAGAAAAATAGAGGAATTTAAGCCAATTGATGGCAAGCAAGTAAAAATCTATTCTTGTGGGCCAACTGTTTATAATTATGCACACATTGGAAATCTAAGAGCGTATCTATTTATGGATACGCTAAGACGTACGTTGAAATATAATGGCTATACCTTAAAACATGTCATGAACATAACTGATGTTGGCCATTTGGTTTCTGATGCGGATGAAGGCGAAGACAAAATGTTAAAAGCTGCCAGAATTGAGCAAAAAGACCCATTTGAAATTGCTGAATTTTATATGAAAGCATTTTTGGCAGATATCGACAGCTTACAAATTGACAAACCAGAAATCATTGCTAGAGCAACTGAACATATTGATTGCATGGAAGCTTATGTACAAAAAATCATCGAAAATGGTTACACTTACGAAACCGAAAACACGATTTATTTTGATACAGCTAAGTTAAATAAATATGGTGTACTTTCTAATCGCAACATTGAAGAGCAAAAGGCTGGTGCTCGTGTTGAATTTGACAGTGAGAAGAAAAATATTTCTGATTTTGCTGTTTGGATTAAAGCACCAGAAAATCATTTGATGAAATGGGATACTTTCTGGGGAAAATGCTATCCAGGTTGGCATTTGGAATGTTCTGCTATGAGTTATCAATATTTGGGCGACCATTTTGATATTCATACTGGCGGGATTGACCATATTCCGATTCATCATGAGAATGAAATTGCACAAAGCAAAGGTTTTTGCGGGAAAATTCCAGCGAATGTTTGGATGCATGTTGACTTTTTGACAATTGACGGTGGAAAAATGTCCAAAAGTTTGAATAATTTATATACCTTACAAGATTTGGCTGACAAAGGGTATGAGCCATTCGTTTATCGAATGTTCAATTTTACTTCGAATTATCGAAATAAAATTAATTTTACTTGGGAAGCAATGGAGGCTGCGAAAATTGCACTAAATAGACTTCGTGAGGGTTATTTAAAACAGGCGGAAGGAACCGAAGAAATAGAAGAAAGTGTAATTTGTGAATGGGAAGAGAAGTTTTTGAAGGCAATCAATGATGATTTAAACATGCCGGTTGCTATGAGTGTGGTTTGGGAAGTTGTGAAATATCCAAAAAAATCGCAGCAATTAAGGGATTTATTACTGAAATTTGATATGGTTTTAGGGTTTGATTTGATGAATTATCAAAAAGAAGAGGAGAAATTATCAGAGGAGATTTTGGCGTTGGTAAAGCAAAGAGATGAGGCACGTCAAAATAAAAATTGGGCAGAATCAGACAGAATTCGAGATTTATTAATAAATCAAGGCTATTTGGTAAAAGATACCAAAGAGGGAACTGTGATACAAAAAACATAAACCGTAGGGGCGATTATCAATCGCCCGCTACCTAATTGGGACATCTTAATAATGAAAATATGTAATAATGAAATACGCAATAATGCAATAATAATTATGAATAATCAAAAATAAATAATAACACGGGCGATTAATAATCGCCCCTACAGAAAGGAAAATACGAATGAGGTTATTAACAGAAAATGACAAACAAAATTATAAAGAATTTTTAGAAAATCATCCGCGATGCAATTTTCAGCAATCTTTAGAATGGGGAGAAGTGAAAACAAGCTGGATCAAAGAAGTGATATTATCAGAAGATGAAAATGGCAAGGTAAAAGGCAGTTTGTGTGTTTGGATTCGTAAAATACCGATTTTCGGGAATTTAATGTATTCTCCACGTGGCCCAGTTTGCGATATTTATAATAAAAAAGTATTGCAAGATTTGACAGATGGTGTAAATGAACTTGCTAAGAAATATAAGGCATTTGTGCTTCGTATGGAACCAGATATTTTAAAATCAGATGAAAAATTTCGCGAAATTGTGGAAGAAATTGGTTATAAAATTAAAGATGATAGCAAGGATTTTAAAGATGAAATTCAGCCTCGATTCGTTTTTCAATTGGATATAAAAGGCAAGACAGAAGATGAGGTTTTTGCGGGGTTTCATTCAAAAACAAGATATAACATTCGTTTGGCAAATAAAAAAGGGGTTGTTATCAAAGAAGGAGCCAGAGAGGATTTGAAGGATTTTCATAAAATTATGGTGGAAACGGGAAAGCGAGATGATTTTATTATTCGTTCTTTGGATTATTTTGAAAAAATGTATGATTGTTTGGCACCAGAACATATGAAACTGTTGATGGCGTATCATGAGGACAAGCCGATTGCGGGTATTATTCCGATTTTCTATGGAAAAAAAACATGGTATTTGTATGGGGCGAGTAGTAATTCACATCGAAATTTGATGCCCAATTATTTACTTCAATGGACCATGATTAAAGAAGCGATTCAAAATGGCCATGATGTGTATGATTTTCGAGGTGTTTCAGGAGTTGTGGATGAAAGTCATCCGCAGTATGGTTTGTATCGTTTTAAAAAAGGCTTTGGTGCGGAGTTTACGGAATTTATTGGAGAAGTATATATGCCTTATAAGCCAGTGGTTTATAAGATGTATAAGTTGGCAGAGAAGATGTTTCGAACTTTGAGGACTTGGAAAAAGAAGATTTTGATGAGGAAATAGGAGATTTTATGGAACGAGAAAAAGCAATTAATTTACTAAAAAAATATAATAAAGAAGAATTTCATGTAAGACATGCATTTACAGTGGAGCAAGTTATGCGTTATTTTGCTAGAGAAAATTTAAAGACAAGAAGTTTGCAGCAGGTTGCTCAAGAGATACAATTAAACAAGGAGCAGAGAATTTAGGTTGGGAATTAAATGAATTGTTTGAAAAAACGATTTTAGCAATGAGAGAAAGTGAAGATAAGATTGAGGAAGAAATCATGAATTGAAAAAAATTGATTTAGTGATTAAGGAGAGCCAAATATATGGAAGATAAAATTTATACATTTGAAGAAATAAAGTCGATTACAAAATCAATATTTGAAAAATATAAAGTAAAAAAGGCCTATTTATTTGGTTCTTATGCGAGAGAAGAAGCAAATGTGGATTCGGATATAGATATCATGATTATAAAAGAAAAATCTGATATAGTGACATTATTAAATTTAGCAGAGTTTGAAACAGAATTGCAAGAAATATTGCATAAAAATGTTGATGTGATAACCGAAGAAACTTATTTAGATGATGCAATTGAAGAAAATAAATATGGAAAACTTGCAAAAAAATTATTTTATGAGCAGGTAAAAAAGGATAGGAGAATATTATATGACTAATTTTGATAAAAAAACAACTATTTTATTGCATATTCAAAAATATTGTATGGAAATAGAGGAAAATTTCAAATTTTTTGGAACGCAAGTAGATACATTTAAGAAAAACAATATTTTTAGAGATTCAATAGCAATGAAAATTTTTCAAATAGGTGAATTAACAAAAGAGTTAGATAGGCAGTATAAAAATTTTATAAATGAAACAGAAAATGAGGTGCCTTGGAGAAGTATTATTCGTATGAGAGAAAGATTTGCCCATCATTATGGAGATATGGATTTAGACATTATATTTAATACAGCACTAAAAGATATTCCCCAATTAAATGATTTTATAAAAAGAGAATTGGATAATAAAGAAGGAACAGAGTAAAGGATGAAAGACGAGAAAGAGTGCTGCTGTACAAACAATTTTTAAGTATGATATGGAAGCCGAGAAGAACTCTAAAAATCTTTTATTAGTCTTGCCAGCAGGCAAATCTGCTCATATTGAGGCAGGTGTTGCTTATGGCTTGGGCAAAAAATGTTATGCGATTGGAGAATATGATGTGACAGATTCGTTATATTTGATTTTTGACAAAATTTTTGCGGATGAAAAAGAATTAGAGGAATTTTTGAAAGACAGAAAAAAATAAAGGGGTGAAAGATGCACAATTTTGCAATTTCAATGGTATGCTATTGGCTTGCTTATTTTATCGTTACACTGATTGGCATGTTGCATACTGTTTTTAATATATATGTGTTACATATGAAATCAATGAAAGAAAGCAAAGGAATGGGAGAAGCCTACGAAAAAACAAAACCGTGGCATCCACTTTATAATATCATCATATTTCCACTGTTTTCCTATGCTTATTTTAGTATACTTGATACAGTAACTTTTCAAAAGGTTGTGATAACGTCTATTTTATGGGGAACTATCACTATAATATTTGATTTATTTGGTTGGGTGATGATAAAACATCCGTGGTCGTTATCGACAAAGGAGTTTTATGTGGATTATCAGCCGTGGATTAGTTTTATTTATGTTGCTATTTATGCGAGTCCGTTTATTGCGTATGCATGGATGAACGTATGAAAGAAACGGATTATTTTTTACTGATTTTGACAAGAGAAGCTGTTCAAGAGATGAAACCAAATCCAGGGATTTTTTTGAAAAGTGAAGAAAAAAAGTAAGTAATAAATTATAATTTTAAGAGGAGATCATGTTATGGCAAGAGTGTTAAAAAGTAAAGAATTAGTAAACACAAGATTAGCTACGAATTATGGTGGATGGATGTATTGCGATAAATGTAATGAAAATATTGGTTATTTATGTTATTCGACTTATGATAGGTTGGAATTAAAATATGAATGCAATTGTGGAAGTCAAGGTAGTGCAGTATTAGATTTTGAAGATAGTAAAGTAGGTGAAAATTGTAGGGATGAATTAGTAATCATAAAAAATAGATTTTGCTGTCCCAAAGATAATGAGCCTTTAATTACAATATTAGATAAAAAAGTGGCTAGTTATGAAATGAAAGTTACGTGTAAATCATGTAATAAAACATATATGAGGAGGTGGAATAAGTGAATTTCTTATTAATATTATTGATTGGAATAGTTGCAGGAGTAATAGATGTATTACCAATGATAAAAATGAAAGTTGATAAATACTCTTGCATATCAGCATTTGTATATTATTTAATAGTTCCTTTTGTTATTTTTGGAATCAATTGGTTTGGCAAGTTATGGTGGTTAAGAGGAGGCGTTGTTGCTATTCTTATGGCGATTCCAGTGATTATTTTAGTGGCTAAAGAAGATAAAAAAAGTCCAGTAGCCATGACAATAATGTCTATTATTTTAGGAAGTATGATTGGTGTTGTAGGTCATTTGTTGAAGTTAATGTAATGGATAAATTGCGATTTATAGAAAGGACTAATGTATTATGGAAAAAATAAAAAAATGGTTTAAAGAACATAATAAAACAATTGGAAGGATAATAATTCTGATTGGTGTAGTTGTTGCTTGTGCAATAAACTTATTATAGAAAATTGCAATTTAGATAGAAGATAAAAAAAGAAATTAGAACAAAATTTGAACGATTAAGGATTTCTTAATAGTTCAAATGTAGAAGATTTATAGTAATTTAAATTAGCAAAAATATAAAAAATTGAAAAAATAAAAATTATATATTTTTTGTTATAGTGATACAGATAAATAGACTAACTATAGGATGTCAATAGATTTTTTAAACATAAAGTATATATTATAATAAATGAAAGATAAAGTTCTGTAAAATAAGAGATTACAGTTAAAGAATAGGAGAGTGATTGAATAAAATGACTTATGAATTTGCTAAATATCCAGATGGTACATTGGGGGTATTTTCTAATATTGGAAAAAAAGAAACGGGTGAAGAATATATTCGTGTTACTTTTGAAAGACCGATGGAATATGGTTTTGATACTTATGTAATTGAACTTCCAAGTTATAAGGTTGTTTTGGAAGATGGAAATTATTCAGATGAGGAAAAGAAAACATTTTTTGAAATTGTTAAAAATGGATCTTCTTTCTTTTTTAAATATGCACGTTTAGGAGGACTAGAAATTGCCTAGTATTTTTGAATTAAAACGGATATAAAATCTATTTTTGGACAAATGAAAATGATGAACCAATTCATGTTCATATTTCCAAGGGGAATCCAACAGCAAATAGCACAAAAGTTTGGCTAACTCAGTCAGGAGGTTGCATTGTTTGTCATAATAAAAGTAAGATTCCTGAAAAAGAATTAAATATTATTTGTGAAGATATTTCTTTGCATTATTTTCAGATTGTTGAAAAATGGAAAGTAATTCATACAGGTAATGTTAAATTTTATTGCTAAATGGTAAACTAGATTTTACAATTTATATAGAAGATAAAAGAGAAATTACAACAAAATTTGAACGATTAAGGATTTCTTAATAGTTCAAATGTAGAAGATTTATAGTAATTCTAACTAGCAAAATAGGAGAATAAAAATTTCTTGATGGTTTTTCTCGTTATAGTAATACAGATAAATAGTAAAGTTATCGTTGAAATTAAACTATATTGTGAGGAGATGTATTGTATGAAAAAGAAAATAGGTATTGGTATAGGAATCTTTTTACTGTTCCTTATAATTGCAGTAATTATTACAAACTATGTAGATGGTAGTAGAGTAGGAACAATCACTGTAACGGATAATAGAGATAATGAACAAATTAATGAAGAACAATATTTTTATGGGAAAGTGGTTGAAGCTAATGCTAGTTATATTATAGTAGAGCCAAATGAGGGCGAAGAAGAAAGAAATTCGGCAGATAAAATTTCTATTGGATTAGGAGAATATAATGATGTGATGTATACAGTTGGAAGTAATGTAAAAATAACTTATGATGGTACTATTATGGAAAGCTATCCAGCACAAGTTCAAGCAACAAAAATTGAATTAAAATCAGCAGAAAATTTTGAGATACTTTTTTATGATAAACAACCACAATCAGATATTAAACTACACAAAATAGTAGACAAAAATGAAACCAATAAATATGAGTATGATGTTTACGTGTATGATGGAAGTGTAAATATTAGAATTGATGGTAAGGATTATTCTTTAAAACAAGCATTATTCGAAAATAAGATAGCAGTGGAAGACATTATTGCAAAAGCCAATCACGATGAAAAAAAAGGAAAAATAAAAGTAGAAATGTATGAAGATGGTGGAAGTATGGAATATCACTATGAAAATTATACAGTGATAAAATGTCATACTGTAGATGGAAATAGAGATGTATATATAGGAACAAAAGATTTAAAATTAAATGATGTTCTATAACTTACAAGTTATAGTTAAAAAATATCAATCTAGGAGTTCTATGAAAAAACTAATTATCAGTCGTAAAGACTTAAAAAATAATTTAAAAATCATTCAAAAAAGGCTCAATTCTTTTGGGAAAGACGATGGCGGAAATAACAAAAAAATCATCGCAGTTGTCAAAGGAAATGGAATGGGCTTGGGCTTGGTTCAATATTCAAAATTCTTGGTAAAGCACGGAATTGATTTTTTAGCAGTTGCCAATCTAGAAGAGGCTACTACTTTAAGACAAGCTGGCATTACAGAAGAAATTTTGATGTTAACACCAATTTCAAAAGAAAGTGAATTGGAAAAATTAATTCAACAAAAAATTACATTAACGATTAGCACAAAAGAACAAATTGAACTGATCGAAAAAATTGGCCAAAACCAAGAAAATGAAATAAAAGCCCACATCAAAATCGACACTGGATTTGGTCGCTATGGTTTTTTATCTACCAATTTAAAAGACATTTTAGACGCTTTCAAAATGTGTGATAAACTTAAAATCTGTGGCATGTACACCCATTTTGCACGACCAATGGCCGACAACTTTACGAACAAACAATTTGACCGTTTTCTAGAAGTTGTAAAATTTCTAAAAAAAGAAGGCCAAGACGTAGGAATGCTACACTGTTCCGAGTCCACCGCATTTTTAAAATACCCAATGATGCACTTAAATGCTGTCAGAATTGGCTCATTGTTGCAAGGCCGAACTTTAGTCCACAAGGCCAGTTTCATTCCAATCGGTCAATTTAAATCCAGTATTCAAGAAATAAAAACCGTTCCAAAAGGATATAATATTAGTTATGGAAATATGTATAAAACGAAAAGAGAAACTAAAATTGCCATTCTTCCAGTTGGTTTTATGGACGGTTTAAACATGAGAAAAGACAGAGATATTTTCTCTCTCAAAGAAAATTTCTTGTCTGTCGGAATTGAAATCAAAAAATTTTTTAAGGATAATCGCTTAAAAGTTTTGATAAAAGATAAAAAATATAGTATAATAGGAAGAATTGGAATGTATCATGCAGTGGTCGACATAACCGATGGTGAAGCCATTTCAATCGATGACGAAGTCATTTTAGAAATTCCTCCAATGCAAGTCAGTAGTATGATTAGAAGGGAGTATGTATAATGGAGAAAGAAAATAAAAAAATAGGTTTTTTTTCACGTATCAAAATTGCTGTTGCAAAACTAGAAAATTATAGTTTGTTTTTAGAAGAAAAAACATCTGTTGCAGTTAAATATTTTTTTCTAATTGTGCTACTATTAACAGTGGTGATAGGAATGGTAGAAACCTATAGTGTTATGCAAATGATTGATAAAGGATATCATTACCTACAAAACGAAATGCCAGATTTTTCCTATGAAAATCAAACCTTGCATTTTTCACAAAACATAAGTGCCTATGACCAAGAATTTGATTTTTATATGATTGCTGATACAGACGAAAATCTAACAGAAGAAACCATGCAAGAATATCGCAATCAAATTAAATCAGTTGGCATCATTTTTCTAAAAGACAAAGCGATTTACAAATCAGGTATCGAAGAAATTGCCTACAAGTACAGCGATTTTGCTGACCAAAGTGGTCTTTCCACACTTAATAAAGAACAACTTATCCAAGAAATTGACGAAATTGGTATGCTGGGGATTGCCATTACGATATTTTTGTTAATGATTACTAGTATCTATATCATTCAAATCATTTCTATATTTATGGATTGGCTTGTTATCAGCATTTTTGCTTTTTTGGCAGCCAGAATTTGCCGAATTAATATGCCAATAAAAGCAGCTTTCAATATTTCTATTTATGCACTAACACTTTCCATTATTTTAAGTATGCTCTATAATGTTGCCTATTATTTAACCGGTTTTTATACAGAATATTTCAGATTAGTATATTTGCTAATTTCATATGTGTACGTTGTTGCCGCTATTTTAATGATGAAGTCCGATTTATTAAAACAACAAGCTGAAGTTGGAAAAATAATAGAAGTACAAAAGAAAATTCACGAAGAAACGAAAACACCAGAACAAACAGAAGACGAGAAAAAAGAAAATAAAAAACCCGAAGAAAAAGACAAAGAAGAAAAGAAGCCAGACGATAGCCCTGTAGATACTCAGCCAGATGGCTCTGAAATATAAAGAAAGGAGAAGCTATGAAAAATAATAAAGAAGACAAACAAAATAAAATTCTATTAGGCCTTGTAAGTATCATTATCTTTGTAGTAGCAGTGGCGGGAATTTTATATATGCAAAAAAGAAATCAAGAAGAAAAAGAAGTTGCTTATACAGAACTAATCAAAGATATCAATGAAGGTGAAATCGAAAAAATAAAAATGACAACGGGAAGTACCACCATAACCGTAACCTACAAAACCCTGAACGGAGAGGCAGGAACCGAAGGAAATGAAAAAGACAGACAAAAAAGAGTCATTGTACCAAGTACCCAAGCCTTTATTGAATTAGTACAAACCAAAGTAGACGAAAATGGCTTAGAAATTGAATTAATCCAAGAAAGTACCAACCAATTATTCAAAATTGCAGACACACTATTTTCACTCTTACCAACCATTTTACTAGTTGCCTTAATGCTTATGATATTTAAAATGCAAGGGTTTGGTGGTGACAAAGAAAGAGTTTATGGTGGGGAAAGCAACAAAAAATCAGACGTACGCTTTAAAGATATTGCTGGTTTAGACGAAGAAAAAAATGAATTAATTGAAATCGTAGATTTCTTAAAAAAACCACAAGCTTACTTAGACATGGGAGCCAAAATTCCAAGAGGAATTTTATTATATGGAAAACCGGGAACAGGTAAAACCCTGATTGCCAAAGCAATTGCAGGAGAGGCAGGCGTGCCATTTATCTCGATGAGTGGTTCTGAATTTATTGAAATGTTTGCAGGACTTGGTGCGTCCAGAGTGAGAAAGTTATTTGATAAAGCCAAAAAGATGGCACCAGCAATTATTTTCATTGACGAAATTGACGCAATTGGTGCAAGAAGAAGTAGCAATAGTGGAGCAGAAACCGAGAATAATCAAACCCTAAATCAATTATTAGTCGAAATGGACGGTTTTGATACCGATGAAACCATCATTGTTTTAGCAGCAACCAATCGACCAGAAATGTTAGATAAAGCACTTTTACGTCCGGGAAGATTTGACCGCCAAGTAACCATTCCAGCACCAGATTTAAATGGAAGAGAAGCCATTTTAAAACTGCACAGTGCCAACAAAAAATTTGCTGACGATGTCGATTTTCGTTCCATCGCAGGAGACACAGCAGGTTTTACAGGGGCTGAACTAGCTAACATCTTAAACGAAGCAGCGATTATTGCTACCAGAGAAAATCATAATGCCATCACAAATGACGATGTTGAAAATGCCGTGAAAAAAGTAACGGTTGGTCTGGAGAAAGCAAATCGTGTGATTTCGGATAAAGATAAAAAATTGACAGCGTATCATGAAGCAGGTCATGCGGTAGTTAGCAAGTTTTTGGAAACACAAACTGATGTCAAAGAAGTTTCGATTATTCCAAGAGGAGCAGCAGGTGGTTATACGATGTATAAAACCAATGAAGATAAATACTATGTTTCAAAAACCGAATTATTGGAGAAAATGGTTGCCTTAATGGGCGGTCGAGCTGCTGAAAAAATTGCACTTAACGAGATTTCAACCGGGGCAAGCAATGATATTGAAGTGGCAACAGGGATTGCCAAAGATATGTTAACCGTGTATGGAATGGCCGACCAATTAGGTCCGATTTCTTTAAAAGTAGATGATCCGTATGAACTTCAAATTTTTGGGGAAAAAGTGATTGATGAAGTAGGAAATCAAATTCAAATTTTAATTGAAAATGCCTATGTGACAGCACAACGTATCTTGGCTGAAAATATGGATATTTTAGATAAGGTAGCAAGTGCTTTATTGGAAAAAGAAAAGATTTCAAGTGAAGAGTTTGAGGCGTTTTTTGAATAGTTGACAGATTTGACATAATTTGGTATAATAGAATAGAAATAAGAAACTCAGAAAACAACGTGATTAGAGAAATAATTTTCTCAAAGAAAAGGAGGGTGCAACATGACAGATGAAAGACTGCGGGAAGGATTGAAGAAATTTTCGAGACTTAGCAATTGGGCTATTGAGGAAATTTTGGAAAAGAATTACCAATATAGATTTTCTCTGTCTATCGCTTATGTGAAAAAGAAAAGCCAATTTTATGATGAATTAAAATTGGCTGCGGAGAGCGAAAAGAAAGAAAAAATGAAGGAGAAAAATTCTTTTTGCTGGAGTGCTTAATTCATTTTTCAGAAAGAGAGGGGGGGATATTCCCTCTTTTTTCTGTATTAAAAAGCCTTTAGAATTGTTTTTTAAGGTATTTAGAGTATAATTGGAAAATTATTAAGGTTTAATTTACATAAAAACGAACTATATAGGTTTAAAATAGATATGTCACAAGTAAATTGAAAATAAAATATTGAAAG
>CAOJGX010000003.1 GCA_948435735.1 uncultured Clostridium sp.
TATTGTTATTGTTTGATACTGCGTTAACCTTAATCGCTTGCGTTGCTGTTTTGGTTACTCCGTCTTCTGTGTATGAAATTGTTATTAATTTATTTTCGGTTTTTAACTCATCCTTTGGCGTATACGTATAATTGGTTATCTTTTTGGTTGTATCATCACTGTATATTGCTATTACTTCCATGCCACTTGGATTAAATTTTTCTCCTTCTTTATAGGTCACTTTAGTAGGTTCTTCCTTTATTTCTATCTTTGATAAAGTTACTGAATTTACTTCTATACTAATACTTTTATCCTCAAAATCTATTTTTTCTGTTGATGATTTATATAATTTTACGTTTGTCAATTTTATTTCACTTGTTGTTGGAGCGACATTTGCTTTTACTGAAAATTTTAATTTAAAAATTGTTCCTGATTTTACAGGAGTATTTGCCAATGCATCTAACTTATTTCCGCTTCCCATATTAATCCAACCTGAACCTAATTCATTTTCTTCTGTTAAGGTAAATACATCTTCATCATAATTTAGCGTTGATTCAAATCCTGTCAATCCTTCGCTCTCTTGGGAAATTGTAACTTCAAAAGTATCTCCACTTTTCACTTTATTTTTAGAACTTTTTAATGTTACTTGTTCATTTTCTGCTAATGAAATCGTAGCAATATTTAACATCATAACAAGCACAGTTACTAAAATAATTCCTAATTTCTTTTTCATCTGTTACCTCCGATTTATATATTACAAACATTATATATATATATCTTTCCAAAGTCAATACTTTTTCATCCATAAATTTTCTATTTTCGTCATTTTTTGATAAATTTGATAAAAAACGCCCTTAATGGACGTTTTTTATTTTTAACGATTTAATCGATATTCGTTCAAAGCTAAAATGTCACTCATATTGATTTCATCATCTGTATCAATCATATTTCCTGCTATAAATTCTGCAGTTGTTAATTCTTTTTTGCTGTCTAATCGATATTCGTTTAAGCGTAAAATATCTCCTAAATCAACTTCTCCATCACCTGTAACATCACCTTTTACAACAACTCTACATGGAATATTCGCATTTATAATATAACTTGTAGCTACTATTGAGTCGCCAGATACGTCTGTGTTATCTGCTTTTTTGATGGTTAGACCATATGGCGAAATAATATATTTTAACAAGTTTTCTGCGGTTGTTCCTTCTGGAACTACTACATAATTTACATTATCAATTGTTTTTACTTCACGAATACAAGTTCCTTCTGATGTTGTATCAAATGAAATGGCTGGCTCAATAATATTTTCAATCGTTTTTACAATGCTTGTTTCATTTCCAGCATTATCTTTTACTTTTATGGTAACATCTCCATTTTTAGAAACGGTATATGTATTGGTTGTCGAATAGGCTCCACCATTAAAGCTATAACCTGCCAAACCTGAACCACCTTGATCTCCTGCATTGACAGTTATAATCACATTATCTCTTGTTAATTCTTCTGGTGATACAACTACACTGTCTATAGTTGGAGCTGTTCGATCGATTTGAATTTGAACTGCTGATCCATAAGTTGCCTCTTTTCCCATAAAATCTCTTACTTTGATTTGATTTGCTGCAATGGTACTCGTTGAACTATAGATTTTCTTTGGTGAAGTTTGCCATGTAGTACCACCATCAAAACTGTATTCTTTTACGCCTGAATGTTCATCAGTTGCTTTGATGTTTACTTCAACATCTTGATTGGTCCAACCTTGATGATAATCGATTCCTGTAATCGTAGGATAACTACTATCTATTTTTGTTATATTAACTGTTTTTGCTTCACTTTCATTTCCAAGACTGTCTTTTACTTTTACTGTAACAGTGCCATTCGAAGTTACTATACATTGATTACTATTTTGATAAGCTCCACCGTTAAAACTATATTGGATTCCACCAACTCCTGCATCACTTGCTATAACTGATAACGTTGCATTATTTGCCCAATCGGTTGGAACTCCTGTTACATCATGGATGACAGGCGGTGTTCTATCACTATATACTTTAGCTAATTTACTTAGCACCCCACTCTTATTACCAACATTGTCTTCTACTTCATTGCCTGTTCCTTTCAATACATAAACACTTACATATCCATCTCCATCTGGCATTACAGTAATATTTAATGTATCGCCACTAGTTGAAGAACCTATAATTTTACCATTTGTGACAGTAACGTCTCCAATTTCAATCGGCTTTGCTCCAGAACCATTATACTTATTTTCAGTGGTTTGTAACACGACATTACCTTGACTAATCCATTTATAATAATCGCCCGTAATCTGTGGATCATTTGCTTTTATTTCAAAGCTTATCGTATCATCTTTTGTGAATTGTTCAGTATACGTTATATCTATACTAGTAGGAGCGGTGTCATCAAATAGCACCAATTTATAGTCTTTTAACCAACTTACTTCACTTAGATTTCCTGCTTTATCTTCTGCCTGTCCAAAAGCATTACACCAACCTGCTTTATTCGCATTCACTTTATAACTACATGTGAGAACAGTACCATTCCCGCTAGGTACCTTAGTCACATCATTAACTTCCGTATCATTACTGTCCTTTATTTTATTAATCTTGAAAAACTGATCTTCATTGTATACACAAGTAGAAGCACTATTTTCATTTATATTAGCATCTGTAAATTCATAATCAATTTTTAATTGTGCACCTTTTCCTACCCAAATTACCTCCTTGCCTTCCACTGGTTTTATATAACTAGTTCCTGACACTACAGAGACACTTACAAATTTTGCTGTTGGTTTTATAGTATCTGCAATTATATTCTTTGCAACTCCATCAGCAGTTGTAACTTGTCCATTGTCACCATCTGCTATTGTATAACTAAATTGTTGTACCTTATCAGCGACTATACCACCTGCAGTTAAATTTCTGCTATTACCGCCTATAGTTATAGTAGTCTTACTACCATTAATTCTTAAAAATTGTATTATTTTTCCTGCATTACAATAATAGTTATCGCTCACTAGATTTCCATTACATTCCAATACATACCATTTCTCACTTTGTACATTCGTAATTGTATTCACATTTCCAGCTATATCACAAGCATTTGGAATATATATTTCTTCTATAGCACCTATCTTTATACTAGTTACTCCTTGACCGCTCTTAACAAGTTCTGGAGCCGTTCCATTTTCATCTCTCCTTAACCATTTTATATCACTGTCTTTTATTGGACGTATCGTTGTTCCATCTAATATATAGGCTGGGTCATTTGCAGGCATTTCTATTTTCATATGAGTTACTAGGTCTGCTCCCACTGCAGGATCTCCAGAACTCTTTAAAGGTGTAATTGTATAGTCCCCCCAGCTTCCTTTCGCAATAATTGTATTCGTCCAAGTATTTTCTTGACCTAATATACCCAATTGAATCGATTTACCATTCTCATCCGTAACACTACCATTAATAAAAGTTATTTGTAAACCACCATTATCTTTAGCATCTATATTATATGAAAATGTCAAATAACTTCCATCAACATTATTTTGGTCAGCAGTAACAACTTTCTCTGATTGATCTCCAAACTTTATACCTAGCCTTAAACCTGATACAGAACTAATTGCTTTTGAAAAAGAAAATCTTATTTTCAAATTTTCTCCTTTACCATAGTGAGTTCTTTTTTGTGCTATTTCAGTGTTCATTGTTCTAGTAGTATCCATATAAGCATTCAAAGCTGTTTGATAAATCCCTGCATCCGCTCCTAAAACATTAGTAACATTAGAATTATTCATAACAACTAATTCATCCAACATCTTCGTTGCTGCATATCCTTTTATCGATAACACCAGAGATAGTATACCTACTATTATTAATGTAAATAATACTTTTCTAATTTTTGCGTTTTTCATATGTTTCCTCCTAAACTTATATACAATTATAAAGTTCTTTCGTTTTATTAAATCTTTCTAAATTAATTAAACATTTTTTTAGAAGGAAAGTCAATAGTCAATTTCTGGTAAAAGCCTTAAAAATAGCACCTTTGGCATATTAATTTTCTTACGGATTAAAAGCTTTTGCGAGCTTTTTTTAAGAAATATATCTTTTTTATTACATTTTTAGTGACAAAATAAAAAAACATCGCGGAAATGCACTTTCCACGATTTTCCAGTTTTTTAAATTTGTATTCAATATCTGTTTCTTCTTTTAATAAGAGTCTTCTAATAACCAATCTATTACATTTTTATGAATAATTCCATCTTGTGAAAAATCAAATTTATCCATTGTTATAACATATTTAGGAAAATTATCTTCAATTTTCTTAAATACTCCAAATTCTCTTTCTACAACCGAATCATCAGCTAAAATATAAGCTACTTGAACATATATTTTCTCACCAAATCTTGTTGCTATAAAATCGATTTCCCCATTTTCTAAATTTCCTACTTTTACATCATAACCAGAAGATAATAGTTGATTATAAACAATATTTTCTAAATAGGCTCCTAATTGTGGTCTTTTCCCAATATTCATGATTTGCCCAAAACCTAAATCTGTTAAATAATATTTATATTTGCCATTTAATATCCTTTTTCCTCTTACATCATATCGGTCTACTTTACTTACCATCATAGCTTTTGACATATATTCTAAATAGTTGTATAACGTCACTTTTGAAACTTCTCTGCTCTCTTTATTGGCAAAGTAATTCGATAAACTCTCGGCAGAAAAATTTTGAGATGGTGTTGTAACAATGTATTCTACAATTCGATTAAATAAATCCAAATCTTTTATATTAAATCTTGTTATAATATCTTTTACCAAAATAGAATCATAAATATCAGACAAATACGTTCTTGTTTGAAATTCGTCTGTCATCATAAATCTTTGTGGCATGCCCCCCCACATCATATAATCTTCAAATGCTTCTTCTCTATCACTTCGATTGGTTATCTGTTTTAACTCACATACTTCTTTAAATGTGAATGGATATATTTTAAAACTTACATATCTTCCTGCTATATGAGTTGCTAATTCTCCTGATAATAAATCACTATTAGAACCTGTAATAAATATGGATACATTTTTCGATGCCTTAAATGAATTGACTGCTTTTTCCCAATGCTCAACATTTTGAATTTCATCAAAAAATAAGTAATATTTTTCCTCATTGATGATTTTTTTCTGAATAAATTCATGCAAATCTAAATCATTTTTGATATAAGCATAATCTTCATATTCAAAATTAATATAAATAATTTGTGATTCTGGTATCCCTTTTTCTTTTAATTCATCCATTATCTGCAACAACAAAACAGATTTGCCACATCGTCTTACGCCTAGGATGACTTTTATCAAATCTTGGTCATAAAACGGTCTGATTTTAGATAAATATCTCTCACGAACAATCATAAATTTCTCCTTTTTATTTCATTATACTGTATTTTTTTGTAATTGTCAATATTTTTGTACATCATACTAAACAAAATTATATTTTTTTATCGTTTTATTTAGTATATTATTTTATTTTTAAGATTATTCGTATTTTTTACTATACAATTTTATACTGTCAAAGTTCCTCCCGGCGTATCTAAAATGACTAAAATATCCTCTTCTTCCCCTGTTTCACAATTGATATATACCAAAAATTCTCGATCTTCTACTTTCCCTTTAAACTCATAACATAAAATTTCTGTTTTCCATTCGGTTGGAATAATTGCCATTCCTTCATCTAAAATGACTAAATCTTGATTTAAGTTTTCACGTGCTTCATCAATGGTTACTTGCACTTCGTTAAATTCTCTGCTTGTATGGGAATTTAAATAGCCATCTGTTTCAATTCCTAAAACTTCGCCATTATCTAAAGCAAGCTTCACTTTTATCAAATCTGGATATACGACAATTCCATCATATTCATATGCATAATTAACGGTCACAATATTTTCTAGCTTTGTAAAATAGGTTTCTTTCATATTATCAAAACCCTTTTCCGCTAAAAACTTTTTGCCAATTTCATTGACTTCCTCTTGTGATAATTTTTCTTCTGAAACTTGGCGATTATTCTGTATTTCCACAACCCAACCACCTTTTTGTGCAATTTCTATATTGGCTTTATTTTCTTGACCTTTTAGTTTTACGGAAAAATCATAGGCTGGAATATCGGCATTTTGTAGGAATTGATTGAATTCAATGCTTTCAATTTTGTCTTCTCCGAAAAAGTCTTTTACTTTTTGATTGGCTTCTTGTTCGGAAATATCATCACCAATAAGCCCCACCTTATCGGCTTTGTTGATATGATCTGAGTAGGCTCCATCATAAATTAGACCCTCATATTGTTTCAAATTGGAATCAATATTGGAAAAGACTGAAACATTATCGACTGCTTGTGCATATTCTAAGGAATTTTGTTTGGTTAAATCATCCCACTGAATGGTTCCTGCGTATAGTTCGTCTGATAGTTGGTTGAGCGTTTCTTCTAATTGCATACTATATCGATGCAAGGCTTTCAAATTTTCAAAGTCTTCGTCTGACAATTCCTCATTTTTGATATTTTTTCGAGAAAGTGAATAAGAATAGTCGCTTACTTGATTTAAAAACTTGGCTGTTTGTGAAAGTTCTTCTGTATTCATGGGGATTCCTGTTAAATAAACAAGTGCTAAATTGGAATCTCTCCATACTTCTGTTAAAGTTTCAGCACTATGTTCTGGACTTTTGGAAATCATAGATTTAGCAAGTAAGCTTTCTACGCTGTTCATATAATTTACTAAATTTCCAAAGGCTTCATTGTAATCATTGGTTTGTAAAGTAGCATAACTTTCGTTAGTTCGAAAGGCGTAATAGCCAATGGCTACTGCAATTGCTGCTAACAATATAATGACTATGCTGAAAATTTTATTTTTTACTCCACAATTCATTTTTTATCTTTCCTCCCACAGATTATTTCTACTATTATTTCCATCTATGATTTTAATATTCCAAATATTGTAATTTTATTTTTTACATGATATAATCATAAACAATAAATATAAAAAATTCATCTAAGGAGTTTTTATGAAAAAAATTTTAATTTTTTATGGTTCTTATGGTGGTGGGCATTTATCTGCTGCAAGGTCGATTGAAACTTATATCAAATCTCATTATTCAGACATAGAAGTAAAATTAGTCGACTGTATTGAATACATAAACAAACATCTAAATAAATTATTAGCAGATAGTTATAACGAAGCTGCCAAAAAGGCACCACTCGCTTGGAAAACTGCTTATCATTTAGCCAATGATGGTCTAACTTCTAAAGCTGTCACCACTTCAAATAAACTGTTTTCCATCAAACTAAATAAATTACTTCAAGATTTTCGGTCCTGATTTGATTATTTCCACCCACCCTTTTGGAACCCAAATGTGTGGTGTGCTAAAGAAAAAAGGAAAGATTAACTGCCAATTAGCTACCATTTTGACAGATTTTCATATTCACGGTCAATGGCTTGTTTTCCATGAATATTGTGATTATTTTTTTGTTGCTAACAATCAAATGAAAAGTGATATGGTAGAATTGGGTGTTCTTGAGGAAAAAATTTATGTTTCAGGAATTCCTGTTTCTGAAACATTTAAAGAAACGTTTGATCGAGAAAAAATTTGCCAAGAATTTGATTTAAATCCAAATGAGCAAACTGTATTATTTTTCGCAGGTGGAGAATTTGGCCTTGGTAATAAAACAACTGTCATGGTACTAAAAGCCTTGATTCGACTATTTTCAAAACTTCAAGTAGTGGCTATTTCTGGGAAAAACCCTAAAATGAAAGCAAAACTAGAGGAATTAGTTAAAAATACAGATTCTGATGAACGTATTAAAATTTTAGAATATACCAACAAAGTACCAGAACTGATGTCTATTTCCTCCTTTGTTATTACAAAGCCCGGTGGTCTTACTTCAACAGAAAGTTTGACAGCTCATTTGCCAATGATTATTATTAATCCAATTCCAGGTCAGGAGGAGGAAAATGCTCAATTTTTAGTGGAAAAGGGAGTTGCTGTTTGGATTAAGAAAAATGACAATATTGCAAGGGCTTTGAAAGAATTATATCGTGATCAGAAAAAGTTACCTCTAATGAAAGAGAATGCGATTGCTTTGGCAAAACCGGATTCGACAGGGGATATTTGTAGGGTGTTATTAGAAAGAAAGAAAGAAATTTAACAAACACAGATTTCCTAGAAAGATAAATAAATTCCAGTTTAAAACTGGAATTTTTTACATCTCACTTCTCCCCTCCAAAGCCTTCATAAGCGTAATCTCATCCGTATACTCCAAATCTCCACCAACCGGAATTCCTCTTGCAATCCTCGTCACTTTAATTCCCATTGGCTTGACCAATTTTGAAATATACATCGAAGTAGCCTCTCCTTCCACACGTGGATTTGTCGCTAAAATAAGTTCTTTCACATCTCCATTCATTAAGCGCGAAAGAAGTTCTTTAATTTTGATATCATCTGGGCCAATTCCATTCATTGGCGAAATAGAACCATGCAAAATATGATACACACCTTTAAATTCATTGGTTCGTTCCATGGCAAAAACATCACGCACATCCTCTACCACACAAATTGTGCTTTGGTCTCTTTTTACGTCAGCACAAATATTGCATGGGTCTGTATCGGAAATGTTGAAACATTTGGAACAAAATTTCAGATTTTTCTTGGCATTTAAGATAGCATCTGTAAATTCTTGAGCTTCTTCTTGGCTAATATCTAACATATAAAATGCCAAACGTTGAGCGGTTTTGTGCCCAATGCTTGGTAATTTTTCAAAATTTTCAATTAATTTTTCAATGGATGGTGAATAATTGGCCATTTTTTTGTCCTTTTCTGATTTTTTTGTTTATAAAAAGGGTCGATATGGGCATCGACCCCTACGGTTAACTGGTTTATTTTTGTGTGATTGTAATTTTTTATATAATCTTTTATGATTGAGGTAACCGGGCGATTGATAATCGCCCCTACGGTTTACATTAATCCTGGAATGTTGTATTTGCCGAAACTTTGGTTTTGGGCTTCGTCTACTTTGCGTAGGGCTTCGTTGATACAGGTTAGGATTAAATCTTGTAGCATTTCAACATCTTCTGGGTCAACTACTTCTGGTTTTATTTTGATTTCTTTTATGACTTTTGCTCCTGTTACCGCAACAGATATTGCATTTCCTCCAGCAGATGCCTCAAATACTTTTTCTTGCAATTCTTCTTGTGTTTTTTCCATATCTTCCTGCATTTTTTTGGCTTGTTTCATGAGTTGACTCATGTTCATTCCGCCAAATCCTCCCATTCCTCCTGGAAATCCTCCTCTTTTTCCCATTTTGTTCTCTCCTTTCCTAATTATGATAATATTTCGATAGTATTTTAATAAAATTTTAAAAAATAATGATATTTTAATCAATTATATTAATATCAATCCCTAAATCTTCAAATCCTGTTGCACTACTTGAAGTTGTCGCTGGTGCAGTTTTTCCGTCTTTTAGTTTGATATTAATCTCATTCCCTGTTAAAGTTGCGATTGTTTTGATTAAATCATTTCGATTGGTTATATCTTCTAAGATTTTTTTGTTGAATTCCGTCAATCCATTAGGAAACTCGATTTCCCATGTTTGATCATTTAGTTTGTTTAGGGTTGTGTTAACTAAACAAGTGTATAATCTAATTTTTCCAGTCTTTTTTAAGGTATCTATAATGGCTTTCCAATCTTCACTTGGTTTTCCTGTTGAAACCATTGGTTTTGGAGCAGTTTTGGTTTCTACTGGTCGAGTGGTTGCTTGCCTCATTGGTTGTGAACTTTGGGTTGCTACACTGATTGGAGTTGTCTTGATTTGGTTTAGTTTTTGTTCTAATTGCATCACTTTGTTTTCTAAAGCAGAAATATCTCCACTGGTTTGATTCATGCAAAGTTTTATAACACCTGTTTGAAATAAAATCGTTTTTTGCGAAGCGTTTTTGATACTACTTTCCAAATCAGATAATTGATAAATGATATGCAAAAGCTTTTCTTTTTCTGTTTGATTCGCTAAATTTTTAATTTCTAATAATTCTTCTTCTGAATATAAATTTAGCTTTTGGGTTGATTTGTAAATTAATATATCTTTGCAATATTTAATGACTTCCCATAAAAAATTATATAAGTCTTTGCCATTATCAATTACTTCCTCAATCGCTTCTAGTGCAACCATTTCCTGATTTTCTAGTATGGCTTTTGTTAATTTATGAATGGCTTGCAAGCTTGGCAAACCGACTAAATCTTTGACTAAATCAATTGTAATTTCTTCTACACTTTCTTGACTGCATCTTTCTAAAATGCTGATAGCATCACGCATTGCACCTTCTGCAAGAACAGCTATCGTTTTTAGGGCATCTTGCGTTATTTTGATATTGGATTCTGAACAAATGATTTTTAGCCTTTTGACAATATCGTCTTCTTTTATTTTTTTGTAGTCAAATCTTTGGCAACGAGAAAGTATTGTGGCTGGAAGTTTTTGTGGTTCAGTGGTTGCTAAAATAAATTTGACATGTTCTGGTGGCTCTTCTAGGGTTTTTAGTAACGCATTAAAGGCTCCTACAGAAAGCATATGAACCTCATCGATAATATAGACTCTATATTTTGCTTTGGTTGGTAAAAAATTGACTTCACCGCGAATACTACGGATATCTTCCACGCTGTTGTTTGAAGCAGCGTCCATTTCTACTACATCGGTTAGGGAACCGTCTAAAATACTTTTGCAAATTTCACATTCATTGCATGGCTCGCCGTCTTGCGGATTGAGGCAATTGACAGCACGTGCTAAAATTTTAGCAGAGGTTGTTTTTCCTGTTCCACGCCCACCACTCATTAAATAGGCGTGACCAACACGACCTGCTATGATTTGATTTTTAAGTGTTTTTGTAATATGTTCTTGACCAACCATATCTTCAAATTTGAGTGGTCTAAAAGTTCGATATAATGCTGTATAGGCCATATTAAAAACACCTCATTTCTCATAAATTTAAGGCTCCCCTTAAGGAAGGCATGTCATTCACATAAATACACTACTTATCGCTGCTTTCTCTCGAACCTGACGAGATTCATAGCTTTTTATTGAAACATACCTTCCTTAAAAGAAGCCTCGTTCAACTGCCTTTTATTATATAATGAATTTTAGTGTTTGGCAAGAGTTTTTTGAGGAATTTTTCTTTCATTTTATTCTATCATTTTCAATTTATTCATAAATTCATCTTTCATTCTAAATCTTTACTTCCTTAAAGAAATTATAATACTTCACATCCTCCAAAATTTCAATGATATACCCACTTTTTACACTTCCACTTTCTGTTTCTAATTTTAAATCTGCACTTACATTACAAAGAAATTTCTCATCTAAATGATTTTTCAAATGAATGGTAAAACTGATTTTAGGTGATAAATCCTTCAAATTAATATCTAAATTATTAAAAATTCTTCCATCAAACGAAACTAAACCATTCTCTTTTGTAACTTGATAGTTGTTAATCACTTCTTTATTTATATACCCCAAAGTAATTGGATTTGAACAATCTGTGAAAAATACTGGTTTATGGTAATCTGTATTTTCGTTTTCTTCGTTCGTATAAATGATTTCATATTTTAACTGATCCGTTATTTCATTTTCATCAAGCATTCTGAATTTTGAAATTTCAAGTGGATTTTTATAATATAAAGTTGGTGTGCCATAGCGATAACCAAGATCAATTTTGAAATTATCTAGATATAACTCTTTTATCGTGTTTTCTTCTGTAATTTCTTCTTTGAAATTATCGATATAAAGCGCAATATCTGAATATTGATAAATACTCAAATCTTGCAAATTCTGTTCTACCGTCTTATCAATCGCCTCTGCACTGCTATATTTGATGATTTTTGCCACTCGAAAAACAGGATTTCGATTGGCGTCAGCGACTACAATTAATTCTTTTACAAATCGATTTCGACTCACTATTCTCGAAAAAATAAATCGATAATCCACATACAAGATTGCCAATATTATGAAACATAATATTGGCAAAGCAAATTTTTTTAACGTTTTTTTCAACATAACTACTCCATTTATAATCTATGATATAAATATTCCATATAGGAATATACTTTATTATGCCAATTTTGGTCACTTGCATACCTTATATTAACTGCTGAAACAGTTGGGCCATTATAATATGACCCTTTTGCTACCTCGTCATCGTAAATTGGTGTGCCCGCTTCATTTATGTAGTTTTTCACAAGAACTCTTGCTACTAAATCAATTCCCTCTGCATATGTTTCAAAAGAAAACGAACTTTGATAAGGTGAATTGTCATACGCCCCATAGCCAAACAAATTCTTTTTGTCTTGTGCAATGGTTGAGGTTCCCCAACCGCTTTCATGGATTGCCATGGAGGCTACAAATATGCCGTTTATGTGATAGTTCTTGTCCACGTTATAAAACGCTTCTGCATTCTCTTCTAGCACATGATTTTTGTCTGATTTATTGCCAGATAAAATCTTTTGGTAATCTTCCAATGTTAAATCCGTTGATTGATTTAAAGCTATATCCTCATTTAAGGTCATTTTTATCTTTTGACGTCTGTTGGCATCCACAATCCCTGGTGTTACTTTGGCAGAAGTTAAATATTTGCTTTTTACAAAACCTTCTAGACCATCATACGTTACTTTACACCAAGTTTCCTCTTTTAATTCTTCCAAAGTAACATCTAAACTTTCCAAAATCGTTACAATTTCTTCTGCAGAATCCTCTGCACTTGATTGTAAGGTCACTTCTTCGGTTACATACATCGTATCGCCTAAATGTACTTTGTTGTTTGCTAAAAATTTTGAAGTTCCTTTGTCAACAATTTGTGGTGTTGCATTTTCAATTGGAATCGCTTCTAAAATATTTTCTGACACCATCTCATTATTTTCATACGATTTGATGACCGTTACCTGTTGTCTTCCATTGACACCATTTTGCGTGATTTTTTCTTCGCCTTCTGGCAAATTTGGATTTTCAACATATTGTGTTTCAAATTCAATCGGACGCTCTTCTTCGGCATATTCTTTTGACTTCAATACACTCACATTTTCCATCAAAATTTCTTCTAACTCAATCGCATTTTGGTTGGTTTCTAACATCAACTGACCTTGTGCATTGATTGGTAAGGCTTGTTTTTCTATGTTTTCTTCTGCTGGTTCTGAATTGTCTTCTTGTAAATCCTGACTGTTTTGTGTTACTTGTGCTTCAACTTCGTTTTCTGCTACAACTTCTTGCTTTTCTATAACATTTTCGGCCATTGTTTTAGCAAATATCGTGGTAGAAAAAATACAGGTTATCGCCACAATTACAATTGTAGTCAGTACAATTATTTGCTCTTCTTTGGCAATTCTAGCAATACTCGCACATTTTATTTTATTCTTTTTTTTCTCTACAGCTCGTCTTCCTTTTTTCAATCGTTTCTTTTTCACTGGTTCCATTGGTTCTATGCGTTTGATGTTTTCCAGATTACTTTTCATTTGCTCAAGATTTTGCTGCATTTGTTCAAAATCATTTATTCTCATAGCATCTTTCCATTCTTAAAATTATACAAGTTTATTATAGTATATTTTATTGGAATTGTCTATACAATTTTTTAGATAATTTGGAATTATATTCTTTTAAATACAACATTGCTAAAATCAGTGATTTCAAAATTTCCTGAACCATTTTCTATCATATCTTCTGCTGGTAATTCAAGTGTAATTGTTCCTTTGTAGCTGACATTTTGATTGGTTTGGATAATCATATCAAAACTTAACCCAAACTTGATTTCTTCTACACTTACTCCAATATTTTGCAATAATTTGCCATCATATGTTATTTCTGTAGAATCGTTTGAAATATAGGTTCCCAAGTTGTCTAATGAAACACGGCAACTAATGACACCACCTTTATTGCCAATTTCTAATGTTTTCAAATCATCTATCGAAGCACCTGTATAGGTTAGGCTTTCTGCTAAATAATTTTGCTCACTGTGCGTATAGGTTTTTCCCAACTCCCCTGTTGGTCTGTAAATGGCGACTTCTCCTTTGGCCGGATTTTTGGTCACATTGAAATTTTCGATTGTGATTTGCTTGATGGTTTCTTCTGTTACTTCATTTTTGTCGATATAAATATATAAATCATTGGCTTGTTTTATATTAATATTCCAGATGTTTTGTCCATCATCTATTGGTGTTCCTTCCACGGTACTAATCACAAAAATTTTAGAAATACTATACGGCAAGCTTTTTTCGCCTTCCACTTGATATTTTACCATTGCAAAAATAACTAGCATTAGCACTATCATCATACAAAATAAAAAAATACATTTTTTAAATATTTGGGCCTTTTTCATTAAATCCTCCTTTTTCCAAATACGGGCGGATAATATCCGCCCCTACGCCTATTTTTTTCGCTGACGTAATTGTTTAAAAAACGTTTTTAAAATCGTTTCACACTCGTCCTTTAATATATATTTGTTAACTTCAATTTTATGATTAAATTTATATTCTAATAAATTCAAAACCGAACCACAAGCACCTGTTTTATCATCTTGCGTACCAATGTATAGTTTTCTAATTCTAGCATTGATTAAAGCACCGGCACACATTGAGCATGGCTCTAAAGTTACATACATATCGCAATCGATTAAACGCCAACTATTTAACTTTTTACATGCTTTCTGAATGGCTAATATTTCAGCATGATTGGTAGCATCGCATTTTGATTCTTTTTTGTTATGTGCTCTTGCTATGATTTTGTTATCTTTTACAATCACAGCCCCGACTGGCACTTCGTCTTTGTCGAATGCCTTTTTAGCTTCTTTTAGGGCTTCTTTCATGAATTTTTCTTCCATATTTCACCTTTTATTTACAATTTATCTTATATTTATATCATATCTTCCATTTTTTGACAATAGTTTTTAGTGGTGTTTCTATTTTCTCATTTTTAGCCTATTGCCCCTAGAGGCCTAGAAATGCATTTTAAGAGATTTTACCCCCTTTCTGGTATGTTATGTATACTTAAGAGATAAAACCGCCTTATTTGGCTTTCTAGTGCTTCATCAAAAAAGTCACTTTTCTGATATCTCTGCTTTTTATGCTTCTAAAACACATGAAACGGTGCTTTTTTGAGGTTTTCTTGGATTTTTAGTCATTTAAGTCTAACGCTGACTAAAAAATGCCTTAAATTAAATTTTTATAAATTTTGTAAAAAGCTTAAAGTTCCTATCAATACAAGAAAAGACCACCTGTACAAAAATTACCTTGTACATAATGGTCTTTCCAAGAAGATTTTACTTGCATCCTTCTTCATAATCAAGAGGGTAAGCAAAACATTGCACGGTTCCTGGAATTTCATACCGAGCAAGCTTTCCCTCCATCCAAGACTCCCATCTGGTTGTCTGATAAATTACGTATTCAGGAAGACACTCAATAGTTCCATTAATCAGCCCTTCTGCAATTCTCATTGCTTCTGGTGATGGCTCTCGACCTGACTCAACATACGGAATTGTATATCGAGAGTCATACTGTTTATATCCGTCCACCACTTGATAAAGAACTTCCGTAATTGTGTTTACCCTTCGAAATTCTTTATAGGGTGATCGAATTCTGTTGAGCACTACCGAACCAACAGCAAACCTCTCAGCATCTGTTTTTGCAGCTTCTGCGTCTATCATCAAGCCTAAAATTCTTACTTGATGTGCCACATGTGCAAATTCAGCACGCTGTGCTTCCTGACGTGCCCTTTCTGCTGCTTCTGCCGCTGCTTTGGCTTCTGCTTCTGCACGAGCCCGAGCCTCTTCTTCTGCCTTAGCTTTAGCAATCGCCTTTGCTGTTTCTTTTATTTTGGCAGTCTGTCTCACAAACTCCCTTTTTCTAGCCTCAATCTGGGCTTTCCTTTCTTCCTCTCTTTGTTCTTCCTCCTCGCATTCTTTTTTTATTGTCAGCATTTTTTCTTCAATTGAAACTTCATCTTCTTCTATCACTAAATCTCCTAAATAAAATAAAGATGAACTTTCTTCTGAAGCAGAGTCTGGCAGAAATTCTTCCAGTGTAGCTTTCGTTCCATTAGCCAAAACTGGCTTAGTATAAATACCAGTCGCCAATACGGCTAACACCATGATTTTTACAATTTTTCGGCAATATCTCCTCCCTTCCCGATTTGTAAAAACTTTTTTAAAGTGCATCTTTCAAATCTCCTTTCTTCTTTTTTCCAATTCCCAAAAAAATTGGATATGTAAATAACTTCAATATAGCAAAATCTGCTATGTGTTGCATTATATCATATTTTACATAATTTGGCAACCCCTTTTTTACATTTTTTTACTACATATGTAGATTTTTTTGCAAAAAATAAACTGCTGTACAATAACAACAGTTTATTTTTACTATTTCAATAGCCAAATTTTCTTTGTTTCTTCTGTTTGCTCATAATTTTCATGCAAATATTTTTTCAAATAATCATCATATCCAGATATTTCCCAAGCTTTTAGGTCTTCGTCATAAAGAACAACACGTGGTCGTTTATTGATTAAGTCATCAATGGTGTCAAGTTCATACCAATCCATATACCAAGGAAGAATAAAGCCTAGTCTGTTGATTGGAAATCTGTTTTTGTAAATTAAATATACGGATGAATTAGAGTAAATATCATAAAATATTTCTTCTCCGTCTGATGTTTCCGAAATGACTTTTTGGTCAAGACCTGTGATTGGTTGTGCTTTTTTGAATAAATATGTTGTGCTATATTTCATATAATTTCCTGCTATACAGATTATAACAACTGCAATTACTGTTTGAGAGGCTAGTTTCTGCGTTTTGGTCATTTTATCCAAATCTGTGTAAATCAGAACCAATGTTAGCAAAGAAGCCCATGCTGCAATGGAATGAAAGCTTTCGTTGGTTCGTGTAAAGCAAAAACTTACGATGAGTGGTAAAATGATTGCTTTTATCCATTCCTTCTTTCGTGCCATATTGATTAGAATTAGGATAAAACTTGCTTCTAATATAATATTCATAAACGAATGCACAACTTCTTTGCCAGTTGCTATTTTTTGTATGGCATTTGGAATAAGTTGTACAAAATTAGTAATTCCAATGAAGAATGGTTGTAATACATTGCTACCAAATCCGTCTTTTAAGTAGTAAGAATATACTTCTGTGTTAAATTTAAATGCTTGTTTATAAAATGCAACAAGTGAATGTGTTGCTACTAAATAGCCTAGTAAAATAACAAATGGAATGGCACACGCAATGACTAATTTCCAATATCTTTGAAATAGATTTTTGAAAGAGATTGATTTATGCCTCATCCAATACAAAATTTCTTTTAACAAGACACCTAAGCAAACTGCAAAAATTGCATAAATGCTTACAAAAGCTGATGTAAATCCACAGAAAATGCTAATCGAAACGATGCTACAACGTTTCCAATCCAATTTTTCGTCTTTCAAGTATTGCAAAAATTCCAAAATCAGTGCAATCATGCAAATTGCTTGAATGTTGTCACTTAGTAACATAACGGTTTGCTTGCCAATAAATAAACCTAATCCGATTTGCAGAATTGGCAATAACGCCATTTTGCCTTTCCCAAAATGCTCTTTATGCCTTAAATATAATCCCATATAAGCAAATGCGATTATGACATAATATATGAAACGAAATTGCATCACAGAGCCTGCTTGGAAAAGAGAAAATATGGCACATAAAAGATAAGCAAATGGTGTATGTTGCGTGTAATAATCTACATATAAAATGTGGCCTTTTTGGATTAGCATTCCACCAATGAGATTATCTACTTCATCGCAAAATGTTTCCATCCCTGTAAATACTGCTAATAATGCAAAAACTACAATTCCTAGTATACCAGCTTGTACCAATCCATTTTTCATAATGGATTTTTGATTTTTATATAACTGTAAAATATAGATAAGTAAAGCTAGAATATAAGCTTCACAGCCGAATGTAAATAATAGCCAAAAGGTGTTGGTATTTCCGCCATAAACATTCATACATAAATCGGCTGTATATAAATTTCCATTATAATATAAATTTTCGCTGTTTTCGGCATTTTTATCGGCATAAAATGCTACAAAGTTCTCATAATTGACTCTGGTTTTGGCTTTTATGATGAGTGAGAATTGATGTGTGTTGTCTATTGGTATGGCAGAATCTAGCATGAGGTCGTAAAATTCATTGTCTTTTGCTTGGCTAGTATTAAATTCAAAGGAAGCAAGTTCTTTGTTGGCTGTTTTATCCATTATGATAACTTCGTATCTTGAATTATTTTCTCTGCCATAGGTTCCAATTGCTAATCCAACACCTTGAAACATTTGGTAGGGAATTTTAAATTCCTGTTCTATCACAAAATTGTTATCGTGCATGGCAAGGATATCTTCGCAATTTTTCCCTACTTTTATATATTCTATATAGGTCACTTTTTTGGTCGCTTTGTATAGCATAAAAATACACAAAATTAAAATAACGATACTGGAAAGACCAATCCAAATTTTTTGTTTTTTATTCATTTTATTTCATTTCCTTTAATGTTTTATTGATTTCTTTAAAATCTTTTACGGCTTGTCTACCAATTTTACATATTTTCTTCAAATTAATTGAATTAACGCCACCTTGTCTTTGTCTAAAGGTGATTGGTATGTATTTTACATTGTATTTTTTCTTGGCATAAATCACAGAAATTATGACATTGGATAAATTGAATTTTTCTGGCACCAATTTCAAATTTTCTTTTAAGACATCTGCTTTCATTAAACGAAATGGTGTGTTGGCATCTATTACAGTAACACCAAAACATAGTTTTAAGGTTACTTTTAGTACTTTGGTGACAAAGTATCTGGAAAATCCATCTTCTCGTTTGCTTCGATGACCAATTACCATTTCATGCTGTTCTTTGCAGTTCCAGAATTGTTCAAATTCGCTTGGTAGAGTTTGGCCATCTGAGTCGGTTTGGAAAATGTAATCTGCACCATTTTCTATGGCATCGTTGTAACCGTGTAAAATGGTTGCTCCATGCCCTTCATTTTGTTTGGTGATTGCTTTGATGAGTGGATATTTTTTGGCACATTCTTGTATGATGGAATAAGTGTTGTCTTTGCTTCCATCATCAATTAAAACTAATCTAGACTCTCCATTGCCATTATGTTTTTCAATGACTGGATACCACTCTTCGATGACTGATTTGATATTTGCTTCTTCGTTGTAAACAGGTATTACGATAAATAATTTCTCCATTTTTTGTTCCTTTCTGGGTTTGGATTTTGATTTTTTATGGATGGGTTGTTGCGTTAGGTTTTATGTTCGTTTTTGGAGCGGGCGATTGATAATCGCCCCTACAGGATTTTGTTGCATGTTTTTAGGGCTTCTTTGATGACCTTGTCCATGTCGTAATATTTGTATTGACCTAAGCGACCGCCGAAAATTACTTTTTTGTCGGTGTCTGCTAATGTTTTATATTTTTCATATAATTCATTATTTTTATCGTTGTTGATTGGATAATATGGTTCTTTGCGGGTAGTCCAAGTGTCTGGATATTCTCTTGTGATGATTGTTTTAGGCTGCGTTCCATACTCGAAATGTTTATGTTCAATAATTCTTGTGTAAGGAACTTCGTATTCTGTATAGTTGACAACGCTGTTTCCTTGATAGTTCTCTAAATCCAAGGTTTCTGTTTCAAATCTTAAACTTCTGTATTCTAGTTCTCCATATTGGTAATTATAATATTGATCAATTGGCCCTGTGAAAACAATCTTTTCTGCAATGTTGTTTAATTCTTCTTTGTGTTCAAAATAATCATATTGTAATCTAACTTCAATTCCGTTCTAACATTTTTTCAATGATTCCGTGTATAACCACCAATTGGAATGCCTTGGTATAAGTCATTAAAATAATTATTATCATAAGTAAAACGAACGGGTAATCTTTTGATAATAAAGGCTGGGAGTTCTGTTGCTCTTTTGCCCCATTGTTTTTCAGTGTAGCCTTTTATTAATTTCTCATAAATTGTTTTTCCAATTAGTTTGATAGCTTGTTCTTCTAGATTTTTAGGCTCGCCAATTTCAACTTCTTCTAATTCTTGCTGAATTTTTTGTTTGGCTTCTTCTGGCGTGAACACGCCCCAAAGTTTGTTAAATGTATTCATATTAAATGGTAAATTGTATACTTCGTTTTTGTATCTAGCAACTGGAGAATTGGTATATCGATTAAATTCGGCAAATTGGTTGATATAGGCCCACACTTGTTTGTCGCTTGTGTGGAAAATGTGGGCACCGTATTTGTGTACATTTATATTTTCTATTTTTTGTGTATAAATATTTCCTGCAATATGTGAACGTTTGTCTATGACAAGACATTTTTTTCCCTTTTTATTGGCTTCATAGGCAAAAATTGCTCCAAATAGGCCACTTCCTACAACTAGATAATCGTATTTCATTTTTTCCCCTTTTTTTATTTCTTTGTATTATATCATAGCAAAAATGAAAAGTAAAGGCTTATTCTGTATTTCAAATTTAAGATTTTTGTGTTGTAACAAAAATGAAATAATGGCAGTAAATACTGCATCCTTAGTGAACTTTCCGTTTTGTAATAGAAAAGATATTTGATTTTTTACTTATATTAGTATAGTAATAAATAAAATATAAAGTTTAAAGGAGCGTTTTGTAAGTACTATGAAAAATTTAAAAAACACCATGCTGGTCTTCATGATGATATTTATGATTGGCATTCCCTATTTTTTTCCACTGTTGCAAAGTTTTGCTAATGAAAATGTTGATGTGAATGTTGTACCGTCACCAACAATTGATATTGTTTTGGCAAAATCCAAAACAACGGTTGATGTGAATAACTTTGAGGAAGATTTGAAAAAGGAATTAATCAAACAAAATATTTCACCAGAACGAGTTAACATCAAAGCTGTTGAAGCAGTTGAAGCTAATATTCAAGACTCTTTTGATTGGGAAATTGATGTCTCTTCAGCGATTGGTAGTATTGATATTACCAATCACGGTCAAAATATTGTCATGAAAGGAAATAAGAAAAATCCGGGAAAAAACGCTATGTGGATTATCCCAGAAAAAGAACAAGAACAAGATATCAAATTTGATTATTCCGTTGATTTTGGCGATAGTTTTAATGCAGCAGGAATGCTACTTAGAGTTAAACGAACAAATAACACTTTGACAGGATATATGCTTAGTCTTAATAAATCTGGTAAAACCTGGTATACCACTGCTGGTAAAAAATATGGCGCTATTTGGAAATTCACCTATGAACTCGGTACTAACTCAAAAAATATGACAAAAACTTTTGTAAAAGGCTTAGATATTAATACAAGTGGAACTTTAACTATAAAATCAACTAGTACAGAAATTATTATTTCTGGTGGCGGATTAACATCTCCGATTCATTATAGGATGGATACAGACTATGGATATGGCTTTGGTTTCTTTTCTGACCATTATTCTCATAATTGTAGTAAAATTGGGGCATTTACTTTAGGTAATATTCGTTTGACAACAACAACTGTGAAAAAGTTTAAGGAAGTACTTAGTAATCCAGAATGGAGGGAAGATTCTTTAAGATTTCTTGTGAATGTCGATGATTATGAGAACGAAGAATTAAAAAATAAATCTGAGTTTGCTTCTGTGCAAGCGGGATTAATTAATGAACAAATTCACCCAATTTTTTGGGGAACGGCTGAGAACAAAGAACAATCCGAAAAAGTAATTCAAGCCAATCACGACCATGGTACGTTTATCGATAACACCAATTACGCAAATGCCATTGAAGCAACCGTAACCTACATAAAATCCCTAATTGACGCTTCCAAAAGTTCACAATATGCCTTGATTCACGAGCCGGTAGAACTTAAAGTAACACCAGAGAGTGCAAAAAATAATACGATTTCAGAAGCTTATCCGCAGGGTAAATGGAAAATTAATCATGATTACGAATATTTTGAAAATAACTTAGGTCAAATGAAAAATAGTGGAAAATATATGTCTGATTTAAGTTTATCGTTTGATAAAACAGGGCGCTATGAATTACTATACGAGGATGGAAATATTGCATCCAAATATATTTATGTACATCGAAAACCAGTAGCTAATTTTCAAGTATCGCAAACAAATGGTAATGTTACACTCACTAGTACTTCTTATGATTTAGACAATTATTCGAATAATCATGGTATTTCCCAAGAAGAATGGAAATATAAAGAAGTGAATGAAACCAATTGGCATTCTGGAAAATTGGTTCATATAAACCCTGATGAGACTTATATTATTCAATTAAGCGTAAAGGATTTTCAAGAAACTTGGAGTACTCCTGTTACAAAATACGTTATGTATAACAATACACAAACAGATTCTATTCCTGTGGCTTCTTTTACTATTAAAAATCCAACTTCGTCTAAATATGAGCCTTTAGCAGTAGAAAATTCTTCCTATGACCCAGCTGGTCTTGCCATAACTGATACCGTTTGGAAAGTGAAAAAAGATGGAAATGTATTTTATACTGGCAAAACACCTTTGACAGATTATAGCAATTATCCAACTGGAAGCTATACGATGAGTTTAGTTGTTACGAATGAATTAGGGAAAAAGTCAGAAGAGTTCTCAAGGATTTTTCAATTAGTTGATGATACAATCCCTCCAGAAGTTACTGCTACACCATCAAACACACCTTGGACCAATCAACCTGTGACAGTTGCGTTAAGTTTTTCAGATAAAGGTGGCAGTAAATTTAAAGGATATCAATACGCAATAACGGATAGCAAAGAGGCTTCTACCTCTTGGAGTGAGATGATTTCAAAAGAAACAGATTCCATCACAATTGATACAGAAGGCGAAAAATATCTTCATATTATTGGTCAGGACAATGCTGGAAATGTTAGTGAAGAAAGAATTTTCGGGCCATACAACATTGATTTAAGCAAACCAGAAATAGATTCAATTGTGCCAGAAAATAAAGATTGGACAAATGAATCCATTGCAATTCATGCAACCTTTTCCGATAAAGGTGGAAGTGGCTTTTCTGGTTATCAATATGCGATAACCACAGAACAAACAGCACCACAAACTTGGAGTGAAATTGTAAAAGAAGATAAAGCGACATTTACTATTTCCGGCGAAGCAGAATATTATTTACATTTAAAAATATATGATATGGCAGGCAATGAAAATGTCTATGGATATGGTCCTTATCAAATGGATAAAACTTCACCAAAAGCAGAAGTAACGCCAGCCTTTTGTGATTGGACCAATCAGCCTGTAACAATAAAGGTTACTTTAACAGATGAAGGTGGTAGTGCTTTACAAAACTATCAATATGCCATTACTAATAGCGGAATTATGCCTGATGCATGGGAAAATGAAATAACAGGTGAACCACAACCAATTATATTAGATAAAGAAGGAGAACATTATCTTCATCTTGTGGGGAAAGACAATGCTGGAAATACTAGTTCTGACCATATTTTTGGAAAATACAAACTTGACTTTACTTTACCAGAACTAATTTTTGATGATATAACTCATTCTAATTCACCTATAACTTCTCTAAAATTTACAGCCAAAGATGATTTATCAGGAGTTTGTAAGTTTACGGTTAATGGAAGTGAAGTTATTGGAACAGAATATGTGGCAACAAGTAATGGGGATTATACGTTTGAAATCGTGGATTATGCTGGTAATGTATTGACTAAAACGGTAAGCCTTACAGATTTATACTCTATCTGTAATAAAGGCTTGGAGCATCCACCTTATAGGCCGCTTTATCAAAATTGTCCTATCTGCGATTTGATTGATGGGATTAAAGTAACGTCTGATACAAAAACGTATGAGGGAAAACCAATTAGCATTTCTTATGATAATACAAAAAATTCAGAATTGGTAACTTATTATAATGATTCATTTGATTTGCCTGTAAAGGTTGGTGCTTATCCATATGAATTAAAAATTGTTTATAATGGAGAAGAATATTCTACAGGAATAAAGAATACTTTTACAATTTGTAAAAAGCCAGTTGATATCTTAGGTTTAAAACTAGAAGATAAAATTGATGATGGAACTACAACAGTAAATATTGATAAAACAAATCTTAACTTAGCCGGCATTGTGGCTTCTGATAAAGATTTTATCGAATTAGAAATGGTTGATACAACAGAGTATGACATCTCAAGACCTGGTGATAAAACTGTTATTTTGCAAAAAGATATAGATTATCACCTAAAATTAAAGGAAACTGTTGATTCCTCACATGAAGAATTAATTGACTTTTACGAACTACCAGAAACACTTGCTGTAACTGGCAAATTGCTTGCTAATGAATCAACGATACCAGATAAAAATGTAGATAGTAGTAATAACTCTAAAGATCCAAATTCTTCTGTTAGTAAAGAAGAAAGTACAGAAACAGATACTGCAAAATCTGAAAATAGTTTAATTTCTGATAAGAAAACTATACATAAGTTTATGAAAGATAATCTTTCTGGAAAATTATTGCATACAGGTCGCACGATTGGTTCTAGTTTGATTGTGGTAGCAGGATTTGTAGTGATTTTTAATATGGTTTCTGGCAGATTGTTGGTTGTAAGGAAACGTAGTAGGAAAAGGAATCCTAGAATTTTTGAAAAAGTTGTTAAAAAATAGAAAAAATGTGAAATGCACCTTGAAAGAGGTGCATTTTATATAAAAAATTATTTATATAAAAGTGATTAAAATAAGTGTTTACTTTTCACAAAAATAGTGTTATACTATTTATTAAGGAGAATTTTATTATGAGTGAAAAACAAGTTATGATTAAAATTTTAGAAAAAATGCCTGATGATATTACCTTTGATGATATAGTAGAAACCTTAAATTTAATTTATAAATTAAAAAGTAGAATAGATACTTTTGACAGAAATCAAGCACTTACTACTGAACAATTAAAAAAGGAGATACAAGAATGGTAGTAGTCTGGTCGAAATCAGCCATAAACGATTTAAAAAATTATTCCGAACACTCGAAAATCATCACAGATGGTAAAATTCAAAAATATATCGACTCTTTAATTGATTATGCAAGTTCTCTATCTTTTACTCCAAGTCTTGGCAAAGAATTTTTAACCTATAAAAATATAACTATTCGACAACTTTTATATAAAATGCATCGAATATTTTATTATATTGAAAATGATGAAATTATCATTATTCAAATTACACATACTTCAAGAGATATAGATAATGTTATAGCAATTATGAAAACTTTAATAAATTAAAGACTAACAAAAAATATGAAGAAGAATAGATTATTTTGGTGTACCCAACTGGAATCGAACCAGCGACCTTCCGCTTAGGAGGCGGACGCTCTATCCTACTGAGCTATGGGTACATATTAGAGGGGCAGGTCAAGACCTTGCCCCTACATTTTTGTTTTTACGCATTTAATTTTGCAACAAGTTCTTCTACATCAATTCCATGCACATCACATGCTTCTTCTAACGTTTCTGCTTGTGAGGCTGGGCAACCCAAACAGTGCATGCCTGCTTCTAATAAAATCTCTGCTTTTTCTGGAAATTGTTCTAATAAATCACCTATTTTCGTAGTTTTTTCAATCATAATTTTCCTCCTTTTTTAATTAAATTAAAACTTTTTTTAATATTTTAACATAAATTTTAAAAAAAGTATAGACATTTTTAAAATTTTGTTGTATTATATTTGTAATTTGAAAAGAAAATTTTTTCTAAACTGTTTTTCTTATCAGTTTTAAATGTTTTTTCAATTGCATTGTCTTGCAAATTTTCAAATTATTAAATTTATGATAGACTTTGGAGGTGATAAAAATACGCAATTTTTGACTTTAACTTAAGAAAGGAGTTTTGTATGAAACGAAAAAAAATTTTATTAATTTACACAATTTTTGTGTCAATTCTATTTTTGTGCGCACTTAGCAATGTAGCATTTGCAGCTGACCCCAAATTAGTTTCCACGTTAACAGGAGCTTTTACCAAAGTAGAAGGCTATATTGTAAAAATAGCAACTTCATTTGCTGCTGTTGCAATTGCCACAGGTTTATTGATGCGAAAATTTAGTTTAGGCGATGAGAAAAAAATTTATAGAGCAAACAACTTAATTAAAGGAAGTATTACATCGTATGTATTAATCATTTGTGTTGATTTAATTCTTTCTTTAATTAGCAACGTTTTAAGCTAGAAAAGAGGATTTATTGGAAAATACAACCATTAATCTAAGTGATTTAGTTTGTGATTCTCTAAACACAATCTTTTTCAAGCTTTTCTCATCGTTAGAAGACACTGTTTATTCTAATTTAGATAATATTTTATATATTGATTCTGATATTCTTAACAACTTCAAATTCCAACAACTTTTTGGTACAGATTCTACCAATGGCTTACTGCTTCTTGCCAATAGTTTCATTTTCGGTATTGTTTTATTCTATCTTTTGAAATTTGCAGTTTCACATTTGCTTTATTCAAAAATAGATTCCCCTTATCAGTTTATCTTTAAATGTATTATTTTTATTGCTTGTATGAATTCCTCTTTTTGGATTTGTGAAAAATGGATTAACTTTTTTGCTATGGTAACAGATTTTATTCGAGAAATTGGCCATTCTATCACTGGATTTGAAATTTATGTTTCAACTTTGGTGAGTCATACCAATTCCGCACTTTATCCAAGCATCGAAACATTTAATATTTTCTCATTTGACGGGATTTTAAAACTAACAACCACCCTTGGAACACTCTACATTTTACTCATGTATTCCATTCGTTATATCTTATGTAAAATACTAATTTTACTAGCACCATTTGCCTTTGCTTCATTAATTAATCATCGTTTTGATGGATTTTTCAAAGGCTGGCTAAAACAATTTTTAATGCTTTTAAGCATGCAAATTTTTGTTAGTATCGTATTGATTTTAGGATTTTGTTTGGAATTTCAAGCTGGTGATATGTTGTCTAAGTTAATCTATTTTGCCATTATTGCTGTAATTGCAAAATGTCACTATCACGTAAAAGAACTTTTTGCTTTTCTTTACGAGTATAGTCACAATACTTTAAAAGATTTTATTTAAAAAGGAGATATTTATGAATTTTATGATACCAAAAAATTATAAATTTAAGCCAAAATTATTTGGTTTAATCGATTACCAAACCGCTGTACTAGATAGCATTTGGGCAGGAATTTTATATGTTTTTGTTAACTTATTTTTCACCACTTTGACAACAAAAATCTACTTTTTTATCGGACTTTTTCTGCCATTTTTCCTATTTAGTATGGTTGGCATTTATCATGAAAATATGTTATCGGTATTGATTTATTTGTTGAAGTTTTATAAAGGTCAGAAAATCTATTTATATAAAAAGCGGAATGTAAGGTTTCTTAAGCAAGTTTTATGCTGACCTTTTATTCTGTATTATCTTTTGAAATCTAGTAGGCTATTGGTTATGCTAATAGCCTTTTTTCTTACGCACTAGCCTGTTTCATCCCCAAAAATATTTTCTGTATTGTTTTTTAAAAGACTTAATGGTATAATGAAAATACTGTACAAAAGAAATTAAATGAGACTTTTAAATCGCACATAAATTGGGGAATTTTGTGCGATATAACAATAAAAATTGGGGGCTTTTCTATGAAACTAATAGCAAATGATAAATCTTTTTTATTCTCAAGTACAGAAATACCAGATGTATTTTTTACCGAATATTTACCTGAAGCAAAAAGTGAATTTGTTAAGGTTTATTTTTATGTACTTTTTTTGTCAAAATACAACACCGAAATCAAAATCAATGATTTATCCAAAACGCTAGGTTTAGATTTTCCTACCGTTCAAGATGCTATTAAATACTGGGAAGGCCGAGGCCTTTTGGTCAAAAATCCAACTGGTTATTCTTTGGCAAATCTTCAAGAAATAGAACTTAATAAATTGTATCATCCCAAAATTAGTCTTTCTCCTGAAGCAATCGAGAAAAATGCAGAAAATCAATATCGTGCCAAAGTTATGGATAGTATTAATTCCCAATTTTTCTCTGGAACTATGTCCCCTTCTTGGTTTGCAGATATTGATTTATGGTTTGAAAAATATGGTTTTGATGAACAAGTCATGCTTGCTTTATTTAATTACGCCTATGACAATCGAGCCTTGCATCGCAATTATATTCAAACTGTCGCAGATAGCTGGAACAAAGAACATATCAAGACATTTAACGATTTGGATTTATATTTCGAACGTCGTGAAAAAATTAATATTTTAAAGAAAAAAATTGCTCAAAAATTACATTTATCACGAAATCTTACCGCCTATGATGAAGAATATATCCAAAAATGGCAAGAGAATTACCATTATGATATGGATATTATCGAAATCGCCATGAAAAAAGCTGCCACCAAAAACAGTATCAGCTTTGAATACATCGATAAGCTTTTGTCTGATTGGCATGAAAAAGGGCTATCTAGTATATCTGATGTCAATACATATTTAGAAGCTTTCAAAACAAAGGACAAAAAAGTCAAACAAATCAAGCAAATTGCACTCGAATATACCCAAAGCACTTTTGATAATTGGGATGCTTTATACGATAATTAATGGGAGGAAACATGGACCATTCTGTTCTAAAACTTATTTTAAGAGAATATGAAACCAAGCGAAATTTAGCGATACAAGAAGCTGAATTAAGAAAACGTGAACTTTTAGCAGTTAATCCACGATTATCCGAAATAGAAGCTGAACTTGCCAATCTTTCAATCCAAACCGCAAAATCCATTTTGCAGACAGAAAATGAAAACCAAAAAAAATTATTAGCAGATTTAAAAAAACAATCCAATGAATTAATCAAAGAAAAGAATAAATTTCTCAAAGATTTAGCAAAAGACAGTAATTTTTTAAAGCCTCGCTTTGAATGTAAAACTTGTAAAGATACCGGGTATATCGAAAAAGATGGGATTTCAACTATGTGCAATTGCTTAAAACAGCGCATTTTTAATACCTATTATAATAAATCCAATATAGGTAATTTGCAAAAAGAGAATTTCAAAAAATTCAACTCCCATATTTTTTCTAACGAGAAAAATCCAGAAGCTTACAAATCTAAGTTTTCTCCGAGAGAAAATATAGAAACGATCAAAGAAAGAGCCGAAAACTTTATTCAAAATTTCGATGACCCTGATGAAAAAAATCTTTTATTTACTGGCAATACTGGCCTTGGCAAAACCTTTATGACAAACTGCATTGCCAACGAATGTTTATCCAATGGAAAAACGGTTTTATACCAAACCGCACCTGTTATGTTTGACGAAATCATTGATGCCAAGTTTGGCAAAGAAAACTCTAAATTTGATTTAATGCAAAATATTTTAACTACCGACTTACTCATTATTGACGATTTAGGCACCGAACACACGAGCGAACTATATTTAACCGAATTATTTACCATTATTAATACCAGACTTTTAAATCAAAACAACAAAATTACAAAAACGATTATTTCCACCAATTTAAAACCTGAAGAAATTCAAAAAATTTATACAACTCGAATTTCTTCTCGAATTGCTGGGTATTATAGAATTTTGAGGTTTTTTGGGGAGGATTTACGATTTAAAAAACGAAAAACAGACTAGAATCACTCCAAGCCTGTTTTTCGTTCATTAATAAAAACAGGCGTGTTATACCACATTTTACGCAAAATGTCAATCATCCACAACCGAAAAAAGACGCTGTGAATATAGATTTTCCTATATTTACAGCGTTTTTTCTCATTTTCTCAATTACTCTTCTAAACCAAAACTGATTCCTATCGCATTATTCACTTGATTCATCAACTGATGATCGTGAATATGCCCTATTTTCTCTTTCAATCTACTTTTGTCGATTGTACGAATTTGCTCAGCTAATACCACTGAATCTGATTTTAGACCATTCTCCTCAGATGCTATTTTTATATGCGTAGGTAGTCTCGTTTTTCCTGTTTGTGAGGTAATTGCAGCCGCTATAACTGTTGGGCTATACTTATTTCCTGTATCATTTTGTATAATTAAAACTGGCCTAATACCGCCTTGCTCTGACCCCACAACTGGACTTAAATCAGCATAAAACATATCTCCTCTTTTTACTACCATAACCTTCACTCCTATTAAATTTACGTATAGAATAGAATCTTAAGTTACATTTTTTACTTTATTTTTCACTTCTTTTAAATTCTATATTATTATATACTATGCAGATTGTCTCCTTTTTGGTATTGTCTTTTATTTCTAATTTCGTTGGTTTCTTCGTTTTATAATCCACATACAACTTTTTATGCTTAATATATGTATTTTGATTCTTATTTAGATTAACTTCAAAAATCCATGCTCCATTTTCCTCAAAACAATTTGAAGTATTCTCTTCATTCCTATAATCCTCCACAAAACTATTCAAAAACATGGCATGATTTAGCAAATTGCTATAATTCTCATACACTTTTTCTAAATTCAGTTTTGTATTTGAAATCTTCAAGTTATTCTGATTTAGCTCAATTTTCACTCCCTCAATTGCTTCTGCCTGCTTTACTTCCTGCATACAATAATCATCTTTCACTTCTTGTTCCATTACATATTCATTTTGCGTTTTGTTACTTGTAACGGTTACCTTTATTTGGGCATAATATGATTTCATATCATCCAAAACATTCTCCATTTGATTTCCACTTCTATTCTTACTTATATTATTACCAAATAAAAAATTTTTATAATACAAAATTCCAAAAATCATGCAAAATATTATTACAAAAATCACAATTTTTTTTAACTTGATCGCTTTTATCATATTTTTACCTCCTAGAAAATAAAAAAAATAGGCTTAAAACCTATCTTTTTATTCAATATATTCTACAAAGAATTAAAATATTCAGAAAGAATTTTTACAAACGCTTCTTTTGTTTCCACTTTATTAATCTCCTCTCTTATCACGGTTGCGTTTTTTAATCCTTTTACATACCAAGCAATATGCTTTCTTATCTCGCGTGTGGCAGTATACTCCCCTTTCTCAGCAAGAAGCAACTCAAAATGCTCTAAAATCGTATTTTTCTTCTCCTTTAATGAAATATCATTACCTTGTGCTGTTTCGTTCAATTTTGATACAATCTCGTTAAAAATCCATGGGTTTCCAAGCGTTGCTCGGCCAATCATAATACCATCACAACCCGTTTCATCAAACATTTTTTTCGCATCTCCCGCACCTTTTACATCTCCATTTCCAATCACTGGTATTTTCACGTTTTCCTTGACTTGTCTAATGATATCCCAATCTGCAACACCTGAATAATACTCATCACGCGTTCTTCCATGAACTGTAATCGCACAAATACCATTTTTTTCTGCCATTTTTGCTAATTCTACTGCCACAATATGTTCTTTATCCCAACCTTTTCGTATTTTTAAAGTAACTGGTTTCGTGGAATTTTCAACAACTGTTGCTATAATCTTTTCTGCCAATTCCAAATTTAGTAACAACTTACTTCCATCCCCATTTTTCACAACCTTCGGTGCTGGACATCCCATATTGATATCTACAATATCTGCAATTTCAGATACTACTTTCGCAGCTTGACCCATGATTTCTGGTTCACTTCCAAAAATTTGCATGGAAATTGGTCTTTCTTCCTCTTTGCAATTTAGCATTCTAAGCGTTTTTTCATCTTTAAATGTAATGGCTTTACTACTCACCATTTCGTTACAAACTAAACCTGGCTTGCCATACTTTTTGCAAATTATACGAAAAGGCAGGTCTGTCACGCCTGCCATTGGTGCTAATATTAAATTATTTTCTAATTCTAGATTTCCTATTTTTAATTTTTTGATATACATTTTTCTTCCTTGATTTATGGTTTTGTTTATGGTTTTCTGCTTTGTATGGGGAGCGGGCAATTATTAATCGCCCCTACGGTTTATAAATAGGATTTCTGCCTTCTTGAACTGATATTTAATAATAATCCAATACAGATAAAATTGGTAATTAACGAACTTCCACCGTAGCTTACAAATGGTAAAGGCACACCCGTAATTGGCAGTAATCCAATTGTCATTCCGATATTTTCTAGCATGTGGAAAAAGAAAATTCCACCAATTCCAATGGCAATATACGTACCCATATTATCTTTGGCTGTTTTGGCAATATAAATGATTTTTGTGACTAAAATAACATACAAAACTAATATCGTTGCTGTCGCAATAAACCCAAACTCTTCACCAATCACAGAAAAAATAAAATCGGTTGTTTTAGGATATAAAAATCCTAATTGTGTTTGATTGCCTTGAAACAAGCCCATCCCTAGTAATTGCCCGGCACCAATTGCTAATTTAGATTGAATAATATTATAGCCATCTCCTCTCGGATCCGATTCTGGATTTAAGAAAACTTCAATTCTCTTTAACGCATGTTCTGGTAGTCTGTTATACGCCACTGGCACCAAAACAGCAACTAACAAACACGCTACAATAATATACTTTTTATCAATTCCCGAAACAAACAAAATAAACAACATTGCAAAAATATACGCCATAGCTGTTCCATAATCTGGCTGTATCACAATCAAACCAATTGGTATTGCCATGAAAAATAACGCTATCAATAGTTTCCATATTTTATTAATTTGTTTTCTGCCTCTGAGTTGTAATTTATTAATTAAAAATGAAATAAACAAGACAACAACTACTTTTGCCAATTCTGATGGCTGAATCGACGCACTATCTCCAAATTGGTACCAACTCCTTGCACCATTTATCGGTTCTGTAAATAATACACCAACTAACAAGCCCATCATGACAAGATAAATTACAGTAGAAAATCTAGCAATCAAATTATAATCAATCCAATAAGCCAAAACTAAAAATGGAATACTTACCAAAAACCACTGTATTTGTTTCTTAAACTCACCATATTGTGTACTTTGCGTAGCTGAAAATAAAGCAACCAATCCAATGACAAATAACAATAAACTTACGATTAAAACCGTCCATTCTGTATTTTTCAGTAACTTTTTTTTCACTTTAAATTATTTCCCCTCACTCACTTTTTGGTTATCTTCTTCCTCTGCTGCTTTTAATAAATCATCAAATGTAACATCGTCATCGTCCTCTTCATCCTCTTGTTGAAAGTCAATTTTGTCTTTTTCTTCTTTTTTAGGTTTCTTTTGACTTTGTTTTTGCTTGGTTTCTTTGGCGTCTTTTTCTGTTTTCTTTTTTTTCGTAGATTTTTTTTCTTCTTTTTCTTTCTCTTCCTCCATTGCTTCTATCATTTCTGTCATTGTTTCTTCTACTTTTTCTTGTTCTGCTTCTTGTTTTTTTACTTCTTCTAATTTTTTATTAAAATTAACACCTTCAAATTCCTTGATTTTTTCTGCTTTCATATCATTTTTTATATTCATAATCGGTATATTCGCATATAAAGCAGGAGCTCCATTTGTGCCATCCTCATTTGCCTTATTGGTCAATCTGACATCAATTGAATTTTCATCTACCACAATATATTTTTTGATAACATCAATAATTTCCTGTTTCATTAATTCCAAAAAATCTGCCGAGACATTTGCTCTGTCCTGCATTAATACCAAATGTAATCTCTCTTTTGCATCATCCTTTGAACCAAGTTCTTTATTTTCAGGTTTAATCATTTTTTTAAAAAAGTTCCCTATATTTTCAAACATCTTTTCCTCCTAAATTTATGCTCTACCAAATAAACGCTTAATTCTTGCTATTAAACCTTTCTCTGTCCCCGGAATGGTTACTTCGATATTTTCTCCTAATATTCTTCTCGAAATCTCGATATACGCCTTACCCGATGGTGCCCTTTTGTTTGATACAACTGGTTCTCCTTTATTTGTTTGGGTGATAATATTCTCGTCATCTGGCACAACACCAATTAAATCAATAGACAATAAATCAACAATATCATCCACATCCATCATTTCGCCTTTTCGAACCATAGAAGTACGTAAACGATTGACAATTAACTCTGGATTTTTAATTTCAGAAGCTTCTAATAAACCGATAATTCTATCTGCATCTCGAATCGCAGAAATTTCAGCGGTTGTAACAACCAAAGCTCGATTTGCACCAGCTATTGCATTTTTAAATCCTTGCTCAATTCCGGCTGGACAATCAATTAATATGTAATCAAATTCTTTTTTTAATTCTTCAATCAACTTTCTCATCTGTTCCTCGTTAATTGCATTTTTATCACGTGTTTGTGCCGCAGGAAGTAAGAAAAGCTCTTGAAATCTTTTATCTTTGATTAAGGCTTGTCTTAATTTACATTTTTCTTCAATGACATCTACTAAATCATATACAATTCTATTTTCAAGTCCCATCACAACATCTAAATTTCTAAGCCCAATATCGGTATCAATTAAGGCAACTTTTTTTCCTGCCATTGCTAGTGCAGAGCCTAAATTAGCTGTTGTAGTTGTCTTACCAACTCCTCCTTTACCTGACGTTATAACAATTACTTCCCCCATATTTTCCTCCTTCAATATGTCCATAAATTATACTTTTAATATCTTATCCGTTTTTTGCAAAAAAGTCAATGAATTTTTTACAATTTTGTAATATTTTTGTAATCATTTTGTAATATTCTTTTCTGATATAAGAATAAAGAGCATATAGATTACTTTTTATCAAAAAAATAATTTATATGCTCTTTATTTCCACTGATTTTAATTAGATTTCCTTAATTCCAATGTTGAAACTCTCTTTTCCAGACCAAACATAGCAACTTCACTTCGATCCATTCTGCTATCGATTTGACGAATTTTTTCAGACTTTTCTAAATTTTTATCTAATTCTAGACTAACTGCATCTAAAATAGCATCTATTTTAGTGCCATAATTTTGTTCGAATAAAAATAACTCTCTTTTGATTTCAGCAAATTTCTCCTCGAATTTTTGCTCAAATTTCTCGTCTAACTTTTTATCTAATATTTGATCCAATTTTCGTTCTAATATCTCTTCTAATTTTTGTTCTAATATTTCATCTAGTTTTCTATCTAACATTTCTTCAAATTTTAAAAGTAACTCTTCCATACCTCTAACCTCCTCTCTTTGTTGTTTGATTTTAACACAATTCTTCCAGAATCGCAATAAGAAAATAATTTTTTATTCGACATTTTTCACCCTACCCTTTATTTCTTATTTCTAATAATTACCTTGACTTTCTCCTCTAAAAAATATATACTCTATTTAAAAGAAATGAAGGAGGATTTAAAATGCATGATTTAATTGAAATCAGATGGCATGGTCGTGGTGGTCAAGGTGCTAAAACAGCTTCGCTTCTTCTAGCTGACGCAGCCTTCAATACAGGCAAATATATTCAAGGCTTTCCTGAATATGGACCTGAGCGAATGGGTGCTCCCATTACAGCTTATAATCGAATCAGTGACGCTCCCATCACCATTCATTCCAATATTTATGAGCCAGACTATGTCGTAGTTGTTGATGACACCCTTTTAGAATCCGTCAATGTAACAGCTGGTCTAAAAAATACTGGTGCTATCATTATCAACACAACCAAAGATAATGATTACTTAAAAAAAGTCTTAAGTAGTTACTCTGGCGATATTTACAAAATTGATGCTCGCAAAGTTTCTATGGAAACACTAGGAAAATATTTTCCTAATACACCAATGCTCGCTGCTGTCGTTAAAGTAAGCAAAATTATGTCAGAAGAAGAATTTTTAGCAGATATGGTAGGCTCTTTTAAACATAAATTTGCCAAAAAACCTGAAGTCATTGAAGGTAATATGAAAGCTTTAGAAATGGCTTTAAAATCTGTAGAAAAGGTTTAAATACTATGATTGAATTTTTAAAAAGTCTATTTAGAAAATTAAACTTCAAATCGGATAATGAAAAATTAAACAACTATAACAAGATAATCTATTTTGTTATCATTCTATGTACGCTTGTTTTTATAGGTCTTATTGTCTTCTTTGTTATCAAACAATGGCCTAGTTTTATCGAAGCAGTGCGTTATCATTGGAACGATTCAAAATCTATTTTAAATCGTTTTAATCAATAAAGAAAGGAGATTTCAATGACAGATATTAACACAAATACACCAATTGAAAATTTAACAATTGGTGGGAATATTTATACTGCTGGAAATGCAAAAGAGTTTAAAACTGGTGATTGGCGTTCTATCAAACCAATTTTCTTATCTGAAAAATGCAAACAATGTGGCCTTTGTTTTCCAGTTTGTCCAGAAGACGCCATTCCTGTTAATCAAGATTGCAAAAGAGAAGATTTTAATTATGATGCCTGCAAAGGTTGCGGCGTTTGTGCCAAAGTATGCCCATTTGGTGCAATTGAAATGAAATAAAATTTGAAAGGAGAATAAAATATGAGAGAACGTTTAAGCGGAAATGAAGCAGCAGCTATTGCGATGAAACAAATCAATCCTGATGTTGTTGCTGCCTTTCCAATCACACCTTCAACAGAAATTCCACAATATTTCTCAACCTTCGTTAGTAACGGAACCGTTGATACCGAATTTGTAGCTGTTGAAAGTGAACATAGTGCTATGAGTGCTTGTATTGGTGCTCAAGCTGCTGGCGGAAGAGCCATGACAGCTACTTCAGCCAATGGTTTATCGTTAATGTGGGAAATGATTTATATCGCCTCTAGTCTGCGTTTACCAATTGTTATGTCTTTAGTCAATAGAGCCGTATCTGGCCCTTTAAATATACACAACGACCATTCGGATGCCATGGGAGTTAGAGATAGTGGTTGGATTATGGTTTTTTCAGAAAATAATCAAGAGGCTTATGATAATTTAGTCATGGCTCACAAAATTGCAGAACACAAAGATGTTTTACTTCCCTTAATGGTTTGCCAAGATGGATTTATTACATCTCACTCTATTGAAAATATCGAATTAATCGAAGATGATAAAGTCAAAGAATTTGTTGGAAAATATAAACCAGAACATTATTTATTAAATGATAAAGAACCAATTGCCATTGGTCCTTTAGATTTGCAAGGCTATTTATTTGAACATAAAACACAACAAGCGATCGCTATGCGAAATGCAAAAAAAGTCATTTTAGAGGTTGCTAAGGATTTTGAGAAAATGACAGGTAGAAAATATGGTTTCTTTGAAGAATATAAAATGGAAGACGCCGAAATTGTTGTTGTTTGCATGAATTCCACTGCTGGAACAGCAAAATATACCGCTGATAAATTGCGCGACCAAGGAATCAAAGCTGGTGTTTTGAAAGTTAGAGTATTTCGCCCATTCCCTGCTGAGGAAATTGCAAAAGCTTTAAGCAAAGCAAAAGCAATCGCTGTCTTGGATAAGGCAGATTCGTTAAATGCGGCAGGTGGAGCCTTGTTTGAAGATGTAACTTCTGGTATGTTTGTTAATAAAATTCAAGTTCCTACTGTTAATTATGTTTACGGAATTGGTGGTAGAGATACGACTTCAAAAGATATTGAAAGTGTTTACAATGATTTAAGTGAAATTGCTAAAACTGGTGAAGTTGGCAATCCATATCGTTATTTAGGTGTTAGGGGGTGGAAATAATGGCTTATAATCACAAACAAATTATGGTTGATACAAAATCACGCTTTACTTCTGGTCACAGAATGTGTGCTGGCTGTGGTGCACCTGCAGTTGCAAGAATGATTCTTCGTGCTGTCAAACCAGAGGATCATGTTGTTGTATCAACTGCAACAGGATGTATGGAAGTTTCTACTTTTTTATATCCCTATACTGCTTGGACAGACTCGTTTATTCATACCGCATTTGAAAATGCAGCAGCAACATTATCTGGTGCGGAAGCTGCTTACAAATCTATGAAGCAGACTGGAAAATTGCCAAAAGATAAGGATACAAAATTTATCGCTTTTGGTGGAGATGGCGGAACCTATGATATCGGGCTTCAAAGTTTATCTGGTGCGATGGAACGTGGTCACGACATGGTTTATGTTTGCTATGACAATGGTGCCTACATGAATACTGGCATTCAACGTTCTTCTGCTACACCAAAATTTGCAGATACAACAACAACACCTGCTGGAAAAGTCGTTCCTGGAAAAATGCAACCTAGAAAAGATTTAACAAAAATTATGGTAGGTCATCATTTGCCTTATGTTGCTCAGACATTAGCACTTGGCAATTATAAGGATTTATATGAAAAAGCAGAAAAAGCAATTTATACAGAAGGTGCTTGTTTCCTAAATGTAATGGCTCCATGTCCTCGTGGTTGGGGTTATAATACAGATGAGTTAATGCAAATTAATAAATTAGCTGCTGATACTTGTTATTGGCCTTTGTATGAAGTGATTGATGGTGTTTATAAAATTTCGTATAAACCAGCAAAAAAACTTCCTGTTGAGGAATTTTTGAAACCACAGAAACGATTTAAACATCTGTTTAAACCAGGAAATGAGTGGATGATTCAGGAATTTCAAGAAGAAGTTGACGCTCGATGGGAAGAGTTGTTGAATTTGGAGAAAATTACAAATCAAGAATAAAGAATAAAAAATTTACCGTAGTTATAGATTTTTAATAACTACGGTTTATAATTTTGAATTTTTTAAATTTGACAAACTTATATCAATTATGGTATAATAATAAATGTTGAAATTATAGTTGTATTAGGTCTTTAATAAGGAGGATACAGGATGAAAACATTAATGCAGGGTTTCTTTATCGGTGAAAAATTTGTGCAGGTACAAGAGTACACAACCATAGGCCAAATACTTGTCATACAAGATGCAGCATCTGGCAACTATTTCATTGGAACTGAGGAAGAAGATTACGTTCCAAAGTATGACAAATACGAGGTTTATAAACAGGAAAAATTGCTAATCGCCTTTCATAACGTTTATTGTGATGTATTTTCTCTATCAGGAGAAAAGATTTTATGTAATAAAGAGTTAAGAGAAAGGCCTAACTCTGTTTCAAATTACTTTATATTTGAAGAGAAAGAAAAAGAAGCTATCAGTCTCTTTAACGGATCCGAAACTGTAATCACAAAAGAAATACAGTCTTTCGGGAATTTAACAATAGGTAAGGAGGTTAGTGGAGAACAAATATTGTACGACAATAATTTAAAAAAAATTTGTACATGTACAGGTTTTCAAATTCAGGAGATTTATCAGTTTAAGAATGAAATCTACATTGTAGCTACAAAAAAAGGCTTACGGGGTCAGGGTTTGTTCTTTATTAAGAAAGAACAAAACTCGTATATCAATCTTTTAGATTGCGAATTGGAAGATTTAATAGAGTCCAAAATACTAGCTTTAAAGCACGAATTAGTCTATTGGGATGACGAACTCAAAAGTTTTGTAGCCGAAAATAATAACCAAAAGACATTAGTAACTAAGGAGGGAAAACTCTTACATAATTCTACAGCTTATAAAATAAAAGCTGCCTTCCTAAACTGTTATATATGTTACCATGAACAAGATATGGTATCTATTATAAAAAATGACGGTCCTTTACTTCCAAAGGGGGTTTATGATCTCAATCTCCCTCATCAGTATACGTCATTTGATTATTCTAATTTTTATATGATTGACGATACTTACAAATATGAACATGTCCAAATACTTGTGGTTAAAAATAAGCAGGACAATCATTTCATGAAACTTCTTTGGGGACATCCCTTATACACAAATACTTATGATTTGGGAAAAGTGTCTGAAGAAATATCTGATATAGAATATTTTGACAAAGATTACCTGTATCTTAAAGGGCGTACAGTAAAGTTTTTGTTCTATCAGGATGAATTATTAGGGGAATTTCCAAGTTCGGCATGTATTAGTTCCAAATTTGGAGAACATGGTATAAATCCAGAAATTCATGTTACTACAAAAACAGGAAAAAAAGTATTCTATTTAGGTAGCCTGTACCGTACTGAAGTAGAAAAAAGTTCAGCACCAGAATCTATGCCAAAAAGTAAGCAGGAGACCTTGAGAGAGAGAGCTAATTTTTATGCTTCACTGTTGTCAGATATTGATGAAAATCCGTACAAAGCACCTGAAAAAGAACATTATTTGCTTTAAGTCCCTTCATTAATTTGAAAAATCCCTCTAAATTATTAGAGGGATTTTTCAAATTAATAAAAGAGATTACTTTTTTTGTAATCTCCAATTTTTCCTTAATTTAAGCTATTTCTAGTCTTTGTTACTAGGAACAGGTGCATCAACTGGGCAAACTCCAGCACATGTTCCACATTCAATACATACATTTTCATCTATTTTATATTTGTCATCTCCTTGTGAAATACAACTCACTGGACATGCTCCTGCACATGCTCCACAACTAATACATTTATCGGTAATTTTATAGGCCATTTTTTGTACCTCCTTTTTTTCTTCTATTATATCAGATTTTAGACGATTGTCAATAAATTCAAAACAAAAAATAAAAAACTTTTATGCTCATTAATCGGTGATTCTAATTCTATGCACATTTTTGCGATTTTGTCAACTTGACATAATGCTGAAAATGTGATATAATGAAAGGTTGGGCAAAAATTTATCTTTCCTATATTCGACGGGCGAAAAGATAATCGCCCACATTATTTATGTTGCAATAAGCGTTTTGCAATTTTTTTGACTTGTCGCATGACTTCTTTTTCATTTAGATTGATCATCTTTCGATTTTGCATGATTAAATTGCCATCTATCATAACAGAATCCACGTCAGCACCGTTGGCTGAGTAAACAATGTTGGTACAAACATCGTTGTCTGGACATAGGTGAATTTTGTCAGTTTTGATGAATATTAAGTCCGCTTTTTTTCCGACTTCTATGGTACCAATTTCATCTTCCATTCCTAATACTTTGGCCCCTTCGATGGTCGCCATTTTAAGAATATCGTAGGCAGTTATGGAAGTTGGTCTTTTGGTTTTTACTTTTTGTAGATAGGCTGCTGTCTTCATTTCTTCAAACATATCTAGTGTTGTTGTACTTCCAATTCCATCGGTTCCTAAACCAACATTGATACCATTTTTCCTCAGTTTTACCACATCACAAATGCCAGAAGACAATTTACAATTGCTAATCGGATTATGCGATATTCCGCCTTTGATATTCTTCAAAATTTCGATATCGCTGTCTGAAATATAAATTCCATGTGCTAGTACAACTGGTACCTCAAAAACACCTAAATCATTTAGATATTCTGTACCACGTTTATCATATCTTTCATGTATGGTTTTTTCTTCATCAATTGTCTCAGATAAATGAATATGTAGACCAGTATGTAACTCTTTGGCCAACTCTACGCATAATTTTATGGTTTCTGGATTACAGGTATATGGTGCATGTGGCGAGGTGAAAATTTTTATTCTGCTGTCTGATATGTTATATTTTCTGGCATATTCGCGGGTTTTTTCTGCTTTGTCGCCAATGGCATCATCGGTCATGCACCAAGCAACAATTGCCCTTAATCCTGTTGCTTCAATGGCTTCAATGACTTTGTTCATGCCAAAATACATGTCGTTACAGGTTGTTGTTCCTGATTTTATCATTTCTAGGCATGACAAATAAGAGTTCCAGTAAATATCGTCTGGTTCTAATTTGTCTTCGACTGGAAAAATAGCATTTTCAAGCCAGTCCATCAGTTTTCTGTCATCTTTGTAACCTCTGAAAATACTCATGGCTAAATGTGTATGGGTATTGACTAAACCGGGCATTACAATCATATTTTTGGCATTGATTTTTTCGTCTACTTCGTCATCGATTTCTCTCTCTATTTTCTTAATTTTATTATCTTCTATTAGTATATCGGATTTTCGTATATCAGCTATTTCACCCACCATGTCTAATATATAGGCATTCTTGATAAGTTTTCTCATTTTCTTTTCCCCTTATATTTTTATGTGTTCTTTTCTTCTTTTTCCAAGTTTTCTAGTTTTTGTAATTCTTTTAAATCTTCTTCACTTTCTGTTTCAATTTTATCTTCCTCATCTACCACATCTTTGATAACAACGACATCTTTGGCATTATATTTTTTGAAAAAGGTTTCCCCATTTTCATGAAATTTCACACGAATTACTTCCTTTAATGTTTCAACTGACGAAACTTCACCTACACCATCTTGTGTTTTCACTTCTGCACCAATTTTAGGCAGACTTTTTAATTTGTCAGAATATACATTGTGTTCATATTTTAAACAGCACATAAGTCTACCACAATTTCCTGAAATTTTGGTTGGATTAAGTGACATATTTTGCTCTTTTGCCATTTTAATAGAAACGGTTTCAAAGTTTCTTAAAAAAGAACAACAGCATAATTCTCTGCCACAAATTCCGTTTCCACCTAATCGTTTGACTTCATCTCGCACACCAATTTGGCGCATTTCAATTCTGGTCCTAAAAATCGCAGCGAGTGCTTTAACTAATTCTCTAAAATCAATTCTTTTTTCGGATGAAAAGTAAAAAGTTACTTTACTTCCATCGTATTTATATTCTGCTTCAATTAATTTCATGGGTAAGTCAAATTCTTTAATTTGTTTTTGGCATTGTTCGAAAGCATCTCTTTCTTTTGCTTTGAATTCTTGATACATTTTATCTTCTTTTTCTGTTGCTATTCGGATTACTTTTTTTAAAGGCTCTGACACCTTATCATCTTCTAACTCTTTATTTGCAAGGGTTACCTCCCCATATTCTTCTCCCATTGCGGTATCAACAATAACGTGCATACCTTTTTCTAGTTTGAAATCGCCCGGGTCAAAATAATACATTTTGCCGGGGCATTTAAAATTGATTCCTACCACTTGTTTCATTTTATATTCCTTTCTGGATTGATTCCCACATTTTGAAAAGCATTGTATCAAGTGTCATGTCAAAATTGCAGTTTCGTTTGAGACGCATTCTAGCATGATGGATTGATTCAATGCAAGGCACATAATTTTTATTTTGCCCTACTTTTTCAAATGTGCAAATTAGCATATACTCTAAAATTTTATCAATATTTTCTTTCTCATATATCACTTTTGCATCATTCATAAAATCAAGCATGTCTTGTGTGGATAAGTGATTTATCAGATTTTCTATCTTCAAGTATTTTTCTTGATTTTCTTTTTGAAAAATTGCTTTTCCGATACTTCCGTTCAAAAGATTTTAAAAAATTTTCTGTCATTTGTGTCATGCCAAGCTTGTCTGTTGCGTATTTTTGTAATTTGTCGTTTGGGATACCTGTAAATTTTATTGTCATACATCTAGATTTAATTGTATTCAAAAGAACATTGGGCTTGGATGCAACAAGTATGATAATAGCAAATGGTGGCGGTTCTTCTAAGGTTTTTAGTAGGCAGTTTTGTGCTTCTGTTGTCATTTTTTCACAATCATTTAGAATATATACTTTTTTGTCTGAAATAATTGGTTGCTCAATCATTTTGTTGGTAATTTCTCTGATTTGGTCTATTTTTATCGTGTCACCTTCTTCATTTAGTACCATAAAATCCGTATGATTAAGCCCATCAAAACATTGGCAGGCCTTACAATCACAATTATTCTTTTGCTTTTGACCGATACATAAAAGCTTTTTGGCAAACGCCTTGGCAATCAATAATTTGCCAATTCCTTCTGTGCCAACAAAAAGATAACTTTGAGAAAATTTATTTTGCGCGATACTGTTTAATAAATATTTTTTTACTTCTTCATTTCCAATAATATCCTCAAAATTCAAATTATTTACCTCTATTCTATTTTGCCAAAGTCGCCAAATGGCCAAAATCTAAAACTAACAATCCCCTCTACTTTATCTAATGGTATACATCCTATTTCTCTACAATCTGTACTTTTGGTTCGGTTATCTCCCATAGCGAAAACGTACCCTTCTGGAACAATAAAATCATAAAATACTTTGGATTCTGTCACAACATCATCTTGCAAATAATTTTCTTCTAACTCTACTCCATTTACATACACTTTATTATTTTCAATTACAACATGTTGACCTTCTAATGCAATGACTCTTTTGATATAACTCGTTTTGGTAAATTCTAATACATAATAAACGAATTTCCCAAAAATTCCCTTTGGTTCATTTTCATAGATAGCAACTGGATTATTTTGATTCGCATCTAAAGCAGTATAGATTTTGGTTGGTGCTTCAAATGTGATAATATCTCCTAGTTGAGGAGTTTTCTTGGTTATTCTTGCTGTTCTGTTTAGGATTAATCTTTGGTTTTCTTGTAGCGTTGGATACATTGATCTGTGTTTTACAATCGTTGGTGTTGCAATAAAATATCTGAAAAGCAAGGCAAGTACTAAGGCTATTATAATACAATAGATCCATTCTAATATATTTCGCACATTATCACTCATTTAGTTTTTTCCTTTCTCGGCAATTGGTTGTTGTCATTTATCATATTCTTATTCAGCTTTCTTTTTTGTAGTCGTTTTTTTGGTTGTCTTTTTCGTTTCTTTTTTTTCTGGTTCTTCTTTGGTTGCTTTTTTGGTGGTTTTTGCTGTTGTTGTTTTAGTGGCTGTTTTTCTGGTTGTTGTTTTCTTTTTTGGTTCTTCTTCGGTTGCTTTTTTAGTGGTTTTCTTTGCCGTTTTTTTAGTTGTCTTTTTTTCTTCTTCTGGTTCTTTGGTTTTGGTTGTTTTTCTGGTTGTGGTCTTTTTAGTTGCTTTTTCTTCTGGTTCTTCTTTTGCCGTTTTCTTAGTTGTTTTTTTGGCTGTTGCTTTTTTTTCTACTTTTTCGCTGTCAGCTTTTTTAGTTGTTGTCTTTTTGGCTGTTGTTTTGGTTGCTGTTTTTCTGGTTGTTTTTTTAGGTTTTTCTGGTTCTTCTTCTGGTTCTTCAGATGCTAAGTTTTGGTTCATTTGTCTTAAGAAATCATCTTCTAGACTGGTTTTGTTGCTTTCTTCTGCTGTATCAAAGGTTGAGAAATCTTCTACATCTTCTATTACGTTATTGTTCATAATTTCTGGAATTTTTTCGTCAAAGATTTCATCTAGTTTAAATTGTGAAACTGCTTCTTGATTTTCTTCGTCTTCCAATGTTTCTTCGTCTTCATATTGATAGCTTATTTCATCATCATCATCTTCTTCTTCGTTGTCTTCATTATCAATATCAAAGGAAGAATATAGGCTTTGTTCGTCTTCGTCTATTTCATCTTCTTCGGCCTTATCGTCTTCATCTGGTAATTGATTTTCTTTTTCTTCTTGAGATTTGTCTGATTTATAGCTTATGAATAAAACTAAAATAATAAGAATAACTCCAGCACCAATACATATATATTTTAGACCTCCAATTTTTTTAAGTGCTGCTTCTTGCACTGTTGCTGCATATGACAAGTTTGCACATAGCAACATCATACTTACCAATATACCGATTAAAACTTTCTTTAATTTTTTCATCTTACAACCTCTCCTTTTTCTCTCGTATTTATTTTATTTTCGTAGGTATTCTGATGATGACATCAGTTCCCTTTCCTACTTCACTTTTTATATCGATTCGGCTATCATTTTGTTCTAAAATTTCTTTTGCGATTGACAAGCCAAGACCTGTTCCACCTGTTTCTCTGGTTCGTGCTTTATCGACTCGATAAAATCTTTCAAATATTTTTTCTAAATCTTTTTCTGGTATTCCTCTCCCATTGTCTTTGATTTTGATATATGCATCATTGTAAACAAACCCAACATATACTGTGATATTTCCGCCTTCATCTGTATATTTTATGGCATTCGATAAAATATTGATAATGACTCTTTCCATTCCACTTTTATCGGCATATACAGAAGGAACATCAGCTGTTACATAACATTCACCTGTTAAGTTTTTCTTTTGCATTTCTATACTTTGCCCTTCAAAAATATATTTTACTAATTCGCCTAAATCGAATTCGGTTTTTTCAATTTTAATTTTGGCTGTATCATATTTGGATAATATCAACAAATCAGCGACTAATTTTGACATTCTTTTAGCTTCCGAAGAAATACGTTCTAAAAATTTCTTTTGATTTTCTGCATCAACCTCGCTGTCAATTAAGGTGTCTGCATAGCCCATAATGGAAGTGATTGGCGTTTTTAGCTCATGGGAAACATCGGCTACAAATTCTTTTCGCATGCTGTCTAATTTTTCTTGCTCGGTAATATCTTGTACTACAACAATCACGCCTGCTGGTCTATCATTTTCATTTTTAAATGGAGCAAAAAACAGATTAATGGCTTGATTTTCTAGATTTAATTTTTTTTCTGATGAAGTCCAATCATCTAAATAGATGATTTTTTCTAAGTTAATATCTACACCAAACTTATCAAATATTTCTTCAAAGTTTTGTTCTTCTGTTATAGAAAGCAATTTTTTGGCTGCTAAATTAATGTGTATGACTTTGCCATTGATATCACAGGCTACAATTCCGTCTGTCATGTGCAAAAGAATGGTTTCAATTTGCTTTTTTTGTCTAGTTACTTCATTTAAATTTTCTTTTAGACCTGTGTTCATAATACTAAAGGCTTCGACTAATTCATCAATTTCACTCTTATTTTTATTATTCGCCAAATACTCGATTTCTATATCTTCTCCTTTGGCTATCATTTCTGCACTCTTAACTAGCCTTGAAATTGGTTTTATAATGACTTTTGCCATAAATATTGCTAATAGAATAATCAAGCCTGTAAAAATAACTAAAGATAGATAAATGATTTCTCGAATTTGCCTCATTTGTTCTGTTAGTAAATTATGAATTTCTTGACTTGTCATATTCACGGATAGAATTTCTGAATTAATATAATCTAATTTATCTAAAAATATCAGCCCAAGTCCTGTAATAACAACAATTCCAACAATCATAAAAACCATAACAATCTTTATTTGTATGCTTTTTACCATTCCTTTTAAACCTTTCGTCTGTTTATCTATCCTATTATATACTTAAACTCGCATAAATTCAAGTGATTTTTTGTTAAATTTGTGTTACAAAACGGAAAAGTTGTAAATTGTTTGTAATAATTTTGTAAATTTGTAAAAAGGAAAAGACTAGAATCAAAAAATCCGATTCTAGCCTAAAACAACTATTCCTCAAAAACAACTTTATAATTCTTTGCCACAAATGCTTCCGTCATCGCTCTTACATGAAACTGGATATAAACTTCTCTATCCATACCTTCATGTTGAATTTCAGAAAGCAACTTTTCAAAATGGCTCCATTCTTCTTTTATTTCTGGAATATCATCTTCCCGTAAAGTTGCCAAATTCTGAATGATTTCTCTACATCCCAGAATAAAAGCCTCCTCATCTCGTGTTAACTCTTGAATCATAGTTTGCCTCCTTCTTTCGCTCACTAGCAAAATACATTTCTATTTTTGTTACTAAATATTTATACCATATTATCATTTGAATTTCAACTTTTTATTCATAAAAAAACGGAAATAATTCAACATTATTTCCGCAAAATTTACTTATCTATTATACCATATTTTCGTCCTTTTGTCAACTTGACAATTCTCCCAAAATATGATATAATAAAAGGTTACCCTCATTCTATTTTTTACTTGTATCATTGATATAATAGCCTACGCCTCTTTTGGTGATTAGTATTTTCGGATCTGCTTTATCTTTTTCGATTTTATCGCGAATTCGATTCATGGTAACATCAATGGTACGAATGGCTCCAACGTATTCATCGTATTCCCAAATCTCGTGAAGCAACCTCTCTCTTGTGACAACTTCTCCCGGTTGACTAGCTAAGAATCTCAAAACATCAAATTCTTTTTTGGTTAAATTAACAAGTTCTCCTTTTACTCTTGCTTCAATTTTCTTTAGGTCTAACGTTAATTCTCCAACTTCTATGATTTCATTGTCTTTTTCTTCTTTTTCTGCTAATTCATTTTGCGTAGCAGTAGCTTGTGCTTCTGATTTACGCAAGTTTGCTTTAATTCTTGCCATTAATTCGCGTATTTGGAATGGTTTTGTGATATAATCATCAGCACCCATTTCTAAACCTACAATTTTATCGGATTCTGTGTCTTTCGCAGAAACCATTAAAATTGGCATGGTTGAGATATTCAAATAATATCTTATTTTTTTGCAGACAGAAATACCATCTAATTTTGGAATCATGATATCTAATAAAATTAAATCTGGTCTTTCTTTTAGTGCCATTTCAACAGCTGTAATTCCATCGTAAGCTTTTAGTGTATGATACCCTTCTTTTTCTAGGTTATATACTAATAATTCCATGATACTTTCTTCGTCATCTACTACTAAAATTGTCTTTTTTTCTTGTTCTATTAGGTCATCTAATCCTTCCACAAAAAATCCCACCTCTCTATTTTTGTTAATTTATTTATATCATATTTATTTTATTTGTACAAGTTTTTTTGTATTTTTTACATAAATATTTGAATTTGATAAATTCTTCCATCATCACAAAGTGGAATTTTCTTGTCTTCGACTTCTGTTCCGTTTAATAAAAATTTCTCGACTCCTGTATTTTTACCATCTTTATTTTTGACTTGAATATTATAAATACTGGTTTTATATTTGTATTTTATTTCAAATTCTTTCCATTCTTTGGCAATACATGGCTCCACACTTAAATATCCATGTTTAATTTTTAAACCTAAAATATATTCTAAAATGGTTTTAAAGTACCAACTGCTTGAACCAGTGTACCAGTTCCAGCCACCACGACCTGGCATGTCTTTGTTGGTATAAATGTCAGCTTCCATGATATATGGCTCTAATTTAAAGCGTTTTGCCTCTTCTCTGGTTTTCGTATGCTCGATTGGATTAATCATTTCTGCAAATTCCACTGCTTTATCTCCAAAACCAAGTAGTGCTTCTGCCATGATTAGCCAGCAACTAGCATGCGTATATTGACCTCCATTTTCACGGATTCCTGGTGGATATGCTTTGATATAACCCGGATTAATGCTCGCGTTTTCAAAAGCTGGCTCAAATAATTTAATCAGTTTATTTTCTCTGTCGACCAAATAATTCTCAGCTTCTTCCATACAAATAAATTTCTTGTCGTTATCTCCTGCATTGGAAATGACAGACCAGCTTTGTACTAAACCATCAATTCTACATTCTTCGCTTGTCATGCTACCAATTTCGTATCCTTCATCATTGATGGCTCGTTTGAACCATCTTCCATCCCAACCTTTGGTGTTTAGATTTTTCTTTAGTTCATCTTTTACTCTGGTGTATTTTTCTACTAAGTCGGAACGTTTTCTCTCTTCACAAATTGGAATAAAACGGTTTAAAATATCATATAAGAAAAATCCAAGCCAGATACTTTGCCCTTTGCCTTTGCTACCAAGATTGCTAAAACCATCGTTCCAATCGCCAATTCCGATTTTCGGAAATGGGTCAATTCCTTTTGCAATGGCTAAATCAAGGGAACGAATACAGTGATTGAAAATATCTTCTTTTGTGTCGCTTTCGTAGAATATATCGTATTTTTCTAATTCGCCTTCTTTTAGTAAATCACCTTTGATATAAGGAACTTGTTCGTCTAAAATATCTTTTGAATTGGTGAATTCGATATATTCTAGCACGCCATAAACAAGCCATAAATAATCATCTGAAAATTGGGTTCGGATTCCTTTTTTGGTTTCTAAATGCCACCAGTGCAAAACATCACCTTCGATAAATTGATGTCTGCTACAATTTAAAATTTGTTCTTTTAAAAAGGAACTATCAATATATTTCATACCAAAGCAATCCTGCAATTGGTCACGAAATCCAAAGGCTCCACCAGATTGATGATAACCACTACGTGCATACAATCTGCTGACAATTGTTTGATACACCAGCCAACCATTCATCAAAAGGTTTAGCGATTCAGATGGTGTTTTTACATTGACAACATTGACAATATTATTCCATTTTGATTTTACATTTTCTAATTTTACTTCCACATCAAATTCTTTTTGATATTTTTGAACGACCTCGTTTATTTTTTGAATATTGTTTTCTTGCCCAATTAAAATCGAGAATTTTTTGTCTTCAAATTTGCCAATTTCTAGGTTGATTTCCAAGCCGATACAAGAATCTTTGCCAAGACCTGATTGATTATCTAATGTTTTGTAAAGACTATCTGGTTCTTCAAGGCTTCCATCTCCAAAAAATGCTGCTTTGTCACCTGTGAAACTGTTGATATTTTCATTACTGCTAACGTACATGATTTTATCTTTGAAATCTTCGTTGGCAAATACATTTTTTACGAGAATTACATTTCCTTGTTTGCTTAATTTGATATTTCCATTACTGAAATATTCATCTTCGCCTAAAACTGGTTTGATATAAACTACCAATTTCAGATTTCTCGTTTCACCAATGATATTTTTAATTCTAAAATCTAGTACTTTGACATTTTCTTCGTTTGGTACGAAAACGTCAATTGTTTGAATGAGGTTATCATTGCTGTTTTCAAAGCTTGAGTAGCCAAATCCATGGCGTACATAATAGTAGTTTGAACTTGGATTGACGCTTGAATTAAGGGTCCAAATTCGGCCATTGTCTTCGTCTTTTAGATAATAGATTTCGGCTGGTAAATCGTATACTGTATTGTTATTCCAAGCGGTTAATCGATTTAGACGACTGTTTTTATACCAAGTGTAGCCTCCAAGTCCGTCTGTTACAATACTTCCGAAGAATTTATTGGCTAAAATGTTGCTCCAAACGGATGGTAATTTGTTGTCTGTGTTTTTGTAGATGACGTATTCTTTTCCATTATTGGTAAATCCACCAAAGTCGTTGTCGTATAGGAGTTCTTCCTTTTTGAGTGGAAGGATTTCTTCCTCTTCTTTGCTATCTTTTGATTTTATGATTTCATTTTTGACTTTCTTGTTCTTGTCTTTTATATCCTTCAAAAATGCAGATAAATCACCATTTTTACAATCTATTACGACACGTGCTTTAAATTCAATGGCTTCTAAGTCTTCTTGTGGAACGTCTTTTTGATTTAAAATGAAAATTCCAGCAGAGGTATTTTTTAAATATTGTAATTGTCGCTCTGAAATTACTGTATTAATGCTATCTTCGACAAATCGTTCATATACATTTTTTTCGTTGTTTAGAATGACTAAATCCATAAAAATATTTTTAATTCGATAATATTCAAATGCTCGAATGATGTCTTCTAGTGCATAGATTTCCTCAAATTTTGCAATTTTTAAAACTAGAATTGGTAAATCGCCAGATATTCCATATTTCCACAAACTGTTGATAGAATATTCGGATTTGCTATTCTTTTTAGGATTGGCTCCGAGTTGTAAAATATAATTTAGTAATTGATTGTATAAATAAAGTTTGCTTGCTTTTATTTGCAAATATTTATTTTGTTCTTCGCTTCTGACTCTAGCTAGATTTAAGATTTTGTCAATTTCTTCTTTTCCTTTTACTTTTTGCATTAACTCGTGTACTTCTTCTTTTGTTTCACCTGCTGTTATGATGAAATCCACTGTTGCTTGTGCTTGAGCTGTTACTTTGACAGTCCTTTTCATAACAATAATTGGTGAAGTAACTTGTGCAATTGTTTTGGAGAAAATTCTCTGATTTTTTATCATTTGTGGCATACCATAATTTTCTCTGCCTTGATATTTTTCTTCGTCAATTTCGTACTCGAAATTCACAATTTGTTCACTTTCTGTGTATAACGTTGTTGCTAAATGCACACTTTCTTTTAAATCGCGTGATTTTCTTTGAACAAATATTGTTTCCTCTTCTTCTTCCATTTTCAAAAATAATTTGTTAAAAGCAGGATGAGCATATTCTGAAACTTTTTCTGAAAGTGTTGGCTCAAATTCACAAATGACTTCTAAAACTTCATCACTTTTTCCTAAGTTTTCAATTTCAACTCTTCTAATTTCAATGCTCTTATCTGGGTCTAGTGTAACAGTAACTTCAAATTTAATATTGGCATCTTTTCCTATAAACTTTGCTCTATCTGGAGCAAAAATTACTTTTTCGCATTCATTTAGTTTCATAATTTTCTTTGTTTTTGTATTTCTTAAATAAAAGAAGATTCCTTTTTTGAGTTCGGAAGTTTCTTTGTAGTTATTAATCATTTTATTTTGATAACTACTAACTCCTTCTCCCAAATCATTCAGCATAATTTTATAATTGCTGTTAGCAATCACATTGATATTTCTGGTTCTTTTATTTGGCCTTTCAATGATTGTTTCCACATATCCGCTATCACCTGGAATTTTATTTTTGGAAATTCTCTCTTTTTTCTCTTTGGTGATAATCATTTTTACTGGCATTTTTTCTTGCAGTAATATATTAACAGATTCAATTTCTGGATTTTCACTAAATCTTTTTTCTAAAATATTCTGGTTTAAGCAGTTATTAATCGAAAGCAAAATCAAACCTTGATGATGGGCCATATAAGTTTTGACAACTTCATGTGTCATACCTTTTTTCAAACGGCTACTGGTATAATCGACTGCTTCATAAAATCCATATTTTCCTTTGGCACCTTCTTTTTCGAGATATTTTAAATTTTTGATTCCTTCTTCTGTGGCATCATACAAAGATAAAAAGGTGCTATATGGTGACACAACAATATCGTCTTCTAGGCCTCTTTTTAGACCTAACCACGGAATTCCAAAAGCTTTGTATTGATAATTTCTATCTAAATCCCTCAAATTAAACGCTGATTCTGAAATTCCCCACGGAATTCCTAATTTTTTGGCATACTCAATTTGGCTTAAAACCGCAAATCTGCTGGCTTCATCTAGTAAACTTCCTTCATATCGTTTTAAATTTACATTGGGCATTAGATATTCAAATGCCGTTCCAGTCCACGAAATTAGTCCTTTGTAGCCTTTTAAGGTGGTTAGGGTTCTGCTTAAATTGTTCCAAACTTTGCTTGGAACGTCCCCTTTGGCAATAGCTACTAGGCTTGCTTGTCTGGCTTCAGAAGCTAGAAAGTCATAATAGGAATCGGTTAGTTCGTTGTCTTCTAGGTTAAATCCAATGGACATTAGTTTATTTTCTGGGCTATATAATTTTGAAAAATCAGTATTGTTGATAATATCTGTAATATTTTGAATGAGATTATCAAGGTTAGCTTCTGCATTGTTTTCTATTAAAAATTGTTTGACAATATATAAATAACCAATTAAATTACCACTATCAACAGTTGAAATATATCTTGGGATAAGTGGCTCTAGTGTTTTCGTATTGTACCAGTTGTATAAATGACCGTTCCATTTGGCTAAAATATTAATGGTTCCTAGAATTTTTTGAATGTAATCAATGGCTTCTTGATTTGTAATATAGCCTAAATCAGCGGCGGAAATTACAGCTAATAATTCTAGACCAATATTGGTTGAGGAGGTTCTTTCGACAATTTTCTTTTTTCTGTCCTCTTGGTAATTGTCTGTCATTAAATAATGATTTTCTTCGCCAATATGGTCTTTGAAAAATTGCCAAGTAAGCTTTCCAATTGTGGTTAGATATTCAGCATTTTCCTTGCTGATTTCAGCATCTTCGTAGGTATCTAAACTGATATACCATGCGAAAATTGGTGCTATGATCCAGAAAACTCCTAAAAATGTGGAAATTGGATTTCCAAAAAATAAAAATAAAATACCTAATATTACGTTTGATTTCATTTGTAAAAAGTGAGATGTTAAGTCTGTTTTGGAATTTTTGTCAGCGTCTTCGGCAGTGGTCCATTCTAGTAGCTTTGTTTTGGTTTTCATACGATATAGGCTTCTGCAAATGGCATCTAAATTTTTGAACATCTCGTAGGGTAAAAATAAAATGTTTAATAGCATTCTAATCATACTAATCGTGCTGTTTTTCATGTCTTTTGAAAACTTTTTGTAGGCATACACAGCCCCTTCTACATTGCTTTCTTTAAATACAATATAATTGACAGCATCTACAATATACGATATAACGACTGATAAAAGCGAGATTAGAATTATTCCAATTCCCAATTTAGCATTGGAAGCATACATAAAACTTCCAACAACAATACCTACAAATGCTAATACGTTTAATAAGCTTCTTCGTAAATTATCCCAAATCTTGAATTTGGAGATTTCGTTCAATCTGCTACTTTGTAACCATTGGATAATTTGCCAATCGCCTCTTGTCCAACGATGATTTCGTAAAATATAGGGAATATATCTTAGTGGATAACCATCTAACAACATGACATCGGTTAAAAGCCCACAACGCAAGAAATTTCCTTCTAGCAAATCATGACTAAGAACGGTGTTTTCGCTGATTTCACCTTCTAGAATTTGGTTATAGACAGCAACATCATAAATTCCTTTTCCTGTGAAAATTCCTTCTCCGAAGTAGTCTTGATAAATATCGGAAATGGCGTTTGTGTAAAAGTCAATTCCGCCTTGAATACTAAATAATTCGATAAATTTACTTTTTTTCGCTAAGGCCAAATCAAGACCAATTCGTGGTTGCATAATTCCGTAACCATCGACAACTCGGTTATTTTCTATAACGGGAATATTTAATACATGGCTCATAGCTCCAATTAGTTTTTGTGCCGTTTCTAAGCCTAAATTGGTATCGCTATCTAAAGTTATAATATATTTTATTTCTGGCAACTCATCTCTTTGTTCTTCTATGGTGTTGACTAGAAAATTGTTTTTGATTTTTCGTTTGATATATTGGTTAAAGGTGACTAAAAGGCCACGCTTTCTTTCCCAACCAATATACGACTTTTCACACGCATTCCAAACTCTTTTTCGATATAAAAAATGGAACTTTTTAAAACCAAATTCGCTGTATTTACGATTTAATTCTTCTACATATTTTTTTCCATAAGTCATTACATTTTTATCAAAATTCCTTGTTTCCGCTTGCTCTTCGCTACAATCGCCAAGTAAAGCAAAATATAGATTTTCGGATTGATTCGCTAAATAATATACTTCTAACTTATCGAACATTTCTTTTATTTTTTCTTCGGATTTTAAAATTGTTGGAATGACAACAAAGGTGGCTTGTTCTTCTGGAATTCCCTCTTCATAACTGATTTTGGGAATTCGAGTTGGTTTTTTTATCTTTCCTAAAATATAGTTCAAAATTCTTAAAAATATTTCTGAAATTGGAATATATAAAATAACCCAAAGCAATAAGCTGAGCATTGGCAAATTATATTTTAAGGAAATTCGAGAACAAACTAAAAAATCCAAATACATTGGAATAACTATGCAACAAGCAATATACCATCGACTTTTCACTGTTTTTGATACATTTTTATAATGCTTCATTTCTAAAGCTTTTTTGAGTTCTACGATTCCTTCATCAATTAAATAATAACCAACATGTGCCTTCTTTTTTTCTGTAATGTTATTATAATTTTCGTATCTTTTGCATAATTCAATGATTTTCTCACAAATATAAATCTCTGATATTTTACTTTTTTTCGAAATTTCTTCAATTTTTCCACGATAATACGATTTACTATCTTGGTCCATTTCCTCATACACGCCTGCTGGGTCCATTCTCAAAATTTCCTCGGAAACAATAATATAACTGAACAATTCTGAAAAACTAATACGATTCACTGCTTTGATGCTTGTAATACAATTCCCAATTTTTATTTTCAAATTAGCAATATAAAGATGTTCCTTTTGCACCACATCTGAAAGTGTAACTCCTAATTTTAGAACTTCTTTTTCAAGCACATTCTGATACTCAATTGCTTTTTTTCCATACACTTTTAACTTATAGGACATATATTCTATAAATGGGTATTTCAGTTCACTATCACTAAAAACTTTAACATTGGAGATATTTTTAAATTTTCTTTCGTTACCAATTTTCCCATCAATAACTCTTTCAATAATACTTTCTACTTTATATTTTTGCATTTGCGAAGAATAAATTTTTTCGCAAACTTCGCGAATATGGGAAATCATGGAAATCTTGAAAAACGTACCAATATTGCAGATTTCGTCCATGCTTAAGAATTTCTTTTTTTGATAGGCTTTTAAAGCTAAATCAATCACGTCTGTATCAATTTTGCAATCGGTATAAGCAACAATTTCTTCTGCTAAAACATAACTTCTGGCAAAGCCTTCAAAACGTCCACCTGAAAGGCCTATCATGGATTTATATTTTTTGAGTGGCATTTCCTTTTCAATGGATTTAACGGTTTCTTCAATGATATAAAAATTGTCTAAAAGCCATTCACCTGCCGAATGAACTTTAATGCCAAGTTTGATATGTCTATCTAATAATCGATAGGTTTCTAGAATGAACTTGTAATCTTCTTTGACAGCTGGCACTGGATAAGTGTCTTTACTAGACGAAGTTCGTATATTGTGTTCTGCTGCAATTTTTTCAATGTAGGTACTTAGCTGATTTCTGTCTAATAAAGTTCCACGAATATTTAGGCTTTTGTTCTTTTTCATAAAATTCTCCTTAGTCTATTTTTGGTTATTTTTTGTAGGTTAGGGAAATTTTATACATATTTTTATAAGATAAATCATACATTTTTATTGGTGATTTTATGATTTTATTAAACAAAAAAAAGATGATTTTTATTTTATCGTGCATGATTCTTTCCGTTCTATTTTCTAGTTTTACAAGTCTTCCCCATTCTACGATAGAAACTTCTTCTACACCTGTTTCTAATCATGTTGTAATTTTAGATGCAGGGCATGGAGCTCCAGACCGGAGGTGCTGAAAGTAGTGATGGAGTATATGAATCAAATATTAATTTATCAATTGTAAAGAAATTGCAAAAATTATTAGAGGCATCTTCGTGTACCGTTATTTTGACGCGTTCTGATGAAAATGGAATTTATGAATTAGAGGCTGATACAATTCGTGAAAAAAAAGTTTCAGATATGAAAAATAGGGTAGAAATTGGCAATCATTCTAATGCAGAAATTTTTGTCTCGATTCATTTAAATAAGATTCCTAGCCCTAAATATAGTGGTTGGCAGACATTTTATCAACCAGAAAATGAGCAGAGTCTAAAATTAGCCAATACCATTCAAGATAACTTAAATTATTCGATTCAACGTGAAAATAATCGTGTACCTGAAAAAGTTCCTAATATTTATTTGACTAAAAATTTGGAAATTCCATTTACGATTGTAGAATGTGGATTTTTATCCAATTCAAATGAATGTGCTTTGTTGCAAACAGAAAATTATCAAGAAATTTTAGCTTGGGGGATTTATACGGGAATTATGGATTATTTTAAGTAATTGATTTTAGGCAGAAATTGCCATGAATTTTTAGAATAAACGTAAATTAGTATCTTTTATAAATATCACCTCTATTGTTAACTTCTACAACATCGATAAAAATTTTATGATCAAGCAAATCCTCCAATCCTTCTTCTTTTAGAACGATTTCTAATGGAATTGCTTCTTCTTTTTCTTTTTTTCTTTCCTCTTCTGTTAAAGATAATTCTCTAATCAGCATTAATTTTTCCGTAATATCCATATTTTCTAAAATAACATCTGGTGCTAAAGCAAGTAATTTTTCATCAAGCATTTTTTCTTCTAACTCTTTAATTACTTTTTGCTGCTCAAGACTTAATATGCAAGCTATATTATGAATATCAGTAATATTCTGTTTTTGTTGTTCACTCATACTTTCACTCCTTTCAATATAATCTTATTTAGTATACCACAAAATTTCTCATTTGACTAGTTTTTTTAAAAATTTTCAGCAATTTTCCCTGAAAAAATCTAAAGGAAATAAATAAAAGGAAAA
>CAOJGX010000004.1 GCA_948435735.1 uncultured Clostridium sp.
CTTTAAGTGGTTGAAAATAAAGAATTATGAAAGTTCAGGGAAAATTGCTGGGTTGTCAAGACACAACTTGACTTTATGTAAAAAATGTGATATAATTTATATAAGTAATATTATGAGGGAGGAATAATATGGCAATTAATATTAATATAAGTAACCTTAAAATGGATGAAGACACAAAAATTTTAAATGATTTAAAAACGTCTGGAAAAGCTGATATAACTATTGAACAATCATCTACACGTGGCAAATCTCAAATTTTAAATAATGCAACCATTTCAAATGATAGTTCACTAAATATTAGAATTAAAGATTTTGAAATGAGACAAAATGCAAGAACTCTTAATAATCTTAACTTAAAAAATACTGATTTAACTGTAGAATTAGAAAATTTAAGCTTAGACGAAGATGTAGAATTTATGGATGCCAAAAAAACTTCTACTCATCAACAGGATTCAACTACATTTACAGAAGAAACAACTCCTAAAAAAGACGGCTTCTTTAAAAAACTTTTGAAATCTATATTAAGACAAAAAAACATAAACCAACCTATTAAAGAGACATATACAGAAAATCATACAGATTTTGAAGATATACTTTCTCAAAACGGAAATTTAAAGAATTTAGATACAAAAGTTACCCATAGCACTAAAAATTCTAAAAAAGCAGTAAAACATACTGATAAAACTAGACAATAATATTGGAAAAAAGGAGACAAATTTAACATAAAAAATGTCTCCTTTTTAAATTTAAATTAAAAATTAGTTCATCTCAACCACAAACGTCAAAATCGCATGCCCATCCAAATTATCATGAAATGTTCTTCCTTTTAAATTAAGCGTAAATTCTCGGTTAAAATCGTTTCGATTGAATAAAACAACAGCAAGCGAACCGTCTATATTTTTAAAGGCTGTGACCTCAATATCACTCGTAAACTTCGAAATTCCAACTCGTTTTGCTCCCTGTTTTATATATTTGCTAAAATGGCCAATATAGTAATACGTTAAATTTTTGATATATCCAGTATCATCCGCATTTAACATAATCGGTGCATTACAGAAATTCCTTTTGTGATTTGGTCCTCCTCTATGATCTAACACAATATTCCAATCAATAAATCCATTGACACCAGCATTTAAATCACCCAACATGTCATGTGCATAAATTTCTGCATTTTGCACTTCATCTTCTTTTCTAAAATGAGAAAACCCTGTGCAACCTTCTGTATGAATGAGTAATTTATCTGGAAACTGATTTCTTGTCAAAGCAATCTCCTCAAAATAATCACCCGAATACCAGTGCATTGCCATTCCTGCAACCGATTTTGGTGCTGTTTTATAAATCTCTTTTGCTCTTGAAAATAATCGTTCTTTATTGTGATCCCAGCCTAGAATTTTAGTTTGTATACCATTTTCTATCAACTTTGGATACAAATACTGTTCCGCAAAATTAGCTTCTTCCTCCGCTGAATATAAGCATGATTCCCAGACTTGCGTGGCATTTGGCTCATTTTGTATGGTCATATATTGTATGTCAATTCCCCTTTTTTGATATTCTAAAATATACTTCACTAAATATTCCGCATATAACGCATAATTTTTTTCAAGCAATTTTCCTCCTAAAATTAATATTTTATTACTTTTCATAAATGCTGGAGGCGACCACGGACTTGCTAAAAGTTTGAGCGTTGGCTTTTTATGCAAAATATTCTTTATCATGGGAAGCAGATATTTCTCATCTGGCTCAATTGAAAATGTATTGATGTCACTATTTTTCAGATAACTATAGGGCGAAAGTGAGAAATCACAACTTCCGATTGGAATTCTACAAAAAGAATAATTTAAACCGCTTTCTAGAAAATAATCCTCCAAAATTTGATTTTCCATCAATTGATTGACTTTTTTTAAATTGTATCCAGAACTTTCTGTTAAAGCACCACCAAAGCCAATTATCTCTTGAAATTCAACGTCTGGATACACATTAATCAGCCCTTTTTCTGTATTTCCTAACTTTCCACTTAAATTTACTTTACTAGCTTTCCAAAATAAATTTCTTTTGAAATTGGTTTCTATTTTTAACATGTGTACACACTCCTTTAAACACAAGAGCCCACTTCATCATTAAGTGAGCCTTTTTTACTTATACAAATCTCTTGACAAAAATTCTCGTTTTACTTCCACCCCATTTTGGCGATACACCTTATACGCCTGATAAATCGTATAGGCACCTTTCACACCAACACGTTGCGATTCAATACTGATTTCATATTCTTCATTTGATTTTATCCCATAAACATTAGCTGTTATCACTCCATTTTGTACACTCATTTCTATTTTAATTGGATATTCTCGACTATTTTTAAACTGAAAATCATACCTTCCCCATACAACTGTTGCATCTTTTCCACCCGGTAGATAGGAAGTCAATTTAGAATGATTGTGCCTATCCGTTACCTCCAAATTGGCTGCTACAACTGCATCATACAAAGTTGAAGACACTTGACAGATGCCACCTGCTAACCCATCTTCTACTTGCCCGTTGACAAAAATAGCCGCATTTTTGTATCCTTCTGCAATCGTTCGCTCTCCAACTACTTTGTTAAATGAGAACGTTTCTCCCGGCATGATAACGGTTCCACTTATTTTTTGAGAAGCTAGAATTAAATTCGTTGTACGATTTGGGTTATTCACATAATTGGTACTAAATGTGGATAACAGGTCTGGAAAAATATTCAAATCTTTTACAAAAATATTGGGGTTTGTAAAGTTTAAGTCTACTATGTATGCTTCTGTTTTCGGAATATTATTTATTTTCTCTTGGGCACTTTGCACATCAAAATCTACACCAATTACCTGTTCATGGATCGTTATCGGATTTTCCGTATAATACGCATCTTGTGGCTGTTTATAAACTTGTTTATGGATTGCTTGCAAATCAATTTCTTTTGGTAATGTATGAAACGTTGGAATTTCAATTTCTTCTGCAAATTTTCTTTCTTTAAAGTTAGCTATTATTCTATTTTTTAATTCATCACGATTTAATTCTACACCACTTTTTCCTCGATTAATAACCAATTTATCATTTTCTATCTCATAACTATATTCTTGTACTTTATCTGGTAATTGCTCCGCCATTTTTTCAATACACTGATTGAGTGCTTCATGATTATAGTGCAATTCTGAATTGATATTAATGGTATGATTTATAATTCTAGCATAATCCCACAAATCTTTGACAACATTTTGCGTTCTACCAATGGAATAGGCTTCTTCTACCGCTGTTTCAATATCAAAGTCTACTTCTAAATCTTTTAAATAAATCGCATATAAATTATTTTTATATCTTAAAATAAGTTGCTCTGGCATATCCATCTCTAGCTGGGTTTTGACATTACTTAAAGCTTCTGTATCCGTCAAATCCGACACATTCACACCATTGACAAAAACGCCTTTTTGAATTAAACCATTTTGCAGATGTGACACATAAAAAATACTTGTAGCAACAAGAATCATCAATAAAATATAGGCAATTGATATTGTTCCAAGTAATGCCAAACTCATTGTTTTAACAACTTTTTTAAAAACCTTTTTATGGCAGATGTTTGCCAAACTCATTTTCTTTTTTTCAACAACAACTAGACTTGTTTCTTGTTTTTTCACAGGTATTAAACTTGTATTTTTCTTCTTTTTAATCTTCGCTTTTTTTGACATATTTCAAACATCCTTCTTCTGCTATTTAATCTTCTCCATCCTTTGTTTCTTACAAATTTATCCCGTATTTATATTTATTATATGATTGATGTACTTGTACTTATGTGAAATATTTTGTTTTTTTGCCTTTAACTTAAAAGCCTAAGCAACCTTAATTCCTGTATCAATTATCTCTTTTATAAAATAATCATTTACTTCATCATAATCTTTTTTTCTGATTGGATGTGGCTCTATTCTAGCATCAATTTCCCAAGTTAATCCCATTAAATCTGCCATAATATCAATTAAATCTTCAAAATCTTCTGAAACTATCGCTATATCAATATCACTTTCTGTACACTCATTCCCTTTTGCATAAGAACCAAATAATATGACGGTACTAATATTATAATGCTTTTTTATCTCAGCAACATATTTATTAATTGATTTCAATATATCTAAGTCAATTGTTCTTTCAACCACACTCGAACCTCCTTAATGTTTTCTATTTGTTTTGTTGTGTATTCAAAAGTACACTTATTTGAAAATTCCTTTTTATAATCATCATATCTAGCACTTATATTAAATGTATTAATTACTTTAATCTTATTTTTCATTTCATCTGGAACCTGTAAATCTGCTTTTTGCGAAAGTAAAATTAAATTATGTACTTTAGGTGCAATAGGATTATCAACATATTTTTTAGCATATAAAGCTTTCAGCAATTTCTCGATTACTAAATGGCCTACAAACAAACTCCAACTATACTTTTTAGAATTATATAATACTTTCATCGTATCATAATCCTCTTCGGAACTTTCAATCCAATAATTTAATAATTCTATATTGGTCATTCTTACTCTCCTTTTTTCTATTATAACACATTTTATCAAAATATACTAGAACGATTTTTATCTAAAAAAAGTTTTTACCTCACCTTCCCCATTTTCGCAACTAACGTCTATTATACTACCATTTACTATCGGCATTTGCGGCGGAATATGACCAATATCTGCGTCTAGAATAATCGGAATATTCAACTCTCCAATCGCATCTCGAATTGCTATTTCAAAAGACATTTCATAATCTTCACGAATTAGAAAAGGTCTTCCAAAAATAATTCCTTTACAATGTTCAAAATAGCCAGCATTTTTCATTTGCCATAAATGACAAAGTAGTTGTGGCGTTGACATTTCAAAAACGTCAAAAAACCATACAATTCCATCTTCTTGATAGTTACAGATGTAGTCTTTTACTTTATCATATTTCGTACCAATTAAATTAATAATAACATCAAAGCAACCTCCAATACACCTACCAGAAAAATGAAGCTTCTTTTCTCCTTTTAAATTCTTCCAAAACCCCTCTTTTGTCAAGTTATAGACCTCAAAAATTCCTCTTTCTTCCTCTTTGGGTTCATATCTCCCAAAGCTTTTTTGTATGATTTCTTCACCTTCCATTAGTTTGATTGAATTTGTCAAGTTAGGGAAAAGTTCTCTCATGCCGTAGTCTCTAATGTTTTCTCCATAAATTGTAGCAATATCCAAATTTGTTGTGAACACAAAACCTAGATTGGTTATATCTGAAAAACCTTGCAACCACTTTGGTTTAGAACTTCTTAATTGATTAAAGTCTAGATAATCTAACACCTCACAGCAAAAATCTCCACCTTTCGCACAAATAATGCTTGATACCTTTTCATTTTCCCACATTTTCATAAACTGCTTCGCACGTTCTTTAGCTGATGAACTTCTGCCATTTTTGTCTGTTCTAACATTTCCTGTTTCCCAAAATTCAAATCCCATCTTTTTTATATTTTGGATGGCATTATCATATTCTTTTATTTGCTCTTCTTTGCAAAATCCCATTGATGGAGCTGTAACAGCAATTGTATCACCTTTTTTGATAAATGTTGGATAGTTCATATTTGACCTCCTATTTGTTTTTATGATTATATCATTTTTTTGAAAAATAGCAAGAAAAAACTGTTCCTATAAATTTCATAAGAACAGCTTTTCTATGCTCTGTTAAGCAAATTTACCTAAATAAAAACTTTTTGCTTCTTCCATGTACAGTTTTCCGCCTGCAAATAAAGCATATATATCAACTTCATCACCAAAAACTCCACATTCAATCCTTGGCCTAAATAAACAATCAGCCTTTTTCTCTTGCGCCCACCTCCGCCTATTCCAAGCAGTATCTTTCCAACTTTCAGAATTCTCATAGGAAAAGACAAAATTTTTAGCACCTTCTTTTAGTGGTGGATTTAGCAAAATCCCTCCATCTAAAACAAACGCTTTTTTTCCTTCCAATCGCACAAAAGCTGGTAGAAATAAGCCAGGCAACGTGGCTGAGAGAGCAACAACTTGCCCTACTGTTAAATTTTCTGCATTATCCCGTGTGATAATACATGGAAAATGATTTCTCAATGGCGTAATTGATACACTACATTCTTTTGGTAAGTCTTTAAATAAAACTTTGCCTAAAAATTCATCAACTTCTTTTTGAATTCTTTTGCGTCCTATCATAGGTTTGCAAAATTTCTTCACATTACTCATTAAGAAGTCCCGTATTTCTATAGGGTTCTTTCCTGCTGCTAAATAAGCTGCTATTACAGCACCTATGCTAGCACCCGAAAATCCCTGAAACTCAATATCAGTACAAAGTTCAGCATATCCGCCCAATCCTTCTACTGATGCTACTCCTCCACCTACAAAAGCAGCATTCCACTCTTGCATAAAATCACCCTTTCTAAATATTGAATATACAATAGTTATCCATTTTAATTATACTATATTTTATGTAAAATGTCAATTTTCTAACTTAGCAACTTTCTGTTTTATTAAAATTTCCAAAAAAAGAAACAGCCATTACTACATTAGTAGTATATGGCTATTCCCCATTACAGAAAATCCTCTAAATATTTTTTATTTTTCCGTAAATTCCTCAGAGCTCTTTTTTCAGCCAGCCGAACATTTTCACGAGTAACTCCCAATATTTTCGCAACTTGTTCTAAAGTGAGTTGTCTTCCATCTTCTAGACCATATCTCAATTTTATAACTTCAGCTTGACGTGATGTGAGCGTATTTACAAGTTGTTCCAACCTTTCTTTCAATAAATTATTAACAGCCCTCTTTTCAGGATTAACTGAATCATCATCTGAAATTAAATCTAACAACTCGCTTGTCTTCTCATTTCCAACTAGCACATCTAATGATATCGAGTCCTTCACCTTGCTTTGCATATATTTAATCTTGTCAACAGGAAGATTCATCTCTTGGGCAATTTCCTCGGGAGTCGCTTCTCTTTGCAATGTCCAGAATAAATTTTGAGATATCCTTATCATCTTTCTCATTACTACAAGAGTCGTTCGCGGTATTCTCATTGTTCTCGCTTGATCCGCTATCGCTCCTCTAATGGCTTGCTTAATCCACTCAGTAGCATATGTACTAAGTTTACAACCTCTTGAAGGATCAAATTTTTCAACTGCTTTAATGAGTCCCAAATTACCTTCTTGTATTAAATCTAATAATAACATTCCTCTTCCTAAATACCCTTTAGCAATACTAACAACTAATCTCAAGTTCGACTCTACCAATTTTTGTTTTGCTTCTTTATCATCTTTTAAGACTTTTCTAGCTAATTCAAGTTCTTCTTCAGAAGATAATAAAGGAATTTGGCCAATTTCATATAAATACCTCTGTACGATATTAACATGAAAAGAATCCTCACTTTTCTCCTCTTTAATTTCTAGTAGATTTATTCTCCGTTCTTCCTCTAATAATTTTTCCATCATCTTCTCTTTCTTCCTTTCTTTTTTCTGAATACTGACTATACAGTTTGTGTTTATTATATCATAATTTACATAAAATGTCAATATTTTTTCTCAATCAAATTATAACCTAGCTGACTTCGCTACAAAAAAAGACTTACTAAACAGCAAGTCTTTTCATCTAATTCATATAATCCTTCAATCTCTTACTTCTACTTGGATGTCTTAATTTTCTCAAAGCCTTTGCTTCAATTTGTCTAATTCTTTCACGTGTTACCTCAAATTCTCTGCCAACTTCTTCTAAGGTACGAGCCTTTCCATCCTCTAAGCCAAATCTTAATTTTAAAACTTTGGCTTCACGTGGTGTTAACGTACTCATAACTTCTTCTAATTGCTCTTTTAATAATGTATATGCTGCAGCATCATGTGGAGCAGGAGAATCGTCATCTTCGATAAAATCTCCTAAATGGCTGTCATCTTCTTCACCAATTGGCGTTTCTAGTGATACTGGATCTTGTGCAATTTTTTGTATTTCCATAACTCTTTCTACAGAAATCTCCATTTCACCAGCAATTTCTTCTGGCGTTGGCTCTCTTCCTAAAATTTGAAGTAAGTGTCTTGAAGTTCTAATCAATTTATTAATGGTTTCAACCATGTGAACTGGAATTCTAATGGTTCTTGCTTGGTCTGCAATTGCTCTTGTAATGGCTTGCCTAATCCACCAGGTAGCATACGTACTAAATTTATAACCTTTTGAATAATCGAATTTTTCAACTGCTTTGATGAGACCCATGTTACCTTCTTGGATTAAATCTAAAAATAACATTCCTCTTCCCACATACTTTTTAGCAATACTGACAACTAATCTCAAGTTCGACTCTGCTAATTTTTGTTTTGCTTCTTCATCATTTTCTAAAACTTTTTTCGCTAGTTCAAGTTCTTCTTCAAAAGATAATAAATGTATTTTTCCAATTTCTCTTAAATACATTCTGACAGGGTCATCCACATTGACACCATCGAAATTGGCTAAATCGACGTCTTCTAATTTGACTTCTTCAACATCTTTTAAATCGTCTTCGTCTGGTTCTAACAAGTCCTCGTCTTTGGAAATGCTAACACCTAATTCTTCAAATGTATCAAATACTTTGTCAAGTTGCTCTGGATTTACCTCACCTAGCTGAGTGGCTAATTCTCCATAAGTGATATTTCCTTTCTCTTTTGCCTTATTCAAAATGCTTAATATTTTTTCTTTGTCTTTATCTAATTCCTCATTTTGCTCTTCTTTATCAACTTGTACTTCATCTGCAATTTCTTGGTCAAGAACTTCTTTTTTTTCTTCTTTATTTTTCTTAGCTTTTGTTTCTGTTTTCTTAGGGGATTTTTTTCCAGATTTTTCTGTTGTTTCTTTTTGGTTTTTAGATGTGTCTTTTGTAGTTTTAGCTTTTGTTTCTTCTGTTTTTTTCTTTGCTTTGGTCTCTATTTTCTTCTCTGTTACCTTTTTTGCTTCTTTCTTTGGCATTTTTTCTACTTTTTTTGTTTTCTCTTTTTTTTCTATTTCATCTTTATCAGACTTTTTCATATTATCCCCCTTTATTTTATTTTTGCCAACTTTGCTATGATATCTTGTAATTCTGCATATAAATTAGCACTTTCTTCTTTTGTTATATTCTCGCCCTCTATTTCTTTAACAATCTGTAATTTTCGCTTTTGCAATCTTTCTCTATTATAAGTAAAAATAACATCTTCTAAGCATTTTTGAAGTGACGTTATTTCATAGTCTGTCACCATAATGGTACTAATATGAGTTTGTATGTTTTCATCTTCTAGATTGGCAATCAGTTGCGTGATTTTTTCGCTATCCTCTTGATCAGAAGCCATTATTTTTTCAAATATAACCTTATTTTCTTCAATTTGCAAATCTTCTATACCAATATTGGACTGAATTATTTCTTTTGCTTCTTGCGGATAATTGATTAGCAAATATAAAATCATATTTTCTCTCTTAGCAATTTTATCATCCACTATCAGCGTTTCATCATTTGCTATAGGCGCAGTAGGTTTTGCTAATATTTTCTCGGGTTTTCCTTTATATAAGGCTTTATTTACTTCTGCATAAATAGCTTGTTTGGAAATATCGTATTGTTCTGAAATCTTATCAATGTAAATTTCTCTTTCAATTTTGTTTTCCACACTGGACAAAATGGAAGTTATTTTTTTTAAGAATGCTATCTTGTCTTTTGTGTTATCCATATTATATTCATTTTTTAAGTTTTTTATTTTAAACTCAACTAACGAGATGGCATTATCCACTAACAACTGAAATCTTCCACTTCCGTATTTTATGATATATTCATCTGGGTCCTTAGCACCTTCCATTTGCAAAACTCTTGCATCACAATTTTGCTTTTCCAAAACCTCGATGCCTCTTTTAATGGCATTTTGACCAGCTCCATCCGAATCATAAGCAAAAATAACTTGCTCGCTATATTTACGAAGTAATCGAGCTTGTTCATCTGTTAATGCTGTTCCGAAGCGATGCTACAACGTTATCAATTCCACGCTGATAAAGTGAAATTGCATCCATATAGCCTTCCACAAGAATGATTCTTTTTTGTTCGGATTGTTTGGCAAGATTTAACGCAAATAAATGCTTTTTCTTAGAATACGCTAAATTTTCATTGGAATTTATGTATTTGGCTAGTTTGTCATTATCTTCTAACCTTCTACCACCAAAAGCTACTGGCTTTCCATAAACAGATATAATCGGAAACATGAGACGTTTTCGAAAGCGGTCTATAAATTCCCCTTTTTCATTTTGGTTTACCAAGCCTGTTGCTAAAATTTCATGATCTTTAAAGCCTTTTCCTTTTAAAAAGGTATATAATTCATTATATTCCCCAGAATATCCAATCTTAAACGCTTTTAAAGTATGATTATCTAACTTTCTTGCTTTGACATAATCTTGTGCAATTTTAGCAGTTGGCGTGTATAGCCTTTCGTGATAAAATGTTGCTGTTTCAAGGTTTATTTTATTCATTCTGCTTAACATATATTGTTTTTTATTGAATTCTTCATCATTGACTTCTGGCAATTTGACATGGCCACGTTCTGCTAGGAACTCTAACGCTTCTTTAAAAGACAATTTTTCCATTTCCATGATGAAATTGTACACATCTCCACCTTTATGGCAACCAAAACAATGATAATATTGCCTATCTGGTGAAACAGAAAAAGAAGGTGATTTTTCTTTATGAAATGGGCATAACCCCATAAAATTTCTTCCACTTCTTTTTAATATAACGTATTGGGATATAACATCTACTATATCATTTGCATTTCTTATCTCCTGTTTTAACTCATCATTATACTGTACCATTTTTAAAACCTTTCTTTTATATTATTCGACACCTTTGCCTCAAATCCTTCTTAATTTGTCAAAAAGTATACATAATTTTAAAAATATGTTGTAGAATGGGGGATTTTTATAGGAAAAAGCCCCTCTTTTGCAAGAGTGTCTTTTCCCTTTTCTCAATTATTCATTTTTCTTTGCATAAGCTGATACTTCCATTCTCATGCTGTCTCCTTTCAAAATTTGAAATATATCACTGTCTACAACTATATTTTATAATATTTACATAATTTTTCAAATCATAAAAAAAAACTACCCTAGATTCTTCTAGGGCATTCCTGATTTAAGTTTGAATAAACGTCTTCATAATTCCGTCTGTATCATCACTACTTCCATTGTCGCCTTCCATATTACTGTTATGTAGTTCATACGAAACATTAATTTTATCTTCAATTAATGACTCAATTTCATCTTTTTGTTTACTTTCTGCTAACATTAATTCACTCACTAAAATTTGTTTTGCATTTAAAAGCATTTTCTTCTCTGTTGTCGATAAACCTTTATCTTTTTGTTTGAAACTTAAATTTCTAACAATATCCGCTACTTCAAATACATTTCCAGATTTCATTTTCTCAACATTATCTCGATATCTTTTGTTCCACTTCATCGACATTTCAGTACAATCTTGTTCTAAAACATGAATTACTTTTCCGGCTGTTTCTCTATCTATGATGTTGCGTACACCAATTTCTTCTGCTTTTGCAGTAGGCACCATAACTTTTACTTCACCTGGCATTTTAATGATATAATAAGCTTGTTTTTCATCTAAAACAGCTCTTTCTTCTATCGTTTCAATTACTCCAGCACCGTGCATTGGATACACAATCTTATCTCCCACTTTAAACATATTACTCTTGTCACTCCTTCCAAGCAATTTTTCATTACTCTATCTTTATTATAGCACAAATTTTACCAAAAGTCAAAAGTTTTTTCCTAAATTATCCATTTTTTTATGATTTTATTGATTGGTTGACCCAAAACCGCCTATTCTAGTACCTTCTGCAGAATCGTCATCTGTCATTAAAAATTTTTGGAAAATACCTTGACCAACAATATCACCTTTTTTGATTTTAATTGGTTCTGGCTTTATGTTGTAAAAAGCAAACATAACATGTCCGTCATTATCTGGATTTTCGTAATAATCTTTGTCAATAACACCCACACTATTTGCTAAAATCAAACCCTTTTTTCCCGGATTGGAACTTCTGTTATATAACATAAAAACTTCGTCATCTTGCATATAGACTTTTAAACCAGTTTTCACTAAAGTTGGCTTTGCCCCTGGCTCAAATACAGGAATTGTACAATCTTCTGCTGCTTCTATATCATATCCTGCCGAAAATTTTGTTTTTCTAATTGGTAGATTAATTCGTTTATCTTCAAATCCTTTTGCTACTTCAAATCCTCTTTTTTTCATTTTATTTCCTCCTTTAAATTGGTTTGATTATATCATGAAAAATATGATTTGACAAGTCAAGATATTTTTCTTTTTTTAAGTTTATTTTAATATTTCTATTATATATTTTATTTAACATTTTCAACCCCTTTTATAGAAACAGAAAATCGAGTTCTCATAACTAGAATTCGATTTTCTTGTTTATAAAACTAAATAAAGAGCATATAGATTATTTCTTTTACAAAAATAATGTATATGCTCTTTATTTTCTGATTTTTTAAGAATAAATCTTATACTCGTGTCTTCTCCAAAGTTGCTATTCTTTCTTCATGATTATACACAAAAGCTGAATTGAGAGTGGTTTCTCTTTCTAGATTTTTAATGTCTTTATCTTGTCTTTCTTCTTTATAATTTCTACTCATAATCTCTTCAAATGCAATCGTAATTCTTCTTCCATAATTTTCTTCAAACAAAAACATATGATGTAAAATTTCCTCTTTTACTTGAGTTGTTATACATTCTTTTAGTCTGTTTTCTAATTTTATATTTTCTTGTTTAAATTCTTTTCTTATTTGTTCTTTCAATTTTTCATTTTCTTGCTTAAATTCTTTTCTCAATTCTTCTTTCAATTTTTCATTTTCTTGTTTAAATTCTTTTCTTAATTCTTCTTTCAATTTTTCATTTTCCTGTTTAAATTCTTTTCTCAATTCTTCCTTTAATTTAGCATTTTCTTCTATTATCCTTTTTTCCATTTTGTCAAATTTGCTATCTATTTGCTCAAGCTTAGCTAATATTTTTTCTTCCATATCATTCACCACCTTTCTTTTTTATTTTGTATCTAAATACTAACACATTTTCCCTAAATTTGCAAGGAAATTTTACGTTTTAGTTCGACATTTTTCGCCATTATCACAAAAAAAAAGTTCCAATCAGAACTCTATTCTCCTACAAAAATCCTCGGAACTCGATCCCTTATAGTACTTATAATTTCGTACGGAATCGTATGACACTTTTTTGCAACCTGCTCTAAAGTAATCTCCTCATTATCCCAAATCCACACATCATCACCAATTTTTACATTCTCTAAATCTGTCACATCTGCCATAAATCCATCCATACAGATTTTGCCAATAATCGGTACTTTTTTCCCATTAATCAGCACTTCACCACCATTGGATAAGTCTCTTCTCAAGCCATCCGCATAACCAATTGGAATTGTTGCAACTTTTGTTTGTCTTTTCGTTACAAAACTTCTATCATATCCGATGCTCGTTCCTTCTTTGACCACTTTCAACAAGGTAATTTTAGATTTTAATCTACAAACTGGCTTTAAATCAATTTTATCCAATATGCCTTCACCAGATGAATAACCATACATAATCATACCAGGACGCACCAAATTATAATGTGCCTCTGGAAAATTAATCAATCCATTCGAGGCAGCACTATGGATATATTTTAAATCTGGCACTTTGCCTTTAGCAATTGCTAACGCTTTTTCAAAAGATATTATCTGCTTTCTTGTATATTCATAATCCACATCCGCACAAGACATATGTGTATAAATTCCTTCAATTTTTATCGTTTCATATTCTTGTAACAAATCAATATATTCTGCTGTCCTATCTGGATGAATTCCTGTTCTACCCATTCCTGTTCCAATTTCAATATGAACTTTTACATTTTCTTTTTTCAGACCTAACTTTTGAGCAAATTCAGTACTACATATTCCAACTGCCAAATGATTTTCTATAATATCGTCAATTTCATCTACAGCTGGCTGATTTAAAACAAATATTTCCTTCTCAAAACCAAGTTTTCTCAACCAAATTCCCTCATCCACAATTGCTACAGCAACAATGTCAAATTCATTCAATATTTCTAATCTTGTATTCAGATAACTTCCATAAGCCTTTGCTTTAATCACTGGCATCATTTTGGTTCCCTTTGATAATTTTAATCTAATCTGTTCCATATTATATCTAAAATGTTGCAAATTTACTTCCATAATCGTTGGTCTCATAAGCGTCTCCTTTCCTTTTATCTTATTCACGCTTTGCCAATATATCACAAAAAGCTAGATTAAATCTAGCTTTTTCAATCGATTAATAATTTTCAGCCTTAATCTCAAAGAAAGCTTGTGGATGAGAACAAACTGGGCAAACTTCTGGTGCTTCTTTTCCAATGCAAATATGACCACAATTTCTGCACTTCCAAATTTTATCTCCATCCCTACTAAATACTAAACCATCTTCTACATTTTCCAATAGTTTTTTAAATCTTTCTTCATGCTCTTTCTCAATTCTTCCAACTGCTTCAAACAAATACGCGATTTTGTCAAATCCTTCCTCTTTTGCTTCTTTGGCAAATTGATCATACATATCTGTCCATTCATAGCTTTCTCCTTCTGCTGCAATTTTCAAATTTTCTGTTGTTGTTGGAATATCCCCATCATGTAATAATTTGTACCAAATTTTTGCGTGTTCTTTCTCGTTTCCAGCAGTCTCTTCAAATATAGCTGCAATTTGTTCATACCCTTCTTTTTTTGCTTTTGCTGCAAAATAAGTGTATTTTGTTCTTGCTTGTGACTCTCCTGCAAACGCTTCCATTAAATTTTTCTCTGTTTTTGTTCCTTTTAAATCAGACATTTTAAACCTCCTAAAATTAATTTCCAGACTTTTTACATGATTGACAAATCCCTCTGACCATTATTTCACTCTCTGCCATATCTAATCCTGTTTGTTTTTCAATACTTCGCGTTACCTTTTCGAAATTGAAATCATATAAAAAGTCATATATTTGTCCACATTTCTTACAGATAGCATGCCCATGTTTTTCTCGATTATGTATATAATCATATCGATCTGGCCCATTTGAAACTGCAATTTGTGTTACCATTCTTTCTTGTACTAAACCATTCAAGTTTCGATAAACCGTACTTCTACTAACAGCTGGATCTTTTTGTTTTGTTAAAAAATAAATTTCTTCAGCTGTCGGATGGTTATACAATTTCTTTATGACTTCAATAATTTCTTCTCTTTGTTTTGAGTAATTTTTCATGTAAAAACTCCTTTAAAATAGGATTAATTCCTATTTTTATGTTATGAATTATATCACATATAAAAAAAAAATCAAGCCTTTTTTCATTTTTTGGTGAGTAATTTGACCCAATTTTTTCGCATGAAAATTCTATTTCAAGGAAATACTATATTTCAAATCACAAAAAGGAGAATCCCATGTTCAAACCTGATGCAATTTATTACGAACCAAATATTGAAAATTATACTTTAGGTAAAGAATTACTACAAAAATATCAAACAACTCCGAAATTCATCATCGACAACCACAACAACATTCCAGAAATGAGAAATCAAAGCAATTCTGCCTTTCCTCAAATGAAAAAGCACTTGATTATTGCCACCCGTAAAACACACAAATACGTAGAAAATCATAAAGTATCGGACTTTCTTGTTCCTTATACTTCTTCTGGCTGTACAGCTATGTGTTTATACTGTTATCTTGTATGCAATTATAACAAATGTGCTTATTTACGTTTATTTGTCAATCGTGAGGAAATGCTTGACAAAATTATAAAAACTGCTGAAAAAAGTGAAAAAGAACTAACTTTTGAAATTGGAAGCAATAGTGATTTAATCTTAGAAAATTCCATTACGAACAATTTAGTCTGGACCATTGAAAACTTTGCCCATTCCAAAAAAGGATTTCTTACTTTCCCAACAAAATTTGATATGGTGGATCCTATTCTAAATATTTCAGGAAAAGAGAGAATTATTGTGAGAATGAGTGTGAATCCTGAGGAATTAATTGATAAGATTGAATTTGGTACTTCTCGCCTAAAAGCTAGACTTGAAGCAATTAATAAGCTATGCGAGGCTGGCTATCAAGTTGGAATTTTAATTGCACCAATTATTTTAGTGGATAATTGGCAAACCCTATATGAGGATTTACTAATTACTCTAGCAGAATCACTCAATGAAAAAGCAAAGACTAGCGTGTTTTTTGAACTTATTTTTATGACTTACAGTTATATTCACAAAATGATTAATACAGAAGCTTTTCCCAATGCCATTAATCTATATCAACCTGAACTAATGACTGGTCGTGGTCGTGGGAAATATTGTTATAAAAAAGAAGTACGTGATTCAGCAGAAGATTTTTTGTTGGGGCTTTTGAAGAAGTATTTTGGGGGGAATAGGATTTGGTATGTGAGTTAAAGAGTCCAGAAATTCTGGACTCTTTAACTTTCAATATTTAATTTATGGAACATAAAATTTTATTGACGTCCTATTAGAATAAACTTTATTGTACAAATTAACATTTACATTAATTTCATCATTATTTCTGTATTTTATATATAAAACTGCTTCTACTCTATTATTCTTTACTACAAGTGTATCTTTGTCAAATCTGGAAGATTCAAATTCTAAATTCCCTGATAATGTGTTTATTTCATTTATTAAGCTTATAAATTCCTCTTCCTTATTTATCCCAATATCTAAATATATATCCTCTTTATTTCTCTGAAAGTACTCTCTTGTTATTTCTTCATTTTTACATTTTTTCAAGTACTCTGGTACTAAATGATTGATAAAGTGATAGGTTGATTTTGAAATTGCTTTTGGGTTTAACTCTCCTTCATATAAGGCAATTACTACATGAATCATATCTGGTGAAACAGTTCCATCTTCTAACTCATCTGAATTTATATATTCTAAATTTTCCTTCGAAGTTCTTGTTCCTTTTAGCTTATTTAATTGAAAAATAACTATTATTAAAGCAATCAGAAGTATAATCATTGCAATAATTATCTTTCTTTGAACTTTGTTTCTCATAATTCAACTCCTTCATCTTTATCGACCTGCATACGTTCCTGCTACCTCACCATAAATCTCTCTTGCAACCGTAATTGTCTTTCTAACCTGCCAAGCAGTATATCCTGCTTGCTCCCATACAGTCGTAGGCACAGTTGATGGATTTCCACCTGAAGTGCTGTGTAAGCCTCCACACTTCTGTTCAAATTCTTCTTTAGAATCAAAAATTATTTTATTTTCACCTTCATATCCAGCGCCAGCATATTTCCAAGGATACAAATAGTACATTCCTCCGCCACCAGAAGTAGTAGCATGATGATCATCTCCTAACCACGAATACACTGAACTAATTCCTTCAAGTGTATCTGGAGTTCCATAACCTTGGGGATCGGCGCCTCCCCATTCAGTACATCCCTTTCTTTGCTCATATCTTTCCATAATTGAGTTATAATGGTTACTCGTTGGATCTTGATAATCAAGAAGCGTTTCTATAAATTTCTCTAACGTAGGTTTCCATCCTCCATAATCTGCTAGTGAAGAACCATTTGGAGTTCCATAACCCCAATAGTTTCCATTACTACTTTTTAAACTACTTTCTTGTTTTGCTTTTGCAACTATAAATTCTGGATTAATACCTTTTTCAACACACATCTTATACATTTCCCTTAATTCGGACTCATTTGTAAACACAGAATCTGCTCCATGTGAAGTAGCATACGCTTTAGTTTTTTCAACCCACTCATTTTCGCTTAGCACTGTTCCTATCATTGAGAATTTTTCCGTTTGCTGATTCATTTTTTCAGACTTCTCAACATAATCCTCAACATTCTCAACAACCTGATCCCCTGTATCTCTGAAAATAATCCTCAAATAATTACCAACTTTATATGGTCCTTTATTTTCATCTTCCTCAGTTCCATCTGGATTTTGGTTAGTCTCATCATTATTGGCAGGATTATTTTGCGTTTGATCTTGCTCATTGCCTTCTTCCTCTTCGGTTTCTGGCTCCTCAATCTCGATTTCTTTAATAAAATCACTATCCGAAGCATACGTTTTACCAATTGCTGCACCTTCTTTAATGTATACTTTTCCATCTTTGGTATAGGTAAAAGCTGCTTTTTCTTTTGCTGCTTCTGCTATTTTTAGTTCAAATTCTCGTTTGTCATCTAACAAATTTGGTACCGTATATTGCGTAGAATAACTATTAGTTAATCCGCTATCTTCTTCACTTTCCTCATCATTGTTCTCTAAGTTACTTATAAACTCAGCTAATGTTTGTATATTTTCTTTATTCTGAGGGACATTTTTGCCTCCTCCACTTACATTTATATCAGAAACATCAAAACCTTCAATATATAGATAGTGATCGCCTATTCCTGCATCGTTATATTCTTCCCAGAAATAATCATAACCTAAAGTTTGCAATTGCTCTTCTGTATATTGACCTTCTAGCCAACTTGTTGCATTCCCTTCGTCTACATCATTGCCAGTAATTGAACCTTGTATACTTGACTTTGAAAGTCCGGTAAAATATTGACATCCATCTTTGCTTTTACTTTGTGCCCAATCTTTATTCCCTAAAAGTCTTATTTTAATAAATCCAACTTCTTCGTATTGATTGTTTGCATTTTCTCCATCTGTTTCAATTTTAGAAGTTTCAATATTCTTTCTCGTTACTGTTCCATATTCCACAACCTCTCCAGTCACCGGAGACACGACTGTCTCTCCGCCTTCAAAGCCAGCGAATTCTGCTTGTTCTTCAGTAGTGCCTGCTGAATTTGTTCCTGCAACACCATTATATGTCATTTTGTCATTTGGTATAGAAATATAACCTTTTATTGTTTTAGAATAAGTTTTATATTTTATTCCATGATGCTCTCCACCATCATAATACATTCCATCTTTATCATAAATATTAACATGTCCATCATATATTAATATCATTCCTGTTTCCAATGTAGCAGGTGTTCCAGAATGATAATAGTCAACTAATTTCTCCAATGAACCTATACTAGCAGAACTAGTTAATTCTCCCTCATCAAATATACCTACTAATTGCAAACACCAACTTACATAAGATGAACAATCATAAAATTTATTTGTCTTGGAGGCTTCAAAACTACTTGCCCTATTACCTTGACTATAATCATATCCCCCGTCAGTAGCAACATAATCATATATATCTTTAGCAGCTTGAACCAAAAGATTATCAGAAGTCTGTGGTTGATTTGTAACTTGCTCTGGAGTAGTATTATTTTCTTTATTATCTAATTCTTCAATTTCTTCTTGACTTAATAATTCCTTTAATTCAGCTAATGTTTCAGCCCTTCTAGCCCTCAAATCCTCTGCAGAATGAATTAATGTTCCATAATCTTCAGTTTTATCATATCTTGCCACTGGCCAACCTGCTGGTGAAATTCCTGAAACTGGAAACATCATGACTTCATCTTCTGCTTCTACTAAATCTTCTTTATCAAAATAGTTTAATTCTACTATTAACTCCTTAAAATCACGATAAATGAACTCTGAATCCAACGTGTGCATATTTTCTAACATACTAAATGCAGTTAGTGAACTGTGTGATAAACTAATTGGTCCAGAAATTTGGTCAATTGTTGCTGTATAATGTTGTGTTTTAATCTCTGAATTATTTCCTTTTGGCTTACATTTTAAAGTTATATCCGAAGAAATCGTATAAGCATTCAAAACTCGCGATATTTCAGTAGAAAGTTGCTCAGCACCTTCTTCAATGATATAATCTTCCTCAATTTTCTTTTTTAATTCTTCTGCTAACTGTTCCGCCCTCTTTTGAACCGTTTCATTATTCGGATTCGCTTTCGAAATCGAAATGTTATCTTTAACTATCTCCTCTTTATCATTTAGCAATTGAAAAATTATCGTATCACCTTCCGTCTTATACTTATCATAATGTAAAGTCATTTCTCCATTCACAATATTGCCATCTTTATCAGTAACAAGATCTACCTCTATCTTTTTATCTTTTGGAAAATTGTCTGGATCATCTCGATCATACAAAATAAGCTCTGCTATTGATTTAAATGTAGTATCTACCATATCATCTGCACTGAGTACTTCTTCTAATTGTTTAGCTGCAATATTAACATCTGCCATTTCTTTTGCTTTTTGAATTAAGGCTGCTGTTTCTTTTGTTCCATCATATAAATAATAATCATCTAAAAACAACTTCTTAATTTTAGCATTTGTTTCGCCACGAACACCATCTTCTACTTGTTTAACTGTTCCAAAAGCTGTTTTATAATAGATATTTTGACCTAATTGTTCTAACTCCTGTAAAGATTCAGGTGAATTATCATTTACTTCTACTTTTTGCCAGATATCATCTGTTTGAGCTATTTCATATGCTAAATAGTCATCACCTATATCTGTATTTTCAACGGCTCTTTTGCCAACTCGAAATTCATCTTCGATTGAAGCATAATCAGAATAGTTATTTTCACTATCTTTCCACTGTAATTTATATTCTCCACCAGAAGCTTTTTGATACGTTATTCCATCATCTGCTAATTTATAATTTCCGTTTCCTGCTTCAACTTTCCTACAAACTAGCCATTTATCATCCTCTTCTTTAAATTCTGTTTTATACTCTCCATTTTCCTTTAGATAAACATATAATTGGTAATTTCCCTTTTCGTCAGTTTCGTATAAAGTCCATCTTTCACCAGTTTTTTGCTCATATTCATTGTCATTTTGCACAATTCGATCTGCACCTATTGAATTTTTAGTAAAATATACATTTCTGAACCAATGATCTGTTACACGATTTATGTATGGCACATAGGTTTTAAAATTCTCTGTCTTTACTTCCCCTAATGCTTTATGAATTAATTTTATATACTTTACACAATGGCTACATGCTTTATCAATATCATCATTTGATGCATCTGAACAATCTTGTATTCTTGTATTATCAATCGTCTCATATGAAATTTCAATACTAAGATATGAATCTGACTGACTCATACCAGACATCTGATATTCTGTTACTAATATTTGTACATTTATGTCTCCCTTTTCTTCATGTTTTCCTTCTACATTATAATCTTTCTCTTTTCCTTTATTAGGTTGTTCTTGATTCTTATTTTCTTCTTCTGTTGTCTCAATTTTAATATTAAAATCGCTAGCAATTTGTTTCTTTAATTGATTAAATTGTTCTTCTGTAATTGTAATATCACCTTCTCCGGTCTTTCCCTATTTTTACATGCTTTTTCATTTCTTTTTTAAATTGCTTTTCATATTGGCTTAATAATAGTTCTTTTATTGTTCCTACATCTTGAATTTCAATGTTAAAATAAGCTTGTGGTCCTCCTGCCCCACTACTTCTACTACCTTTTTTTACAATTACTTGTATATCGCTTTTTTCTTCTGCTGTTATCGTATACTTCTTTTCCTTTTCTTCAATTCCAAAATCACTAGCAATTTGACTCTTTAATTGTCCAAATTTTTCTTCTGTAATTGTAATATTGCCTTCTCCTTCTCCTTCTATTTTTACATATTTTTGCATTTCTGTTTTAAATTGCTCATCATATTGGTCTTCCCTAAGACTTATTCCTCCTACATCTTGAATTTCAACGTTCAAATAAGCTTGTGGCCCCGCCATTCCAGAACTTGTATAAGTTTTTGTTACAGTTAGTTGTACTTCTTTATTTCCTTCTGCTTCTATTGTATATTTCTTGTCGCTTTTCTCAATATTAAATTCCTCAATAATTTCATTCTTTACGCGTTCAAAATCTTCTTTTGTAATTGTAATATCGCCTTCTCCGGTCTTCCCCTATTTTTATATTTTCTTTTACTTTTGCTTCAAATTCTTCAATGAATTTATTTTTAGAAAAATTTTTTATATTATCAATCGTTTCTAATACTGGTGGTCCTATACATTTATATTCACTATAATTAGCATCATCTCCTAAATAACTTCTTATCGTATCACGATACTGTATAAATATTTCTTTTACTCCCTCAGCATCCAAAGAAACATTTAAATTATCATAGCCTACTTTTTTACTCTCATCACCTCCAGGTCCCACTGCACTATCAATTTTTCCGCCCTCAACTTTATATAACAAGACTTCTACTTCTGGATCAAACCAAGTAGCCATTTTATAACTCAAATCTGGTGCCATCGTCGCCACATGAACTGACAAAAGAAATTCTAATGGCATTCCATACCTTCCAGTCCAGCCATCTAAAGGATACGTCATATCTGGCCCCGCATTAAATGCCCTTGCATTAATTTTTAACTTTCTATTTTTAGCACTATCCCCTTCAATCGTTATCGAACCCTTATTCCAGAAGTCACTATATCCATTTCCTCTAATTCCTAATCCATTATCAAAATAAATACCAATTAAACCATTGCCTGGTGCAAATGTGACTATATCTAATAAAGTTCTATTTTCGTGTTGCAAAATATAGGTATAATTATCAGAAACTAAGTAAGCTAATATATTTCGATAAGCTTTTTCAAACTCAGGATTACCCCATAAACTATCTGAATAAGTCAACTTTTTCGTTACATTCCCCTCGTCATCACTTTCTTCTGTTAATGGATTTGGTAAGCCTGAAAAACCATACCCATACAAATCATAATCCATTTCCTTTAAATACGATAATGTATCCACAATCGAACTTTCTTCTACAACATTTTCTTTTCCATTTAAAAATCCATTTACAGCATTCAAAAAACCAGATACTATCTCCTTTAGACCAGACATAATTAAACCTAATCCAGTAATAATAAAAGCAAGAAGACCGATAATTGCAATAAGAAGAAGGAGTATCCAACCCACTGTTGCAATAATTTTGGATAATTTTGCTGCTACTTGTGCTGCTTTTCCTGCTTGAGTACTTACTTTCCCTAATTTAACAGATAATTTTGCAGCAACTTCACCTGTTTTTTTCCCTGCCTGTTTTTCAGCAAGTTTTGCAGTAACTTTTGCTCCTTGTTTTGTTGTTTTTTCAGCTGCTTTTAATTTTTCAGCAGCATTGGTTGCAGGATTTAACGAGCGTTTTTTTCCACCAGAATTTTTATTTTCTTGTTGATCCATAAGGCTATCATTTTCTTGTTCATCCATATTCATCTCACCACCTTTATTACTGAATTTTAATCCTTGTATGTTACAGGAATATTAACACTAAATTTTGCCACTGCATTTTGTATTTCTGCTTGTATTACTTCATCTGACACATCTTCTGTGCCAGAATATTTTTCCATGACTCGAATGGCTCCAAAAGTTATACTCTGTGCATCATCCTCATTATCATAAAATTTTGGAAAAGATATCCCCAAAGTCCTACTTTCTTGTGGTTCTAAAACAATACCAGCCTCTTTTTTATCCATACTTCTAGTTTCTGACGACTTTAAATTCAGCATAACTTCATTCTCTTCTTGGCCATCTGCAATGACAATCGTATTTTCTGTTCGATTCGTAATTTTTATATTGTACACTTCTACACTATAATATTTTACAACAGATTTAACATCGATTTTCACATAATTATTTTCAGAAATGTTTTTAATATCTGCAAAATCCACAAAATTTCCAACTGCCATTTCAAGGCTTCCATCTTTTTGCCTCTTAAATATCATTTTTTCTTCTGTGTATTGATAAGTTGTATTAGTTAAACCGGTTGCTAAAAAATCATCTGTATATTTGATTTGATAAATATAAGTATTTCCATCGTTTGAGTAATCTTGAATCGCATATTTTTTTGGTGTTGGCATTTTGGTATAGACATATTTCATAAATTCCTGAATATCATGATTGAAACTATATTCTTTGCAAGCATCTGAAAGCATATTATACGCTTTTTGCCATTCTGCTTGATTGCAATATCCAACATATTCTTCTATTTTATCTTCAATCGGATTGCTGATATTTTTAGAAACAGTTTTGCTGTTATCTAAAACAGAAGTATGTGGTTCATACGTTGTTTGCAACTGTGGTTTTGGTTCATAATTTTTTAATAATAGATTAATGAAAAACACAATCGCCCAAACACAAATGACAATAAAAATAATTTTTTTATTCTTTCTAAAAAAATGTAATATTTTTAATCTAATATCCGTAAACATATTTTTTCTCCTTTTGAGCAGACGATTGATAATCGTCCCTACATCTATATCACACTAAATGACATGACAAAATCATTATAATCATTTTCCTGTATAACGATATTCATTTTCTTTTTTTCATCTGTACGTTTGCCGTTTAACACATCTGCTATACCAATCCATAATACATAAATATCACCATTTCTTTCAATGTTTTCATACTCGATTTCTGCCATTTCTGGAAATGTCTTTTGTACGTATTCTGTAAAAGTTTCTAGCGTTGGAAAATAATTTTCTTTAAATTCTGGATAAAGTAAATCATAAGCTTTTTTATATTCCGCCTCTTCTATATAATTTAAAAATATACCAAAGTAAAATTCCATTCTGTCACGTTCTTCCAGACCTTGCAATTTGTCTGTTATATTGTCTTTTTCCATCTGTACGATTTGTTCTTCTGTTTTTTCTTGTTGTGCTTCAAAATCATTTTGCTGTTTTTTATTTCGATTGAAACTTATGGCAACTATTATAAGAATTAGCAATGAAATTCCAATCCCATATACTATTTTGTTATTTTTCTTTTTATGATTTGCCATAAGTTTCTCTCCTCTTTTTTCTATCGTTTAATTTCTTTTTACTACCTTTTCTACTACCTTCGCATCATGCTCATCAACATCTTTTCCTGAACTTTCAAAGGTAGTTCCATTGGTAGCAATACCTGCTTTTAAAATAATTTGAGCATATTTTGATGCTTCCACTTGTATATCAGCTCTATCACTTTCATCCATTTTATCAAATTGTTGTTCAATTAATCTTTCTATTTCAGCCGGATTCAAATTTCCTTTTACCGAAGCTGACTGTATTGCATTGACAAATAAACTAGCTTCCAAATTTCCTGTTGCTCGATCTGCAAATAATGAGGTTATTGCATCTTCTAATTTATCTAATTGGTTACTGATACTCTTCGTATCAAGTGCTCCGGCATTTTTCTCAGCAGTAACACCTGCCAGTATTTTTTGAAGCGCTTCTATATCCGAAACATCAACTCCTTGTAAAGCTGCCAATTGTTCAACTTTTTCTGCTGAATTATTAACAAGTGTTTTTGTTGAATTTTGCAAATATCCTTTTGCAAAACCATATCCTGCTTGCCCTAAAGAAATTGCATCATTCAATTCACCAGTTGCACCAATTGCAAAAGCTCCCATACCAATTGCTGCTGCAACTTTCATACTGTCTTTTGTTGCTGCTCCTACTAATTTTCCATAGTCAGAATCAGCAAATTTCCTCATACTTGTAAAGGCACGTCCTCCAGTTTTATCCCAGCCGTTTTTTAACGTTCTTCTAGCTCCTACTCCACCTTCTTCAATTACTTTATTATGAGCGCCTTCTTTTGCTGCATCCAACTTACTTTGAGCTATTTGCGCTGATTTGGTTGGTTGACCCTTTCTAGTTTTTTGAGAAGCTACATTCTTTAACAATTGATAAGTGCCTGCTCCATGTTCTTTGTCATATGCTTTTTCCGCTTTTTTATCAATCATGGCATCATACGCACCTGCGCCATGTTTTTTATCATATTTTTGTCTATTTTTATTAACCTTATTATCTCTTTTTTCAGTAGCTTTCTCATCTGCTTCTGCTTTCATTTTTGCAGCAGTGGTTTTCTTGGCTTGCTCTAAGTTCCTTTGGTATCTTTCTGTTTTCTTTTCTTTTCTAAAGCCTTCTGTACTTCCATTATTTACTTCTTTATAAGTATCTTTTACTAATTTTTTTGCATCTCGATTTAGCTTTCTATCTTGTCTAAATTGTTGCAAACTTTGTTTTGCACCTTTCCATCCTCCAGCAGCCTTAAAAGTTGCAAGTGCACCTCCAGCTTTCATACCCATTCCAACAAATTTTCCAGTTGCATTGGCAATATTTTGACCTGATTCGCTGATTGAACTCATTGAACTTGCTTCGAAATGGAATATTTTTCTTAATATATCCTCTGCTTTCTTCATGAATTTCATAATGACAATTGCAAATATATAGGCACCAATACTAAAGATATCTCCTGCTATTATTTCAGCTACCGCATTAAAAAATGCTAAAAATAATACACAATGAAACGGTTGTATTAATATGTTATAAACTAATTCCTTTAGCCATGCATTCAAAGCTTGTGCCTTTCCATCTCCCATTTTATCAATTGCATAAGTAACTGTTATTAATGGTGCAATCATAATCAAAAATCCTACTGTTATCATACGTTTCATATATAAAAGGAAAAATGAAAATATTTGTCCAACCATAATCAAATACACTGCTGCTGCAAATAATCCCTCTACTCCACTAAAAATTGCTCTGGCTGTTAGCGTTCCTAACATACCTTCTGTTGGATCTTTAAACGAACCTACCAAAGCTCCAACTAAAGAACTATTTACTGTGATTGCAAAAATAATAATATAATGTAGTAAAAACAATAATGCTAAACTTGCTACCCAATCTACTAGCATTTGTTTATATTTAGCCTGTTCTGAAGCAATGGTTGAAATCGCCATTTTAATTCCTACATAAATTAAAATTACCAATAATATTGCCGCAGAAATTAATCTTAAAATATAATACCATTTTGCAACTGCTGTTCTAAAAGTTAATAATGCACCATCTGAAAGGTTTAAATCAAAGAAATTGACATCTAAAAATTTACTTCCCCTAATTCCTTCTCCTTCAGCTCCAGCAAATATAATACTTCCTAAACCTGCCCATTGAAGATTACTTTCTAGTGTAGAATATGCTCCACTCATAATTGCTTGCAATATAACACCAATAACTATAATTGCTATTTTAAGTACAAATATTATTACTATTGAAAGCCCTCCTGTAGCAAAAGCTGAGGCAACTAATGCACCATCTACAGCCAAAGTAAACCCATCAGTAGCATTTGATTCATTCCCAAGTCCTAATATGATACTCACTAAATTCAATACTGCAAACACAATCATAAGCGAACTCAACAGTCTGACTAGCTTTTTCTTCGTTTTCGTTCTCATTTATTCACCATCCTTTTTCTTCTAGATTACTTTTTCCCTATATGATTCATTAAATCAATTACATCCACTACACCATGAATCCTAGAATTCAAATCCCTTGCTTCTTTCTGAACTCTTAAACTGCCATCTTTGGATTCATCAAATCTTTTACTTCCATCTTTTTGTGCATAATATTTTAGTTTTTCCTCTGTCTTTTTATTTCTTTTCACTTCTACTTTCACACCCATCTCATTTAACTTCGCATTCTGATTTTTTAAACTAGATAATGGGGAAAGTAATTTCTCAAATTCCTCTTGTGTAAGGTGACTACCATCTTCAGTATATAACGCTTGTTCTAACTTATCCTTTGTCATATTAGTTTTTCTTCTTACTTCTCTTGCTACTAATTTTTTCTTTTGTACGCCTTTGCCCAACTCTCCGCTTTCTTATCTTCTTGACTTTTTTAATATTTTCTTCTACACTCTCTTTTATTTCCTCTGGCAACTCAAAATCTTCTTTTATTTTATCTTTGCCTGTTAATTTTTCTATAACAGATGCAGATTTCTTCGAAGAATTTGGCATCAATTTATCTTTTAGACGATTATATATTTCTTGTTTTGCTTCCTCTGTATTTAAGTTATATACATTCTTTTCGCCTTTGCTTTCCATATATTCCAATATAGCAGCTGACACTAAATTAGCTTCTAATTCTTTATTGGTTTCCTCATGATTAGCCGTTAAATCCAAATACACTTCTGAAATTGACTCTTCATTTATATTAGCACTTTCTAAGTCAATATCCCCTTTTTTCGTAATTCCTTGTGTTTCTAACATGCCTAAAATATTTTGATTAATCTGAACCATATCAGCATCTGTTAATTGCACTGCTGTAATATCAGTTATTCCTTGTTGACCACATAATGTTGTTATCGCTTCTTTTATAATAACTCCTTTTTGTTCATCCATTTCTTTTTGAATCATATGTATTTTATCCGTTACACTCAAGTTTGATTTTGCATCAATTGCTTCTACCTTATCCATGAATTTCTTCATAGCAATATTTGTATGAAGCTGCATACACACTCCATCACCAACATTAACAACATTTTTCTGGTTTACTTTTTGTTCAAATGCTAAGTCCTCTGCACTTTTTTCAGATGCTTCTTGTTTTATATTGTTTTCATAATGATACATATTTTCTGAAAAAGTCTCTTTTAATTCTTTTGTTTTCTTTTCTACACTCTTCTCTCGATTCTGTTGCTCTTTTTCCCAGTTCATGACTTTCTTTACTTCTTTTCTTACTTTTTTGTGCTTTAAAGTTTCTAATTGATCCATTTCTAAAACATGGTACATCATTGGTCTACTTAATCTAGCTGTTGCTCCTGCTCCAAAAGAATTAAATGTATACGATTTATTTTCTAATCTTGCTGCTCTATTTTTGTATCTTCTTTTCCTTGTTTTTACATCCAAATGTGTAATTCCCGCATTACTTAACAAAGCCATTCCCACTAATGGATTTGTAACGAATAAAGGCGTTCCTGCTACCAATGAAGCTAATGCCGTAATTCTACCCTTCCAGAAATTCATTTCAGCTTTTAATACTTTTGCTTCACCGGAATCTAATCCTAATAATGTATTCAATTTCATATTGTTTTTAAAAACCAAAGATTTACTATTAACCTTTTTACGCCAAATTGCACCTTTTACTCCGCCTTCTCTTACCGTTGGTACTTTCCTACTTCTATACTTTCCATCTTTACCTTTTACAACAAGTCCATTCAATGCAGTTGCTAAATTTCCTTTTATGGTAGCTAAAATTGGCTCTCCATTCATAATTTGTTCTGTTAAAAAGGCTTTTTCTATGGCATCTTCTTTCTTTTTAATTTCTTTGTTTATTTCATTTAATTCTTCTTGATTTTTGTTAAGTTTATCTTGTTGTTGTTTCTTATCAAGTGTTTTTTCTTCTTTTATTGCTTTGCGTTCTTTTAATAATTTCTCCTTTTTTTCTTCTAATTCAGCTATATCTTCCATATTTTTCATAGCTTCTTTATTATTTTTAAGATAAGCCTCAGCATTTTTTTCTTCTTTTGTTCCCTCTTTCTTTTTCTTCCTTCCTTCCTCTTCTTGAATCTCCTTCTCTTCTGCTTCTCTTCGTTCTTTCTCTTTTTCTTTTTCTGCTTTTGCCTCTTGTTTATTTTTAAATGCTGCAACACCCCCACTTAGTGCTGCCATTCCTGCAGCTTTGATTGGTTTAGTAGCAATTCCATAAGTAGCTTTCATTGCAGCTGTTGCTACAGTTCCACCAACTAAAGCACCTTTTAGTGATTTGGCCTCCTTCTTTAATTGACCAAAATCAGTTCTATCTGCCATATCCCCAGCAAGACTTCCTTTTCCTCCTGATAATTTAAACAATTTCCTGATTAATTTATCTGCTTTTATCATGAAATTCAATAATACAAACGCTAGTATTGCACCAGCCAAAGAAATCAACGACAACGCAAGTGCTGTTGACACAAATGAAACATACACTAACGTATGAACAATTTGAATCACAACATTCATTATATATTCTAAAAACCAAGTTGAAAATATCTTTGCTTTTCCTGTTAATACTTTATTAAAAGCATACGAAGCAGCAACTGCTGGTGCTAGCAAAGTTAACATGATAATATTGATAACTCTTCTAAAATAGATTAATGCAAATCTCCAAGCATAATACACAAGAACAGCATAAATAACCATACCAGTAAAACCATCTGTTAATTTTAAACTATACGCTCTAGTTCTTGCCGATTCATATAGCGTTGTTTCTACTTCTGCTGAAGTTTGTAATTTATCAATATCTCCGTATTGGTACTCTTGGACTATTTGGGGTGGCTCTTTTGCTAATGGTTCTAGAGAATCTACAATGGTGTCATTAATGGTTAATATCCCAATCATAATATAATGAATTGCAAAAACAATAATCATACCAGCAAGCCAATCCATTAACATTTGCTTATAGACAGCCTTTTCTGATGCAATCGTTGAAATGGCCATTTTAATCCCTATGAAAATTAGTAATAACAACATAAAAGCAATTACAATTAATCTCATGATATAATACCATTTTGCAACCGATTCCCTAATTACTGTTACCACTTCATTACCAGTTTCATTATCTACAATCTCTTCATTTGCATTTCCTTCAAATATGTTTGCATTCAAAATGGGAACTCTATTAAATATAATACTTTCAACATTTACAATTTGTTGAGAATAACTATCCATACCAGCGATTGCATCACTAAAGAAAGCCCCCAGATCTGTTTCTACTCCTAATATGGCTGTCAAAATAATTTCCATTATTTCCACCCAACCAACAATTACACCTCTTACTGGTAAAATCATGATTCCTAATAAATAATTCGCAATTTCTCCTAAAGCATTTAAAAGATTTTCCCAAAAACCCTTTTTAACAACATAGGTTCCTTCTTGTGTTCCTGAATAATAAAATTCTCCTTCTTTTAATTTTAGCTTTGCTTCTGAAACAGAAGACGTGGAAAAAAATGATAAAACGACTGTTATCATGGCTATAACTAAAATTTTATAAGACATTCTTTTCAGTAATAACTTCATTTTTTCATTCCTTTCCTCAATTAATATTGATTAAAATTGTATCAAAATTTCTTTATCATCGTATTTTAAAACACCATTTTGAAATGCTTTTATTTGATAGGTTTCATCTCCTGTCAGAAGCACTCCTTTTGTTTGATTCTTTAAATCATAATAATACATGCCTTTTCCACTTCTACTATACGCTAGCAAACTATCACTTAGCCATATATAAGAAGTGATACTTTCGCGTAATTCACAGTCTACAAACTGCTCATCTTGCGAAATGAAATAGAGATTGATAATATGTTCATTCTCATCTAAATCTGCATAATAGTTGTATCGTTTACTTCTGTTTCTATCCTCTTCTTTTTCAAATTTTTCGCGATATTCTTTACATTTTGCATTTAAGTTTTGTCTTTCTTCTAATCGCCTCATTTCAGCATTAAAGACATTATCTACTTGAAGCTGTGCCAAAAATTCTGTATGTTCTATATATTGATTTACAATTTCTTGACTGACACCAATATTATTATACAAAATAATACCATCTACATTATCATAATTTAATTTTATATCAATCCCTTTATTAGGATACGATAAAAATACAGTTTCTTCGTTATAGGTATATTCTTCATAATCCGGCCATACATACGTTAACTCATTCATAAATTCAAGCAATGAATATTTTTCCTCTAAAAACTCATCTACTAATCCAAAAAAAGCGTCAAATCCTTCTTCCTGTATATTTCGATAGATCGAAATTTGGTCTTTTTCAAAAAAAACATAAATTTCATTACTTTTATAGCCAATGATACTTTTATCATCATTTTGAAAACTTGGTGTACCTATCTTACTTATAATTATATCACTTTCTGTACCAACAGTAAAGCCATTTACGACAGAATTTACATAATTTTTATCAAAAATGATGTGATACACTTTTCCATCAATGAATCTTACTCTTATTCCTTCGTCAAAATAAATATTGTAATCTTGAAAAATCGACTCTCTTGAACCAAATTCTGAAGACGAGCTCCAGCCATTTTGAATGCAATTTAGAAGTTCGGGAGCCTGAATCGATAACTCTGTTGTTTTTATTTCTTTATATTTTTTCAAACTAATTTGAGAATCCATATAAATAAAATAGTCTTCTATGCCATTGATAGAAATTGTTTCTATTTTGCCATAATTACATATAACACGTATATCAATTGGTTCTTGTTTACTATTATCAAGCAATCGAAAACTATTATAATGCAGAAACTCTGCTATTTTGTCAATGACATTCTCATAAAACTTTTGATTGCTCTTTTCTCCTTCATATAAATCAACCTTAAATTCTGTCGTAATATCTACTTTAAATCCTTCTGTTACCTGTTCTTTCATTCCAATATAGCGACAACCATAATATTCCAAAATATCTTTTATCGAATTAAAATTGCCTGACAGAATTGCTTGTTGTTTTTGCTCATTTTTGATTTTCAAACTACTTAATATTACAGTACAAATAGCCAAAACTAGAGTTAGTACTACAATTGTAATTATGATTGTTTTTTTAGTATGAATTTCATTTTGCTTCCTATACCTCTCTTTTTGACTCATGATTTCCTCCTCTACTTCTCATTTCTTCGTTCTTCATCCACTGGTTTCAAACTTGTAACATTTCTCAAATTAAACAAGAATAAGACGATTTTTTCAACTTTTGTTAATGCCAACAAGAATACTAATGCTACTATCATAGAATGCTTAGCAATTTCACCAGCTGTATACATAAAAACTAAATAAATGATTGCATGAATCGGTTGGATAAATACATTAATTGCCAACTCATTAAACCACACAGAATAGGCTTGTGCTTTTCCATCTCCAATTTTATCAATGGGATACGTTATGGTTATCAACGGTGAAATTAATATCAAAAATCCAACGGTAATCAATCTTCTGAAATAGGACAAGAAAAACTTCGTTTGGATAAATACCAAAAACCAATAGGGTATAACATTAGCAACAAAATTCCAACCAGCATTTCCTAAAGGCCCCGCTATGATTGCGGTCATAATATCCTCCTCAAATCCCATCTCTCCATTGCTATCCAAACTGCATTTGATATTATAAACTACATTTCCAAACATCTCACCTAAATTTATAATGATACTAATAATATATTGCATCATAAATAACATAACAATACTTTCAACCCAAGCAATCAGCATTTGTTTATACTTTGCCTTGTCAGAAGATACTGTAGATAATGCCATTCTAATTCCAACATAAATCAAAATCAGTAAACTTAATGCAAGTGCTATCAAACGTAAAATAACGAAAAACTTAGCAACACTTTCTTTTACTTTACTTGTTATAGATGAATCAATGGTAATTGTCTTTTCGTTGTCACCAGTGCCAATTGTATAGGAATTATTAAAATTAAAGTAATTAATATTAAATACCCCAATTTCATTAAAAACTGCCTGTTCAATTGTAAATAATCCATCACAGCCTGATACGATTGTCATACATGCTTGCACTAACACAGGAAACAAGTTTGCTACTGCCGCCAATATCCCAGCAATTGTGCCAAATATGCCACCTAATAAAGTCCACACAAAATTCTGGTCTCCCATAATTCCACTTTTATCTTCCGTTTTTCCTTCGTTGATAAGCATTTCTTGATCTTTCGCAGAAATGGAGTTCTCTGTGATAGAACCCGTACCCTGAAAAGCTTGATTTGTTGCATAAACATCACTGCACAATATGAAATTAAACAAAATCACGATCACTAACAGTGAACTTACTATCCTTTTCATCCATAACCTCATTTTTCATTATTGTTGTTGCTGTCTTGCTTTTTCCATTGCAATTTGTTTACTTAGGTTTGTTTCCACAAATTCCATTTCTTTATTCGTTGGTTGAATTGCCAAAATTGCTGAATCACCACCAACTCTAAGCAAACCTTCTCCTCGGCCACAAGTAACCAAAAAGCCTGCTTCACCATCACTTAATTTGAATACTTCTTGCAAATATTCAATTTCTGATTTATCTTGTGCCAAAAACAATTTCGTTTCTGATGAAGTAAGAATCGCCTGTGCTTCCGGTTTTTCATAAAAATCTTGGAATTTTTGTGAAATAACAGCCAAAGAAACATTTCTTTTTCTGGCACGTCTTGCCATTGTATTCAAGAAATCAACTGCTTCTGGAAGTGGAAGCATCATCCAAGCTTCATCAATTAGTACTCTTTTTTTCGCAGCTTTTGATTTATCTTCACTATTTTTCTTAACGTATTTTTCCCAAACCCAAGAAAGTAAAATTTGTTGTGCCAAAGGTCTAGCAAATCTTTCTTCTAGTTGGGAAATATCTAAATTGATAAATGGCACACCTTCTAACAATTCAAAAGTCGATTGTCCATCAAAATATGCCATCTGACCATGTTGTTCCCTGACATATTGTTTCATAACCTTTACCAAATAACTATAATGAAAACGATAATCTGGGTTTTGATTTTCCTGTGCTTTTCTGCAAATTCTTTTATACCAAGAACCAATCGTAGGCATTTGTTTTTTTACTTTTCCCAAGTAATTATCACTCATATCAATAGAACCATTGCTACTTTTTTCATATAGGCTCTCTACGGTATTATTAATGCCACGGCCTACATATTCCTCCAAAACTGCTTCTGAAATAATTTGCTTGGTAAGTTCATTTACTTCTTTACTTCCTGTACTTCCTCTTGCCATAGTAAGTAAACCTTGTGTTACGTCCTCTACTTTATTTTCAACACTTACAACCGTTCTCTCTTTGCCGGTTATTTCATCTTTGATGACTTCTGGCTCAATATCAAATAAATTGATAATTGTTTTTGAAGTTGGACTAATCACAACATTTACGCCACCTAGGGATTCTGCTACAGAACCATATTCCCCTTCGGCATCTAATGCTAAACTCTCAATTCCCATTAAAATAGAGGAACGAGCTGAAATTGTCTTAATTGTAACAGATTTACCAGCACCAGATTTACCAAAAATAATCATATTGTAATTGGTTAATTTTGAACTGAAGTTGTCATACAAAATTGGCAAACCAGTTTGTTTGTTAAATCCTAGGGGAATTCCATTTTCGTGACCTACTTCTGAATTGAAGAAAGGAAACACGGTAGACATCGCCCTTCTATCAAATGTATGCGATTTATTTAATTTGTTTTCACAAAGTGGCACATTCGAACGAAATGCTTCATCTTGCATTGCCCAAGCTGGTTTCATATCAATCAAATTCTTGGACATTTCACTTGTCAATAATTCTGTATATCGATCCAATTCTTCCATGCTATACGCAAAAAGAGTTGATATAATTGTCGCATCAAACAACTTATTAAAACCTGCTGCAATCGCATCTCTTAATTCTTCCGCTTCTGCTCTTTTTTGTGCAATAATTCTCTCCCTGTTGATATCTCCTCTATCCTGTGCAACAACCCTCTCTGATTCTAGTTCATTAATCGTTCTGTTCAAATCAGTTTGCGAACTTGCTTCACTAATTGGATTGATAAAAACAGATACATTAATATCGCCAAAAGTATACATTCCCCTTAAAAATTCTGGGAAAGTACACATTCTTGGTAGAGCAGCAACAATCATACTTCTGGCATATCTTGTTCGGTTTGAAGCAATTTCAATGTGATTTGTATAACTCGCATCAATTCCACCTGGTGCAATTAAATGCTTGATATCTTTTTCTTCTTTTTTGAAAATACTTTTTTGCTCTTTTTCTTTATTTACCTCTAACTCTAATTCATTTGTCGTTGCTTGTTTTTTATTACTTCCAAACATAGCGATTCCTCCTTCTCTTCTTTAGTCCTCTGGTGTTATCCTTTTTTTGATAACCTTTTTCTCTGGCATCTCAACTGGTTGTTTTTGAACTACTTTTCTTACGGTATCCCCTTGTGCAACTTGTTTTGTTCGTTGACCAGAAGCTGGTGGAACTCTTCTTGTTACTTTTTTTACTGGTTCTGTTTTGGTCTCTTTTATTTCTGGTTTTTCAGGAGTTTTCTGTTCTTCATACTGTTCAACATTTTCTTTGGCAATTTCAAAAACTCTTGGGTTTAATTGATCTTCATATTGATCTAATAGTTCATTTGCCTTTTCTCTTATTTTCGTTGTTTTATTTCTTTCTCTTTCTAGATCTTCAAGTTGTTTTTGCTTATCTGCTCTTAAAATGCTATCTGTTGCTAAATCAATCGCTGCAATGTTAATTTCTTTATCTAATTTTTCTTGTTTCTTCTCTAAAATATCCTTTCCAGAACTATACAAAGCATCATATTGAGCATCTAGCGCTTTGGTAAATTGATAAATCTCTGATTCATCTCGGTTGTAAGCAACATATAATAACTCGACTAATTCTTCGGAATCAAGAATTCTACTTGTCACTTGCGAACTAGCCAAAGAACTCGAAATATTTTGGCATCTTGTATATAATTCCGAAAAACACATATTATCAATTTCATCTTTTGAATAATTCGATAAATTTCCACCTAATTCATTTACAAAGTACGATACAACCACATATGTTCTTTGTTGAAGAATACTTTGATTTGAATTTAGGCGATCTACATAATCTGTTATATCAACACCATAATTTAAAACATTTTCTTTTCTTCTTTTTTCAAATTCCAATTTTTCGATTAATGGTTTATTATTGGCTCTTCTAGCTTGAAGCATTTTTAAATCAATTTTCTCAATGTCACTTTTTATAACATTGACTCTTTCTTTATAACCTGCCACAATGTCTTTCAAATTCAAAGTTCTACTTTGAACATATAGTTGAATCGGAAATCTTAACGTATTCAAAAATTGAACAAACCCTTCTTCTACTGCAATTTTTTCTTGTTCTGACATTAAATCATAATTAACACCATTACATTGTAAAATCATGACATATTGTGTTTTATTTTTTCGAACAATCATGTTATCAATCACTTCGTCAAATTCCATGAAATCTAATACAGATTGTTGCGTTAACTCACCTTGAAATCTACCGTAATTTTCAATTTTCTTGCTTTCCGCCTGCTTTATTTCTGTTTCAGAATAGATAACTGTCGTTTCTTCCTGTTTTTCTTTTTTTGGTTTTATTAAATATAAATAAAATATCACCAGCAAAAACATGACGAATATAATGATACCGATCATGATTTGTAATACTGTAATAATATCCATCTATTTTTCCTCCTTTGTGCTTTGGTAATAGGTATAAATCTTACGATTTTTCTTGAATTTAATATAGCGAATAATAATTTCACTAATTGGTTCTCCCCCAATCTTTTTAGTAACTGGAATACTCACAATGGTCGGAATTTTTACAGCACCTATAATATAGCCAATCACTGCGAAAACTGCCATAATAATGATTCCTATATTTTTCAATGCCAACATCGAAAACAGCCAAAAAAACAATGCTCCTACACCAGCACCGATTGCTGTTGTGATTAACGATTTGATTGAAAAAATATATAAAATTCTACTCTCTCCTTTATAATTACGTGGTATGTAATAGGTCCCCATAATTCATTCCTCCTTTGTTTTTAAAACTTGCTTACTACTCCTAAAACAGCACTCCAAATTCCGTATGCTCCAAATATTACGATTCCAGCAACCACAACACCAATTAATTGTTGCTTCAAAGCAGCTTGCTTATCTGGTGGCGACATAATGTATTTGATTCCCATGTAAGATACTACTGCAACCATAACTCCTGCACCAATCATAGTTAGAATTTGACCCAATCCAACAAAATCCTTTGTTATAGAGGAAGTATCAACACTGCCCTCTCCTTTTTTTCCTTCTTCCAAAAATCCACTTGCTTGTGATTGCATTCTATCTAACAAACTTTCATCAACAACATCCTCTTTTTGATAACTATCACCACTTGTATCCTGAATAATAGATCCGCTTCCACCAGCACCACCTGACCCTTTTTCATGTGCAGCTCTAACCTCAAAATTATTTATGTATACAAAAATCATAACAATATTTATTAATACAAATACAACAAAAAATTTCTTCCCAACTTTCATTTCACTTATACCCACCTTTAAAATTTTATACTATATCATTTTTATTATAGTCTAAATTTCAAAATTTTTCAACATTTTTCGCTCAATTTCTTCATTTGTAACACAAATGTAATATAAAAAGTGAGAAAACTGCCATTTTCTCACTTTTTTACCTTAATCTACTTAATTCAATCCATCTCCAACATCTGCAATAATTGCAACAATATTCACTGCTGCAAACAGCAATACACATCCAATGATAATCGGAACTGCCTGTTTTTTTACATCTGCTTTTTCGTTTGCACTTGCCAGCATATATTTAATCCCCAACATTGTCACCATAATCAAAGCAATACCAGAGCCGGCCACTTGAATCAGCCTTATCGCAGTATTTATAACCATCCCAATGCCAGAAGAAGTATCCACCGAAGTTGTTCCTACATTTTTCATTCCATCTTTTATTCCCGCTATTCCTGGCTTGCCTTTAGCAAATGTCGTAACAGGAATCACAATCATCAAACATATTATGCATAATATCATGCTACATTTTTTTATTTTCATCTCTCATTTCCTCCACCACTTCACTACTTACCAAATACTCCTGTCGCTACTTCTTTTGCAATATTTAACAAACTCACAGCCCCAATCACAACAACTGCTCCTATTGTAAAAGTAATTAACTGACTTTTTATATTTGCTTTTTCACTTGGTGCAGCCGCCATATATTTGATTCCCAAATACGTTATCATAACAATAGAAATACCTGTCGCAACGATTCTAACTACATTTAAAATAGGAGTAATGACCTTTGCTATAATCGTAACACCGTTGAGCTCCGTCTTTTGTATTACCTTTAAAGTTATTTACTAATCCACTTCCTGATTCTGCAAATACAGAACTACTCATAAAAATTACTACAAAAGCAAGGAAAAGCATTAGTATGATTTTCAAAAATTTTTTATTCATTTTGCCCTCCATAATGATATCATTTTATTCTACTTTTATTATACCGAAAATTTCTACTTTTTTCAACACATTTTTTAAATAAATTTATTTTTGTATAAAAAAACTATATTTGTTTCACCAAATATAGTTCTATTCTAAATAAACCATTATTTTATATTGGCTGTAGCAAAATTATTAATTACAGATAATATATTAGAAGCCGCAAACAACACAATTGCTCCTACTATATAAGCCACTGCCGACTTTTTAAATTCTGCTTTCTCACTTGGTGCCGCTGACATATATTTGATTGCTACATACGTTATCATAATAATAGCTACACCTGTTCCTACAATTTTGATTGTGTTTATGACTGTTCCCATAACATTTCTAGTCGCTGACGTTACATCTTGATCGTCCGGTGCAGTGAACCCATTAAAATTAGTAACACTCCACCCAGCAGCAATAGATTCGCAGTTTTTGAATATATTACTTGAAAATATACCAAAAAACAACAAAAACATTATTACTATACCTATATATTTAAAATATCTTCTCATTTTCTCCTCCTATTTACATACCAAGGTTACCTATCCTAAGTACAATTTTGTCAAATTTATAAATCCACTTGTTGTAGGAGTAACACTACTGCTAATATTAGAACTAGCAAAATTAGCAATTACACCTAATATTTGAGACGAAGCAAATAATACTACTGCACCTACTATATATGCCGTTGCCGACTTTTTAAATTCTGCCTTCTCACTTGGTGCCGCTGACATATACTTAATTGCTACATAAATTATCATAATAATCGCAACTCCCGATCCTACAATCTGTATTGTATTCACAATAGTTCCAACTACATTCGTTGTTGAGTCTGTTAATTTTTTTCCTTTTGCCCCCTTGGTATTAAGCGTAGTAACTTCTGACCCAAAATCAAATGCACTACATTCCAAATTACTAAAAAGCACACCAAAACCTAACAAAAAACTTAAAAGCATCAAACTAACAAACATTTTTCTCAAACACTTCTTCATTTTTTTCCCCTTTCATCTTTTAAATTATTATTTACTTAATATTCTTACTTGTAAAATCTATTATAATTGCCAAAATATTTGTTGCTGCAAAAATTAACACAGCACCTACGATATAAATACTGGCACTTTTCTTAAATTCCGCTTTCTCACTTGGTGCTGCCATCATATATTTAATTCCCATATAAGTTATCATAATAATTGCTGTACCAGTTCCTACGATTTTAATTGTATTAATTGCTGTTCCCATGGCTTTTTCTGCTGCATCATTTGCAGCTGTACTTTTATACTCTTCTCTATCAAATCGCGTAAAACTAAAATTATCATCTGCAAAAGATACATTCAATAAAGTTCCCACAAACATTACCGCAAGAACTATCGCCACCAATACTCTATCATTTCTTCTATGCATTTTTACCTCCAGTACTTTTCTATTATCATTCTACAATATATTAGAAAGTTTTGCAATACTTTTTTGAAAATGTAATATAAATGTAACAAAAAACACGCAAGCAAAATACAAGCGTGTCTTCTATCATAGTACTTATTCATTCTATCCTAAAAATACTCTTACATTAGCCATTAATAATTCAATTGCTCCAGACGCTCCTGTATCAGAGGCTGAAATATTATTTACAGCAAAGTTTTTAATAACTTGTAATATTCCAGAAGCTGCAAATAATACAATTGCACCTACTACATAAATCGTAATACCCTTTTTCAATTCTGCCTTCTCACTTGGTGCTGCTGATATGTATTTAATAGCCATTACAACAAGCATAATAATAGCAACACCCATTCCAACAACTTGAACAAGTGTAATGATTGAACCAATAACTTGTGTAAAAGTGCCACTAGCTGTTGAATTATCTTTTACACTATTGAATTGATTAATATCTATATCGTCCCATGTTGCAAATACTGATGTTGATAACATAATAGCTACCATTACCATCATTAATAATACTGATACAACTTTTATTACCTTTCTATTCATTATTTTTTTCTCCTTTCACTATATTTATTTATTTTAATAAATACCTCTATATTTTAATTATACCATATAAAAGTTACTTTGTAAACATTTTTTTGAAAATTTTTTCAAATTTTTACAAAATTATACTGTTTCACTTTATTTTTATAGAATACTTGTTGCAATATTTCTTCTTATTTTATATAATTCAGAAAAAAATAAAGGAGAAACATAAATGAAAAAATACCAATCCAATTTAATGATAACTCTATTTTTTATAGCAATTTTTACAATTGCACTTCTCAACAGCCTATTTACCTCCTTTAATCCTTATGACGAAACTTGGAATTTTCAAAGCATTTTCAAAATGTATCAAGGAGGTACCCTTTATGTGGATAACAACGTAATTGATACCCCCATTTTTTTCGTGCTTGGAAATTTGCTGTTTCACATTTTTGGTGCTAATTTACTTATTTTTAGAATTTACGGAGCGTTTCTGTTTTTTAGCAAATATCTTTTCATGTTTTTTATTTTGAAAAAACTAGGTTCGAGTAAATTACATGCTATGTTATACCTATCTCTTTGGCTAACTATTGATTCTAATAATTTCGCTTGTGGTGCTAACTATAATCAATTAGCTTTAATTATGTGCTTGCTTGGAATTCTATGGTATATTACTCATTATCCTAAAAAATTTTATCATTTTGGGCAAGGTATTCTTATCTTTTTAACCTTTTTTACAAAGCAAAATATTGGTGTTTATTACGCTTTTGGAATTGTCTTATTTGAATTGCTTGATGGTGGCTTAAATCGTGATTTTTTTGCTAATCAATTGAGGAAATTAGCCTCCTTTTTGCCTTGCTTACTAATTTCTTTTGTCATTATGTACTTGCATGGTAATTTTTTCGGTTTTATCAATTTATGCTTTGGAAGCCTTCTCGAGTTTGGCTCCTCTAATCGTGTTTTTAATAAAGATACTTTATCGTATCTTATTTCCATGATTTTTATCAGTATTTTCGGTACTTATTTAATCGTACAATCCAAAATACCTGAAACCATAAAACGTAATATAAAACTTCTGCTATGTTTAGCAATCTGTTTATCCTTCATCATGTTGCCCATTGTTAATCCTTATCATACCATTATGTCTCTTACTTTTTACTATTTAACCTTTGTTTATATAATTGACCATTTAATTGTGCAAGAAATATTTCATACAAAAGTACAAAAATATACGTTTTTACTAATTTGCTTTTTTATCCTTTTGGCAATTTTCTCTAAAACTATATTTTTATATTTTAAAGAATATAAACCATCAAAATACTTTGACAAAACCCACCCTTTCTACAACGCACCTATTTCAGAAGAAAACTTAACTCGTATTAACGATATAACCAATTATATCATACAAAAGAAAAAATCTGGCACAAATGTCATCATTTTATCTTACGAAGCAGCTATTTATATGGTTCCTTTACGCATTAACAATGGTGCTTTTGATATGTTACTTGCAGGAAATTTAGGCTATCACGGAATTTCTAATACGATTGATAAAATTGCAAATGCACAAAATACAGAATTTTTTATTTTCACCAACGAAGACGATTGTTTTTATCAAGAACCAGCACAAATTCGTGAATATATTTTAAATCATTTCGAAAAAAATGGCGAATTTTTAAATTACTCTATTTACATAAACAAATAATTTGTGGTATAATAAAATTAATGATAATTATGAATAATAAATAGAGGTGAATTTTATGAATTTTAGAGGTAAAAACAAAGAGAAAAAAGAAGAAGAAGAAAAGCCACACGACCAAGAAATTGAAATCGTTATGGGAGATGATACTAGCTTTGACTTGGAAATTTCAGATGTTGGTGATTGTATGAATGATTTGCGACCAAAAGATCGCGAAAAAAGTAAAAAAGGAATTGTTATTCCAAAAACAAAAAAATAATATTAAAGGTGGCGCAACTTGGCCACCTTTTTTAATACCATAATACACAAAATTGCCTATATTGTTCTATCTTAAATCCATTTTCTATTAATTCCTTTATTTTATCCTCGTTTTTTAAAATATAAACAGCCTCTTCATCAATTTCGTATGGAATCTCAAATTGATATTTCCCATATTCCGTTACAATTCCGTCTTCTATGTGTAAATTCTCAGCAAATTCATATGGTGAAATTGGTTTTGCAATCAATGTATAAATATACGTTTGGTTTAAGCAATTTTCCACATAAATCTTACCTTTCTGCAATTCTTCCGCTCTCTTTGAAGCTTCTATCATTTCCTCCTCAAAATACATCAAATCTGTATTGGCAAATTCCTCAAAATAAGCATGAAAAAACAAACCACCCTGCAAACAATACAGTAAAACAATGATAAGCCCTGCATATTTTATCTGATTCGAAATATCATTCAAAAATCTGCCTGCAAAATAAATCATTGGAATATAAATCGCATTAATTTTATTAATATTTAATTCCGCAATACACAAACCAAACAAAAATACAACGCCAAACACAACAAGCATTATAAAATCCAAACGAAACCTCTTTTGCTTGACATCTTCCAAAACATTTTTCCCCACTTCAATCAACCCAAAAATAACTAGCGGTATTGTCATTTTATACAAAGTTCCAAATTCTGTAATCGCATTATAATTTAAGAAATCCTTTACAAATAACACTTCAAAAATCTGAAAAATATTTTCTGGAATATTTTTTAAAGAAATTTCTCCCCCTCGATAAAACCACAATTTTGGTATTGAAAACAATGGAATTTTTGCATTTTCTATCACACCACTATTCATTGCCAACATTAACATCAGTGGAAGTGCCAAAATTCCCAATGGAATTGCCATAGCAATTATATTTTTTATCTTTATTTTCTTAATAAAAAACATATAAACAATTACAATTCCAACCACTGCAGGCACTACCAAGTACGCAATTGCGTATGTATACAGGGTCAGACCAAACAAAATTCCAGTCAAAACGTACCAAAATTGTTTTCCATTTTTTAATGCTTTCATAAAAGCAGCTACTGATATAGTCAGCACTGAACACATTAAATAAGACTCTAATCCCCATCTTGACTTCATAATAAAAAAAGGACATATTGCCAAAATAAAACTTGTAAATAAGGCTTCTTTTTTACCGTTATTTGTGGCAATCACTCTATATAAAATCAACATAGATAATAAGCTCAAAAAAACAGCAGGCAATCGAAAGACTCTTGTACTGATACCAAATAGTTTTACACATATGGCTGCTAAATACGTGTATAAAGCATTTTGACCGCCCCCAAAATTAACAAAATAAACGGGCAATTTATATAAATATCGATCCACCCCATATTTTGAAAGGCAAATCGCATCATACAAAGCCCCTGCTTCATCTACATGCAAACCATGTGGAATTTTTCCTACTTTATATGTCAAAAATAAAAATGACATTACAAAAAGAATCACAAAAATAATATTCCCATATTTTTTCACAACTTTGCTTTCTTTTTCCTTTTCCAATTCCTGATTATTTCCTTTTATTTTAACTATCACACAAATCATTAAAATTAATAAAAATAAGCAATCTGCCATTATATTTGCCATTTTTTGTAACCCCACTTTTTTTCGTAATCATATATTAGAATTATATTTTTGTCAATTTTTTCATAAATTTCTTGACAAATGGCAATAATACGTTTATAATAATATTTGTCAATTAAATGGCGAAGTAGCTCAGTTGGCTAGAGCACTTGGTTCATACCCAAGGTGTCGAGAGTTCGAATCTCCCCTTCGCTACCAAATAAATAAGTGATAAAAACTTAAAAAATGCCACTCCTCACATTGGTTGTGTGAGAAGTGGCATTTCTTTAAAAACAAGAGTTTTTATCTTTCTACACTGAGTCATGCTTTTGAATAATCCCATTCTTTATTGAAAAGTAGCATCTTTCATTATTGCAATCCACCCATACTTCTTCCTTTTCAGAATTTGCCTGCATACGTAACACATATCTTTCACCTTTTTCTGTCACACACACAAACACATTCTTATTCACTAATTTCAAACTTGTTAAATTTTTTATGCCAAACCGCTCTAAACAACTAATAAATCCTAATTGCACCTTGGCACTCTCCATCCATCTTAAGAAATTTTTTTTAGCATCACTTTCAATGTACATATTTACCTCCATTTTCTGTAAATTCCTATAAAGTATCTTTGATATTATATTAAATTTCCTATAAAATGTCAAATTTTCATATTTCAATTTTCTATCGGAACCAAAAACTCAGTTACGCCATCATGATAATACTCCAGTTCTGGAATATCTCTCAAATTATACTTCAACACCGGCAAAATCTCCGCATAAAACGCCTTTTACGAATATACTCCGCAAGTGACAAATTACAAATAACACTAAAAATACTTTTCATTGTATATTCCTTCACGCCTAAAATTCTGGCTAATTTTTCTCATTTTCGAGATTATTTTCTATATAATTTATCATTTATTTAAGTGTTTATAGATATTCATTTTCTGCTCCTTTTACACTAATTTCAAGCCACTTATAATCTCATATCTTCGCCTAATCAATTCCTTATAAAACTTCTTTCTCGCCTTTGACATACAGTCAATTTCATCAATAAATTTCTCAATTTCCCCCATTTTTATTTTACCAAAAACTCCAGCCACCGCCTGATTACACTCTGCACACTTCATTTGTTTCATAAAAGACATATAATTTATTTTTTTGCCATTTTCCTTCAAACACGAATAACCATTCATCGCTAAATTTTTTAATTCCACTTCATCCAATTTTTCTATCATTTCATCTTCTAGCATTGGATTTAGACAAGAACCACAATCATAAATTGGTGAAAAACTAGCTTTTTTCGTTTCTTTATTCAGTAAAAAACCCCAATTTCCATTATGTCTATCTGTATTTCCAATGATGCTATCTATTACAAACATCTCCCAAAATCTTTGCTTTGCTTCTTTCACATCTATCACATTTTTACTATCCTCTAAAACTTCCATAATATCACTTATTTCTGTTTCAATTTTTTTATTTGGATTAGCACTTAACACCAAATTTTCAAACTCATATAAAATATGGTTTTCATCCGTAAAATCCTCACAAGCACAAACAATCTTATCCTTGCCTTTATACTCATATTTTCCCAATATCGTATTTTGCGTATCAAATCCACATATCTTAAATATATTGCTTCCGACATATTCAGAAAAAGCATTATTTATATACGAAATATTTTTATTTTTTTCTCGAATTGGATCCGGAAACTTCACCAAATATTTTTTATTCTCATAAATTAAAGTTTTCTTCTTTTCCGAACCTTTATAATTATTCAATTCCTCTATTGCATTCGTAAAATTTATCATCTTTATTTCCTTCTTTCTATATTTTTATCATAACATATATTAAAATTTTAGACAATAATAAAATTTTAATATTATTTATTTTATAATTTTCTCTTGACAATTGTAATTTTTTAACATATACTACACTTACTTTTATCTTAAACTTTATTTCTCAAAAAACTTCCACCAAACAAAAAAATAAAATATAGGAGATGATCACCATAAAATTTTTTTCAAAACGTAAAAAATATCTATCAAAAATAACTACATTTTTCAGCGAAATTAACACTTTAGAAAACCAATATATCCCCCTAAAAACACAAAAAGCTTTACTGCGTAAATACAAACCAATTTATCACTTTTTCAAAACCAATCTCAAAAACAAACCAATCCGAAAATTCCTAAAACTCTATTCCAATCTCCCAACCTACATCCAAACACAAAACAGCATTTATACCAAAAATGAATTACAAAATTACGACAATTTACTAAACAACATTGACGGCAAAAGCCTAGATTTACAACAAAAAATGGCTGTCTTAAGCGAAGAAACCAATAATCTCGTCATTGCTGGTGCAGGAAGTGGCAAAACCCTCACCATTTCAGGAAAAGTAAAATATCTCATCGAATCCCAAAAAGCCAAACCAGACGAAATCCTACTCATTTCTTTCACCGACAAAGCCGTCAAAGAAATGACCGAACGTCTCCACCGAATTGACATTGAAGTCCAAGCCAAAACCTTTCACAAACTCGGTTTAGACATCATCACTAATTTCCAGCAAACCCGTCCAACCATTGCCACAGGCGAATTCTTAGGCAACCTTATTTCTAACTACTTCAAAAAAGAAATCCTACACTTTCCCGAACAAATCCAACACATTCTTGAATTTATGACAGCCTATTTATACATACCAGAAGACATCTCCACCTTTCAAAATCTCGGCGATTACATTGACAATTTCCGAAACATCGACTATGAAACCCTCCAAAGCAAATATCAAAAATCCATTCACAAAAACAATGAAAAATATTCTCAAAAAGTCCGCCGCCTAGACGATTTAATCATTGCCAACTTTCTATATCTAAACAACATTCCCTACCACTACGACTATTTATACCCTTTCAAAGCCGAAAATTCCTTCAAAAGAAACGTCAAAATGAATTTCTACCTTCCCGATTACAACTTATATCTAGAACATTTTTCCCTTGATGAAAAAGGCCGCTCCAAATTTTTAACCAAATATGAAGAGCAAAAATACCTAGCAGAGGTCAATCTAAAACGCAATTTACATGCTATCCACAACACAAAATTAATTGAAACATATTCTTATTATAATAAAACAAAAACCCTCCTTTCAAACTTAAAAAATCAGCTCTCGAAACACGGTGTAACATTTAAAACAGCTAACTTACAAGATATTTATAAAAAAATCTATATTCTCCAAAACGACAAACCATTTGAAGAATTTATTAAACTAATTTCAACCTTTCTAAGCCTCTTCAAATCGAACAACTTACAATTATCCGACCTTGATAATCTACTTGTGGAAAACCAAAATTTAGATAACAACTTCTTAAAATCCCGCAACGAATTGTTTTTAAAAATTTTCAAAAACTTCTTTGATTTCTACGAAACTTCCTTACATACAAGCGGAAAAATTGATTTCAACGACATGATTAACAAATCCACAGAAATTATCTCTCTCGGATTTATCCACAGCCACTATAAATACATCATTATTGACGAATACCAAGACATATCCGTCAGTCGCTTCAAATTAATCAAAGCTTTGCAAAACGCCACCAACTCAAAAGTGATTTGCGTAGGTGACGACTGGCAGGCCATTTACCGTTTTTCAGGAAGTGATATCGATTTGTTTAGCAACTTTGAAAACTATTTCGGCCCATCAAAATTCTTAAAAATCGAAAAAACCTATCGAAATTCGCAAGAATTAATTGATATTGCCAGCAATTTTGTCACACAAAATCCCAATCAACTCACAAAAGATTTAAAATCAGACAAGCACATTGACAATCCCATAAAAGCTATGTTTTACTCAGAAAACATGATAGAAGCAGTCGAAAATGCTATCAAAGACATCCTAATTGACTTTGGAAATGAAGCAGAAATCTTATTACTCGGCCGAACTAAATACGATATTTTTGGCATTTTAGAAAATCCCGATAAATTCGAAGCAACCGAAGATCTTTCTACTATTACTTATAAGCCAATTCCTACCTTAAAAATCACATTTTTAACTGTCCACAGGTCAAAAGGTCTCGAAGTAGACAATGTCATTTTACTCAACATGCAAAATAATCTACTCGGTTTTCCCAACCGCATTTCTAGTGACCCAATTTTATCCTTAGTTTTAGCCAACAAAGAAGAATATTTATATGCTGAAGAAAGACGTTTATTTTATGTAGCAATCACACGCACCAAAAATCGCACTTATTTAATTGCACCAGAGTTACACTATTCGCAATTTTTAGAAGAGCTCATTTCAAACAATTCTGTACAAAAATTAGAAAGCGAAGATAAAGTTTCCATCGAAAATCAGCCAAAATGTCTAAAATGTGCAAAAGGTCATTTAGTTTTACGAACGAACAATGCTACTAATGAAGAATTTTTAGGTTGTAGTAATTATCCCCATTGCGATTTTGCCATTAGTGACATTAATGTCTTACAAAAACAGATTTTTTGCAAAAAGTGTGGTGGCTATATTGTGCAAAAACATTCTTCAAAAGGAGATTTTTATGCATGTTTTAATTATCCATTTTGTAAAAATGTGGAGACCTTTAAATAAAATAAGTAAGAAAGGAATTTATAGAATGAAGCAGTTTTATGAAACTTATCAAGATTATCCACAGATTGTGTCAACAGTGTTGACACAATTAAGTTGGTCAAACCATCTGAAAATTTTATCCTCTACTAAAACAATTGAAGAAAAAGAATTTTATATCAACTTAGCCATAAAAGAAAAATATTCCACTAGACAATTATCGTGCCAAATAGATAGTGCTTTTGTAGTAATAAAGATAAATATAAAACGAAAATATAAAAATTTCAAACATGACATTTTAATGTCATATTTGAAATTACAATACTACAATTTTTCTTAAACAATTATAAAACTCTTGATTTTACTAACTTTCTCAAACAACATTCTTAACTTTCCAAATTTTAAACATGACATCTCTATGTCATATTTAAAATTAACACCTATTTCACATACTCATTCAAAGCCTTCCCCTTAAACTGCAAATCTCCCATCTTTTCTGTTGGCACATAACCCGCCTGCGCATTTACTACATCAGGTAAACGATTCACAATTGTTGCACATGTTAATTCTACCGTTGCTGGTTTTTCTACAACAATTGTCGTATTTGGCTCTCCTTCCACGGTCCAAATATTTTTATCAAATTCCTCTGGTGCATACACTTTTCCAATACATTCTGATTCAATCGTAATTCCTTCTTTCGTCATTGTTGTTACAACAGCACTCATTCCTGTTGCATCTCCTGCTTTTACGGTCATATTTAGCGTGGTTGAAAAAATATCCTTATCGTGTGTCTGTGGTACACATTTTTGGGTTTGAGAAGTAACCGTCAAACCTAATTTTTCAGCAAGCCAACCATTTACATTCCACATATACGAAGGCATATATTCACCCTTCTCAATAATTTCCTGTCTCGCCTCAGGAGTAATGTTGTCAACTGACGCAATTTCTTTTTCAAAATCAGCAAGTGTTAACCCTGCACCATGTGCCTCAGCCAAGGCAATTCCATAGTCTTCTACATTATAACTTGAACTTCCTTTAATTTTTGTAATCTTCTGTGTCGAACCAGCAATTGACGTAATCAACTGACCCCAATAAATATCTTGATAACCACTTCCTGTAATCGTACAATTATTTTTCTTAGCCAACTCGTCAATCTTTTTGGTTAAATTAGGATTTGAATTCATTGGGAAAAATGCTTCTTCACATGTTGTTATCGCATTCATTCCAAGCTCCGCACATAACAACAATGGCTCTTCTAAATCTTTTAATAAACTCATCGTTGTCACAATTACAATATCCGGCTTTGTTTCTTGCAAAACATTTCGTGCATCTTTGGCATCTTTTATGATCACACCTTTGTTCTCACAACCCATAATTTCTCCAATATCTTTTCCAATCACAGCTGGATTTACATCAACTGCTCCTACAACTTCAGCCCCTTTTTCATAAACATAACGCATCGTATAAACAGACATTTTTCCTGTTCCATATTGAAACACTTTCAATTTTCTCTCCATAAAAACCTCCTAAATTTTATTTATTTTATTATATCAAATAACTTTTTATAATACATATTTTTTACAAAAAACGAAAAAATTATTTTTCTTGATTTTACCAATTCAAATTGGTATAATATAGCAAAGAAAGAAGGTCACACATGAACAAACAACAAAACCTATTAAAAAAATTTTTTGGATATGAAACTTTTCGATTTGGTCAAAACGAAATTATCGAACAGATTTTAAGTGGTAGAGATTGTCTTGCCATTATGCCAACTGGTGCTGGAAAATCCATTTGCTATCAAATTCCAGCTATGCTTTTACCAGGAATTACGCTTGTCATTTCTCCGCTTATTTCTTTAATGAAAGACCAAGTTAGCAATTTAAACGAAGTTGGTATTCCTGCCGCTTACATCAATAGCACGCTAACTGACTCAGAATATTCCCAAACCATGCAAAATATTTCCTATAATCTATATAAAATTATTTATGTTGCACCAGAAAGACTAAACTCAGATTCGTTTATTCGCTTTTTAAATCAACTCAATATTTCCATGGTTACCATTGACGAAGCTCACTGTGTATCACAATGGGGTCACGATTTTAGACCAAGTTATCGAGAAATTGCAACTGTAATTTCCAATTTGAAAAAACGCCCGATTTTGGCCGCCTTTACGGCAACCGCAACAGAAATTGTCAAAAATGACATCATTCGTCTATTGAATTTATCCAATCCATATACTTTAACAACTGGCTTTAATCGAGAAAACTTAAGCTTTTCTGTTGAAATACCTAAAAAAAAGAAAGACTATCTCTTCCACTTTCTCCAAAATAACGAAAAAAATGCTGGAATTATCTATTGTTCCACTCGCAAACAAGTGGACATGTTATTTGACGAAATTTCCAATCTTGGTTATACTGTTTCAAAATATCATGGTGGCATGAATGAAAAGGTAAGAAATCAAGCCCAAGAAGATTTTACTTATGACAAAACTTCTATTATGATTGCTACAAACGCATTTGGCATGGGAATTGACAAATCCAATATTCGCTATGTCGTTCACTACAACATGCCAAAAGACCTCGAAAGTTACTACCAAGAGGCTGGTCGTGCTGGCCGTGACGGTGATACCGCACAATGCATCCTACTTTTCAGCCGAAGTGACATTATTACTAACAAATTCTTAATTGAGCAAACCGTTTCTGACACAAACCACAAAGTCGAATATGACAAATTAAACGATATCATCGATTATTGCAACACGGATAAATGCCTTCGTAAATATATTTTAGAATATTTTGGCGAAACTCCAGATTTTGAAAATTGCAACTATTGCAGTAACTGTTTATCCGAAGTAGAAACAACTGACATCACTTTAGATGCTAAAAAAATATTATCTTGCATTAAAAGAATGAATGAAAAATTTGGTGCAGGTTTGGTTTGCGATGTTTTAAAAGGCTCTAAATCTGCCAAAGTAAAAAATTTCGGATTTGAACAATTATCTACCTATGGAATTATGCACGAATACTCTAAAAATACGATTACGGAACTCATCTATTTTTTAATAACCGAAGGTTATATCAAAACCGTTGGCAATCAATATCCAATTCTGGCTTTAGCCCCATCTGCAAACGACATTTTATTTCACGACAAACAAGTTTTGATAAAACGAAAAATTGAAACAGATTTAGCACTTGAAAACAACTTAACTTATGACGAGAATTTATTTGAAATTTTAAAATCACTTAGAACAGAAATTGCTGAAATCAATCATATTCCGCCATTTATTGTATTTGCTGATATTTCGCTAAAAGAAATGGCCACTTATTATCCAACTTCTGTGGATAGTATGCTAAAAATCAATGGTGTGGGTGTGAATAAATTAGAAAAGTATGGAAATGTTTTTATGGATACTATTTATAAATATGTACTAAAAAACAATATTAAACCTCCTGAAAATATTGAAAAAACGTCTTTTAAAAGCACACTTAAAAGCAAAGATAACACAAAAGAAAATACTAATATTCTTTCGTATCATCTATATAACGAAGGAAAAAGCATAGATGAAATTGCCAAAATACGTGGTTTTACAAGGCAAACTATTGAAAACCATCTGATTAAATGCTATGAACTTGGTCTAGAAATTGATATTACGAAAGATATTCAAACCCAATTTGAAAAAGTCATTTTTGATGCAATTGATGAATTTGGTTTTAGTCGATTAAAAATATTAAAAGAAAATTTACCAAGCAAAGTCAGTTATTTTGATATTCGATATTTTGTGGCGAAATATAAGAAACAGATGTTGGAGGGATAAAAATAGTATATCAGAAATAAAGAGGTAAAAATACGTGTAATATATTGGAAAATTAGATAAAAATCTAAAAAAATTACAAGAAAAGAATAGAGTACTTTACAAAAAAGAATAAATGTGGTATAATATATTATAATAAGAGAAGAGATTGTGCTTCTATGCACCTATGAAAATAGGTCAAAAGAAATACAGGAAAGTGCACACCTGTCAAATATCTTACATATAAAAATCCCCCAGTATAACTGGGAGATTTTTATTTATTCTAATTATTTCGAACTTTAGAAATAAAATATATAAATTCTTATTTTAACATCTCCAAAATTTCCTCTTTCCCCACAACACCAACTGTTCTTCTAACTTCTTCTCCATTTTTAATCACTACAAGTGTAGGTATCGACATAATTCCATACTTCACAGCCAATTCTTCATTTTCATCAATATTAATTCTGCAAACTTTCACATCACTATTTTCCTCTGCAACCGCATCTACAATTGGAGCCAACATTTTACATGGCCCACACCAATCCGCATAAAAATCCACTAAAACTGGTTTTTCACTGTTTAAAACTTCCTCTTCAAAACTATCACTCATAACTTCTAAAACACTCATATTCTCCTCCTTTATATTTTTATTATCTATATTTTGTTCCTGCTTTTTAAGTACACGATTAATGGCAAACAAGCTCCCCACAAAAATAACACACAAAATAACTATCACAACTTTATTTTTCACATTTCTCTCCTTTAAAAGAACATTACATAGATTCCCATACCAATTAAAATTACACCTGAAATCTTTTTAATTTTGTCAAAATTTTTTTTGATAACGCCAAAAACTCCCTTTAATTTCTCCATTAATAACACCGACAAAATAAAAGGAATTCCCAATCCAACCGAATATACCAACATAAGTAAAATTCCTTTTAACAGTTCTTGCCCCCTAGCAACTATTAACAATGCCGAACTCAAAAAAGTTCCAATACAAGGTGTCCAACTCACCGAAAATAACAAACCAAATAAAAACGCCTTTACAAAATTCAAATTTTCTGTATTCGTCTGCATTGTTCTCATTTTATTCATAAATTTTAAATTCAGCACTTCCATATAATTTAACCCAAATACGATAATAACCATCCCAAATACAAGTTTAATGTATTTCATATGGCTACTTACTAACTTCCCTAATTGACTTGCAAACACTGCCAATAATACAAAAACAACTGTAAATCCCAACACAAATCCAATTGCATTAATGACAGCCTTATTGGTCTTTTCTTCCTCTTTGCCAGCAAAATACGCAATATAAATTGGTATCATGGGCAATAAGCAGGGAGATATAAAACTTGCAATTCCTTCTAAAAAGGTAAAAACATATTCCATTTTCAATCTCCTTTTACTTATTTTGGGTCAAAATTCTTTATTGTATACACTTCTTGTCATATTTTAAAAAATAAGTAATTTTTTTATTTTATAATTTGTTCCATCCTTCCATAAACCAAGTTTGGCCAATTCGGATTGACCGGGCAAAATCTGGTTCTTACAGCAGCTAACGTTTTTCCATAATAAAATCTTCCGCCTTCTGATAAATAGTTTCTATGCAACGTATTAGCAGCTTTTTCAAGACCTTCTTGCACAGAAGAAAATTGAAGCAAAGCTCCTCCATTTCCCATCAAACTAATATAATTATGTGTTCTTCTATGGTTGCCAGCAATATTCCAACCTGATTCTGCAGAAATCAAACCACAGAAGAATATTTCATTTAATTGATATTGCTCACATATATCATAAATTAAGCCTGCATTTTCTTCAAAAAATCCTGATGTATCAGCCCTCACACCTGCCATTAAAGTAATAAAATCTTCTCTTGATACGTTGCATCTTACGGTTAAATCCATATCTTTAGAAATCGTAATTTCCTCAATCGAACCATACATTTCACGTTGACGTGCTCTTGCATATCTTGAAACTACCTCATCACTTGCTACTTCTCTTCGCGGTGTATACGCAGCCATAATTGTTTGTGAATCAATCACATTTACATTTTCTAATTCTTCTTTTTCGTCTATTTTTACCTTTGCAATTGTTTCGTTTACTTGTCCTAAATTTAAAAGGCCAATCACAATACCAACTAAAATCAATAGTATAGAGATTATGATCAATTCTTTTAGATTTTTTGAACTTCTCTTGTTTTCCATTTTTCTCCCTCTCTTTTTGGTAGATTTTTACTATATCATTAATTAGAGAAAATGTCAAATCTGTTTTTTGGCCCGGGGCCACTCTTGCGAAATTATTTTTTTACTTTTTAAGAGTGGCCCCGGCCCCAAAATCCAAAAAATTACGATTATTTTTCGCAGATTTCCCCAAATCTTCTACTCACAACATTCCAATTCACAATATTCCAAAAACTACTCACATACTCGGCACGATTTGCCTTATATTGCAAAAAGTAAGAATGTTCCCACATATCCAAAACTAACAAAGGTTTGCAGCCCCAAAGCGTCAAATTTTGATGTTTTTCACATTGCAAAACCTCCAATTTTTTCCACTTTGGAATCCACACAAGCAAATTCCAACCAGAAGCTTCCACAACTTTACTACTCGCTGTAAATTGACTTTTAAAAGTAGCAAACGTCCCAAAATCCTGATTGATTTGATTCATCAATTCCATACTTGGTCTACTTTGCGTTGCCGGGCCCATATTCTGAAAAAATAATTCATGCAAAATAACACCTGACCCTTGAAACGACAACTCCTTTTCCAAACATTTTATGGCTTCAAAATCATTATTTTTTCTTGCTTGCTTTAATTTTCCGTCTATTTTATTTGTATTGTCAACATAGGCAGAATATAACGTATTATAATGAATATTCAACGTTTCCCTATTGTAAAATGGTTCGAGTGCATCTAATGAATAGGGTAAATTAATTTTTTCTATCATATAAAAACCTCCTTGTAAATTATATTGAAAAAGAATGTTTTTATGTTTTATTTCTCATTCGGGCTACTCCTCAAACTTTAATTTCTATTTTTTCATCTTATTATGGAACTAAAGGTGTTCTCTATCTCCAAACAACTGGCCAATTTTTTGGGGTTAGGATAACTTGACTTTTTATGTTAATTATGGTATAATATTTAATATAAAATTTTAGGAGGAGAATTATGGAAAAACGTCATCTTATTATGATTGCACGGCTAAATGCTAACATTTCCTTTGAGAAATTAGCTAAATTATGTAATATGAGCACTTCCAATTTATACAACATTGAGACAGGCAAAGCAAAAAAGCCAAAACTTGATACTTTGTTTACCTTATCTATCCCTTTAAATTTAGATTTTAAAGAATTAGCAACTGCATCTGGTTATAATTTTACAGAATTCACTTATACACTAACAATTGCTCGATTGAATGCAGGATTGTCAATAAAAGCTTTGGCAACTAATTGTAATATGGATTTTTATCATTTATGCCACATATTAAATGCTAAAAGGAAACCAGGCTTGGCAATTGTATATGTGTTAGCGAAACATTTGAACTTAGATTTTAGGAATTTGGCTCATTTAACAGGGTATGATTTTTCTGACTTAGCCTATCAATGCTTAACTGCACGACTAGATAGAAATTTGACATTAGATGAATTTGCAAGTTTGTTAGGAATAAGCAAAAGTGTATTAGTGCGCATTGAATATTCTCAAGTAAAAAAACCAACGTTAAAAACGTTAATTGCTTTATCTGCATTTTCAACATTAACATTCGAAGATTTAAAACAATTATGTGGTTACAAATCATAATGTTAAACAAATGGAGGAGAAAAAATGGAAAAAAACTTAGGCAATTTAATTAAAAGCGTGCGACTTGAAAAAAATTTAACACAAGAAGAACTGGCAGCCTTATGCGACATTACTAAATCAGCCGTAGAAAAAACTGAAAACAATCAATCTGTGTCAATTTTTACCTTAGAGTTCATTTGTCAAAGCTTAGACATACGTTTTTCTAATTAATTATCTGATTAAGACTTCTTAAAATAAAAATCCCCCAGTATAACTGGGGGATTTTCATATCGGCCTATAAGGC
>CAOJGX010000005.1 GCA_948435735.1 uncultured Clostridium sp.
CAAGGCCTTATAGGCCGATATGTAAATCCCCCAGTTATACTGGGGGATTTTTATTAGCAAGAATTTTAGTAAAATCAACGACTTCTTTTGTGAAAATTTTGTGTAAATTGTAGTTTATCTGTAAAAAACTTTGACAAAATCATTTCCTATGATATAATAACCCTATCGAAATTAATTTAAGTGGAGGAGAAGATGAAAAAAGTATTATTAATTGGAGCAGATGGAATGCTCGGAGGAGAATTAAAAGAACGATTAGAAAAACAATATGAAGTGATAGGAACCACAATAGAAACTTTAGATATATGTAATCGCGAAGCTGTACTGAACAAAGTAAAAGAAGTAGCCCCTTATTTTATCATCAATTGTGCAGCCTATACAAACGTGGATGGTTGTGAAGTCAATTATGAGTTAGCCAATCGTGTCAATGGTCAAGCTTTAGCCAATATCGCAGAAGCTGCCAAAGTCTTGGATAGTACCTTAATTCATATCAGTACTGATTATGTTTTTGATGGAAACTTAGACGTACAAAAAGCCTACACAGAAGACATGGAAGCATGCCCTGTTAGTGCCTATGGAAAAACCAAATATTTAGGGGAACAAAATGCAGCCAAAGCCGAAAAATATTATATTTTAAGAACAGCTTGGCTATATGGTCTAGGCGGAAAAAATTTCGTCAAAACAATGCTAAGAATCTCAACCAATGAATCAGTTTCCGTTGTAGATGACCAACATGGAAGTCCAACTTGCACAACAACCTTATGCGAAATTATCGAAGCCATCATGGAAAAAGAACCAGAATATGGTATTTATCATTCCACCAATGAAGGGTTTACAACTTGGTGCGGATTTACCAGAAAAATATATGAATTAGCAGGTATCCAAACACCAGTAATCGCCCTAACATCCAAAGAATATAAAGAAGCTCATCCAGAATCAAGTGACAGACCTACCAATAGTAAATTATCCAAAGAAAAATTACATAGCGTTGGTATTTATCCGAAAAAATGGGAAGAAGCTTTACAAGAATATTTAAAGGAGGAATTAAAAGCATGAAAGGAATTATTTTAGCAGGAGGAAGTGCTACAAGATTGTATCCTGTAACGCTTGCGGTCTCCAAACAAATGTTACCAGTATATGATAAACCAATGATTTATTATCCCTTATCAACCTTAATGATGGCAGGAATAAGAGAAGTCCTAATTATCTCTACACCAGTTCATATTGGAGCTTTTCAGAGTTTATTAGGAGATGGTTCTAGTTTAGGGATGAAAATTGAATACAAAGTACAAGAACATCCAAATGGACTAGCAGAAGCCTTTATTTTAGGAGAAGATTTTATTGGAGATGATAATGTATCTTTGATTTTAGGAGACAACATGGTTTATGGTTCGAGAATTGAAAGAGTTTTAAAAGCAGCCAGCAATTTAAAAGAAGGAGGCATTATTTTTGGTTACCAAGTTGCTGATCCAACCTCGTATGGTGTGGTTGAAATTGATGAAACGGGAAAAGCTATTTCCATTGAAGAAAAACCAGAAAATCCAAAAACCAATTTAGCTGTACCAGGCATCTATTTTTATGACAACGAAGTAGTCAAAATTGCCAAAAACATTCAGCCTTCTGAAAGAGGAGAACTAGAAATTACAGATATAAATAAAGTTTATATGGAACAAGGAAAATTGCAAGTTATACCATTAGGCAATGGTTATGCGTGGTTTGATACTGGTTCGCCAGACCGTTTATCCGATGCAACTGACTTTGTAAGAGCGATTGAATTACGTCAAGGCATTCAAATTGCGTGTCTAGAAGAAATTGCCTACCGCAACGAATGGATATCGAAAGACGAATTATTAGTATCTTATGAAAAATGTCACAAAACAGAATACGGCAAATATTTAAAAAAGATTGCCGCAGAAGATTTCCAAGTCTACAAAGCAGTCTATGAAAGCGAATTATTCAACTAGTAGGGCCGATGTTCACATCGCCCACAAACCAAAAATACAAATTTAGGAGGATAAAATGGGAAAATTTAAAAGAATTGATACATCCATTGAAGGAGTTTTTATTATTGAACCAACTGTTTTTGGTGACAATCGAGGCTACTTCATGGAAACTTACAGTAAACCAGATTTTGAAGAAATTGGCATAACCAATGAATTCGTACAAGATAACCAATCCAAATCCAGAAAAGGTGTTTTACGTGGTCTTCATTTTCAAACAGAAAACACCCAAGCCAAATTAGTCCGTTGCATAAAAGGCGAAGTTTTCGATGTTGCGGTTGACTTAAGACCAGGAAGCAAAACATACGGCAAATGGGAAGGTGTTATCCTATCGGAAGAAAACAAAAAAATGTTTCTAATTCCACGAGGTTTTGCACATGGATTTTTGGTGTTGTCTGACGAAGCAGAATTTGCCTATAAATGTGATGATATTTATAATCACAGTGCAGAAGGTGGTTTAAAATGGAATGACCCAGAAATTGGCATCGTATGGCCAGAAGTGTCAGGCATGACGCCAGATGAATATTTAACTTCTGAAAAAGATGCAGTTTGGCCTAGTTTAGCAGAACTAAGAAAAACGGATTTATTCCAGAATTTAAAATAGATAGAAGGTGAAAAAATGATTATATTCGCAAATTTGTAAGACACATCAAAGCACAAGATGCATACACCAAACAAAAATTGGATGAAATTGCAGACTATGTAATGGATTATGTGGAGCAAAGGATAAGGGAGGAAAAGGTATGAAAAAATTTTTTTCAGTGATGATTATGATTTGTATTATTTTGTTGATTGGCTTAAATGTAAAAATCATGTTTCATCTCAATGAAATGAATCATAAATTTGAAGAAAAAACGGACGTATTACAAAGTGAAATCAAAGACTTAAAAGAACAACCTGTCAACGAGACAGTAAATAATGAGACTGTAACAAAAGAACCAACCAATATAGAAATAGAAGAAATACCAATCGGAAAGGTTAGCAAAGAAAAATTTAAAGTGTGCGAAGATAGTGATAGATTTTATTACGAAAAATATGAGCCAATGGAATTTGATGATTTAGGTGTTCAAATAGAGATTTCTAATAACAAAGCTTATCTAACAATCGATACACAAAATGAAAATTTATCAACCATGATTGATAAAACCGATTTTGAAAAACTAAAAAATGTAAAAAATCAAGAAATAACAGGATTTTCTGCTAAGCCAACCCAAGTATATTATGGAGAATTCGGTCAAGATGTCATAGGAAGAGTGGTCTTGTTTTTGATGGCCGATGGTACAGTAGAATATATCAAACTGATGAATATGTTAGAAAATCAAACGTATAAAAGTGCTGGAAAAATTCAAAATTTATCTGATGTCAAGCAATTTGATGTCTTAAGCGTTTCTGATACAGAAGGTGGAGGATATGTAACTACAATAGCGATTGACAAAGATGGATATTACTATGATTTAAACGAATTATTATAAAAATAGAAAGAGAGGAATCAACATGAAAAATATTATGATAACAGGAGCGGCAGGCTTCATTGGAGCAAATTTTGCTGAATTAATGGTAAAAAAATATGAAGGAAAATACAATTTTGTCATTTTTGATAAATTAACTTATGCTGGCAATATTGAAAATCTAAACAATATCAAAGACAAAATCACGTTTGTACAAGGTGACATTTGCGATTTTTCCACTGTCATGAACACTTATCAAACATACGATATTGATGCAGTTGTGCATTTTGCAGCCGAATCACATGTAGACAATAGCATCAAAAATCCATTTATTTTTACGCAAACGAATGTCATTGGAACCCATACTTTATTAGAAGCAGCCAAACAATTCTGGGGCGAAGGAAGTGGGAACCGTTTTGTGCATGTTTCAACAGACGAAGTTTATGGAACATTAGGCGAAGAGGGCTATTTTACAGAAACCTCACCAATTCAACCAAACAGCCCATATTCAGCCTCTAAAGCCTCTTCTGATTTGATTGCATTAGCTTATGCCGAAACGTTTAAAATGAATGTTTGTGTAACCAATTGTTCAAACAATTACGGACCTTACCAACATCATGAAAAATTAATCCCACACATGATAAGTTTAGCATTAAAAGATGAAAAATTACCAGTATATGGCGAAGGATTAAACATTCGCGATTGGCTTTTTGTAGAAGACCACTGTGAAGCCATTGATTTGGTTTTACAGGAAGGCAAAAAAGGCGAAAGGTACAACATTGGTGGTCACAATGAAAAACGTAATATTGAAATTGTAAAATTAATTTTAAAACGATTAGACAAGCCAGAAACTTTAATTTCTTTTGTTGAAGACAGAAAAGGTCATGACTACCGCTATGCGATTGATCCAACCAAAATTCATAATGAACTAGGCTGGCTGCCTAAAACAAAATTTGAAGATGGAATTATCAAAACAATTGATTGGTATTTAGAACACGAAGAATATTTAATGAAATAAAACAAAAAAAGGGCGAGCGATTTTGCTCGCTTTTGTATCGGAAAATTTATTGTAACTTGTTGAAATATGAAACAATTAATGATATAATACAAAAAAAAGTAAAAGGAGCGAAAGGGAAATAGAAAATGGATTTTTTTAAAACGCTGTATCAGAATAGAAAATTAGCGGTACAACTCGGAAAAAATGATTTTAAAAATCGTTTTGCCAATACGAGCTTAGGAACGATTTGGGGATTTGCACAGCCTTTTGTGTTTATGCTAACGTATGTTATTGTTTTTCAGTATATCTTAAAAACAGGAAGTTCAGGAAAGTATCCGTATGTTGTTTGGTTTTTGCCAGGTATGGGAATGTGGATGTTTTGTAGTGATGCAATTTTAAATAGTAGTAATTCGATTCGTAATTATAGTTATTTAGTCAAAAAAGTAGTGTTCCCAGTCGATATTATTCCGATTATATCGATTACATCGTCTAGTTTTATTGGAGTTTTTCTGATTTATATTGCTACGATGGCGGCAGTAGCTTTTGGGTATTTTCCCAATGTTTTAAATATTGTATATAGTGTCTTTTGTGCACTTTGTTTTATTATTGCACTAACTCGATTTACCTCTGCCTTAACAACGGTTGTGCCAGATTTTTCGCAGTTATTAAATATCATCATCCAGCTATGCATGTGGTTTACGCCGATTATTTGGAATTTGGACATGCTAGAAGGGGCAGTTTGCATTGTATTTAAAATATTTCCATTCACCTATTTAGTGGAAGGATTTAGACAAGCGTTCATTTCAAGTTCTACCATTATTACAGAACATAATGGATTATACACATTTATTTTTTGGGCAATTACAATTTTTATGTTTATATGGGGAAATTCCGTATTCAAACGCAACAAAAAAGATTTTGCCGATGTATTGTAGAGAGGAAAAATAAAATGAAAATAGATATTTTAATGGCCACCTACAATGGCGAAAAATATTTGAAAGAACAAATTGATAGCATTTTAAACCAAACCGATCAAGATTTTCGTTTGTTGATTTCAGACGATTGTTCTGATGATAACACAAGGCAAATTTTGAATGAATATGTTGAAAAAGACAGCCGTGTGGTTGTATTTTTGCAAGCGAAAAATCTTGGTGTCGTAAAGAATTTCGAGTTTTTAATGGAAAAAGTAGAAAACGAAGCTTTTATGTTTTCTGATCAAGATGATATTTGGCAAAAAGACAAGATTGAAAAATCCGTAAAAAAAATGGAGGAAACAGCTTGTGATTTGGTTTACAGTGATTTAGAAGTGGTCAATCAGGAGTTAGAAATTTTATACAAATCGTATTGGAAATTAAAAGGCTTTATTAAAAAAGTAAAGAAATATAATAATTTTCAAAGTCTCTACTTAAATAATTATATCACAGGTTCTACCATGCTGGTAAAGTCAAAATGGCTTGAAAAAATTTTGCCTTTGCCGCATAAATCAAATTACATTTTGCATGATTATTGGACAGCATTGATTGTCAGCAAATTTGGTAAAATGGCTTATCTTAAAGAACCACTTGTAAAATATAGACAACATGTAGATAACAAAATTGGTTCTAAAAAGAAATCAAATGAAATCGAAGATTTTGAGGAAATGCGAGACTTGTTTATCAAAGTCAAAAAAGACCATTTTAAAACTTTTGTGCAAAATGCAGAAGTATTTGAGGATGAGCATATAGAGGTTTTAAATAAAAAATCGTATGAATATTTTGAAAACTTAAAACACGTTAAAAAAGCGAATTTCAGAAATAGCCAATTATTTTGGAAATTATATAAGTATGAAAATTTCAGCTATGCTTTTCAAAATTTTTTAATACTAAACATGCCAGTTTTGGCTTTGCACTTATTTCATATGAAGAAAGGATTAAAAAACAAAAATGAGTGAAACAATGATAAAAATAAGCAATTTAGTAAAAGAATATAAAATGTTTGCCCGAAAAAAGGACCGTTTGCTAGAAACCATGTTTCCCAATTTTGTGCATAAACACGGAACGTTCAAAGCCATGGATAACTTAAATTTGGAAGTAAAAAAAGGCGAAGTTCTGGGAATTTTAGGCAAAAATGGGGCCGGAAAATCCACGCTTCTTAAAATGATAACAGGTGTTGTTGTGCCAACGTCTGGAACGATTGAAGTAAATGGAAAAATTAGTTCTTTATTGGAACTGGGAACAGCGTTTAATCCAGATTTAACAGGAATTGAGAATATTTATCAACATGGTCAAGTCATGGGGCTTACCAATGAGCAAATTGAGGGAAAAAAACAGCAAATTATTGATTTTGCAGACATTGGGGACCATTTATATCAACCTGTAAAAACGTATTCATCTGGTATGTTTGCGAGGCTTGCTTTTGCGTGTGCCATTCATGTTGAGCCAGATGTGTTAATTGTTGACGAGGTTTTGTCTGTTGGTGACATGGCATTTCAGTTAAAATGCTTTAAAAAATTTGAACAATTCAAAAAAGAAGGAAAGACAATTTTGTTTGTAACCCATGGAATTTCTGATGTTTTGAAGAATTGTACCAGAACGATTATTCTTGAAAACGGCAGAAAAATTTTTGATGGAGATGTAAAAACAGGAGTTGATAAATACAAGAAAATTATGGTTGGTTTAGATATTGACTCAGAAATTAAAGAAGATGCCAATGTACCAGTCGTTCAAGATGATTCTGAAATTTGGAAAAATCATTTTGAAACCAATCACGAACCTTTGGTTTATGGGACCAACGGTGTAGATATTTATGATTATGGGATTTTTGATAAAGAAGGGAAATATGCGGTTGCGATTAATAACCAAGAAGAAGTCACGATCAAAATGAAAATTCAAGTGAACGAAGATATGGAAGATCCTATTTTTGCCATGACGATTAAAGATATCAAAGGTGTTGAATATTGTGGGACTAATACCGTGATTTATAAAATGGCGACTGGAAATTATAAAAAAGGAGATAAAATTTTAGTTGAATTCAAGCAAGTAATTCCAATTGCACCAGGAAGATATACGATATCTTTCGGTTGTACAAAATTCAATAGTATGGGAGAATTAGATGTTTATCAAAGAAAATATGATGTCCTTTTTACAGAAGTATTAGCCTATCGACAATGTGTGGCGTTGTGCGATTTGAATAGTGAGATAACCTATCAGAAAATTGAAAATTAATTATTTCTTAGAAAGGAAAAGAGATATGTCACAAGAAATTAAGAATATTTTAGAGGAATATGTAAATGGTTTGCTTACAAGGATTGGTCAAAATTTAAAGCAAGTTATTTTGTATGGTTCGTATGCTAGAGGAGAACAAAATCAAAATGGTGAAATAAGTGATATTGACATTATGATTTTGGTAGATTTAAATCCAGAGGAAATTAAAGAATTAGAAAAACAAATTATTGAATATAGTTATGATTTAGACTTACAATATAATATTTTGTTATCACCAATGATTGAAAATATTGAGGTATATAATCAAAGAAGTAAATATATTGCATTTTATAAAAATATAAAAAATGAAGGGGTCTTAATTAATGGATGATGAGAGAAAAAAGTGACTATGTAGATTTTTATATGATAACGAAACAAGAATGTGAGAAACAAATTGAAACTGCAGACTTACTTATTAAAAAATGTGAAAATTATATAAAAGAAAGGAAATTCAAATGAAATTTAACCTAGATTTTTACAAAGGCGAAGATAAATACAGTGATGGAGATATCGAAGATATTATCTTAAAGTATACCGAAAATTATACAGAAGAAAATATAGATGCCATTTTCAAAAATGATTTACGTTGGCCAGTATTTTATCATTTAACGAATATTCGCAAAAATATCCTTAACTGGTATCCTATGAAAAACAAAGCTTCTGTTCTTGAAATTGGGGCTGGAATGGGTGCTGTTACAAGTACATTATGTGACAAAGCAGAACGTGTAGTTTGTGTAGAGCTCTCCAAAAGAAGAGCTACAGCAATTGCCAATCGTAATAAAACACGAGAAAATCTGGAAATTATAGTTGGAAACTTAAACGATGTTGAATTTAACGAAAAATTTGATTATATTACCCTAGTAGGCGTTTTAGAATATGCCAATTTGTATACGTATACAGCCAATCCCTATATCGACTTTTTAAATTCCATCCGAAAATTCCTAAAAAAAGATGGAAAATTACTCATTGCCATTGAAAATAAATTTGGTATGAAATATTTTGCCGGTGCACCAGAAGACCATTCTTGCATCCGATATGATGGAATCATTGGCTATCCACAAAAAAATAGGAGTGCCATGACTTTTGGCAAGCAAGAATTGAAAGATTTACTTGCAGAAGTTGGTTTAAAACATACAAAATTCTACTATCCACTTCCAGACTATAAATTACCGAATATCGTTTTTTCAGATGATTATTTGCCAAACGAAACCACCATTGAAAATTACTCAGTATATTATTATGAAGGAAGCAAAATCGAATTTAATGAAAAAGAAGCTTACAAACAAACAATAAAAAATGGCATCTTTGATATTTTTGCCAATTCGTTTTTCGTGGAAGCATCTGCTAAAAAAATTCATACCAAAATAGACTTAGAAAAGGCAACTTTGGTCAAAATAGCAGAAAACGAAAAAGCTTTTTATGACAAAGAATATACCAAATAAGAGGAGATTTTTATGAGAAAAAAAGTAACCATACTATTGATTTTAGTTGTAACAGTTGGCTGTATTTATCTAGGTTTTCGCACCAGAGAAAAAAACGGTATTGTTGTTACCCAAATCCAAACGAGTCAGCCAAATTCACTAAGTTATTTGCTAGAAACAAGCGAAAACAAACTGATCATGCTAGATGGTGGAAGTAACGAAGATAGTGAAGCATTAGAGCAAAAATTACTAGCCAAAGGCGGAATTGTAGAAAGTTGGTTTATTACCATGGCGAGCCCAGAAAATTTTGGTGCCATGAAATCTATTTTGGAAAATGGAAAGGTTCAAATTAATCATATTTACGTAAGTTTTAATGAGGCAAGTTGGTATGCTGAAAATGAGCCAGAAAAATATCCAGAAATTGCGGAATTTCTAGATTTAATCTACAGTGAAAAAAATATCACAAAAGTTTTCAATGTGCCTCTTCGACATGAAATTTTGATTGATAATTTATATTTTACCATTTTAAATGTAGCTAATCCATCCATAAAAGGTACTTTTAATCAAACCATGGCAATCAAAGTAAACAATACGTATAAAAGCATGATTTTCATGGGAAATATTGCAAAGGAAGCTGCTGAAAAATTAAAAGACAACAACTTAGACGAAATTGCCTGTGATGCAGTTCAAGTTTCAAACCAACCAATTCAACCAGAGATTTATGAAAAAATGGCACCTACGTATGTATTTGTGCCAAATGCAAAGACGATAGAAAAAGAAAACTTAAAAATTAAGGAAACCTATACAGGAGAAGTCACTGTCAAAATTTGGTAAAGAAGGAGATGTGCGATGGATAAACAAAATCTATTAAAAGAAAATGTGTTTGCTTGGTATCAATTTAAAGAAAATACTTCGGCTGTTTTATTCTCAGAAGACAAAGCATATGAGGATATTTTGCGTGCAAAAGTAAAACTAGTTTTACCAGAGGAAAGTTTCGATTATGCTATTTTTATTGGAGAAGAAGCAATTTTAGAAAAAATAGAAAAAATGAAAAATAGTTTTCATGAAAATACCCAAATCATTGTGATTGATAACAATCCGCTATCCATCCAAGAACTATCGAATTATCCTAGTAATAGGGAACTTTTGAAACATTCAAAGAAAGTAAGTATCGCAACGTTAAAAGAGAAAATGAAAGAGTTTGGTTTTACAAAATCAGAAACCTATTATGCGTTTCCGAATTATCAGTTCGTAGATATGCTTTTTTACAAAAACTATGCGATTCATGCTGAACAAATGCAAAAATATATCCCTACCATAAAAGAAACCGAGATAAAAATTCTTGATGAAGTCGATTTTTTGCGAAAAGTTGCCACATTTGACAAAAATACGTTAGACATTTTTGCCAATTCCTATTTCATCGAATTTTCGAAACAAGAAATAGAGCACAACATAAATTTTGTCTCATTCAACAATACTAGAAAAGAAGCCTATCGTTTGATGACGACCATTCGAGAAGATGTCGTAGAAAAAGTAGCCGTAAAGGATAAGGCACAGCCACATTTGGAAAATATGAAAAAAAATATTGCTGTATTAAAAAATGAGAACATTCAGCTATTAGATTATGTGCAAAATGACGCCTGCTATAGCAAACTCATCCAAAATCAGCAGACATTAGACATGATTTTTGCCGAGCATTTTGAAGATTTGGATTTTATAACACAAAAATTTTTGCAACTTAAAACAATTTTACTAAAAAACGCGATAAATTACACAGATGAAGTGCAAAACAGTCTAGAAAAATATGCCATTGACCAGACCAAAATAAAACATCTCAACTTTTTACAAAACGCTTGGATTGACTTAATTCCAAAAAACTGTTTTTTGCTAGACAACGAAATGTATTTCTTTGACCAAGAATGGAAGCAAGAATTTTTGCCAGTTGATTTTGTGATTTATCGAGGAATCATTAATTGCTATGATTTAGTTAAAAAAATAGATGTAAATAAACTGTATGAAAAATTGAATTTAACAGAATATATACCAACCTTTGAAAAAATCAATCAAATCATCATGAACGATATCTTAGACCAAGATTTATATAACCAACTCTTAGCCAAAACACAGCAAACCATGAAAGAAGTAATCGAGCAAAAAAACATGTATGAAAAGCAAATCGAAGATTTTAAGACCGAAGACATCCAAAAAACGAAAGTTATCAAAGCATTAGAAGACGAAAATTTGAAAAAAGAAAACGTCATCCAAGACTTGCAAAACGAAGAAAAAAGCAAAGCAGAATATATTAAACTTTTAGAAAACATCAAAACTCAAAAAGAACAAGAAATTGAGCAATTTCACCACATGAATCAAGAAAAAGATGAAATTATCAACCAATTAAATCAAATCATAAACGTAAAAGACCATCAAATTTCGGTTTATGAAAATATGAAAATAGTGAAATTAACCAAAAAATTGAGAGGAAATAAAAATGAAGCTTGAGCAAAAAATGAAAATTTACCATTTTTTAGATAAACATCCTAGCCTTAAAACCAATTTCGTAAAACCCTATCGAAAAATGATGAAAAAATATACGACAAACGAAGAAACTGATTACAATCAATGGATTATTCAAAACGAGCCAAATGCACGAGAATTAGCCAAACAAAAAAAACATAAATTCGCCTATCAGCCCAAAATTAGCATTGTTGTTCCTTTGTATAATACCAAAGAATATTTTTTCAAAGAGATCATCGAATGTTTAAAAAAACAAACCTATTCGAATTGGGAATTATGTTTAGCCGATGGAAGCCCAGAACCAATTGCCTATCGAGAAAAATATTTAAAAGATACCCGTATTAAGTATTCCATTATTGGCCAAAACAAAGGAATTTCTGGCAATACAAACGAAGCCATCAAACTAGCAACTGGTGATTATATCGGCCTTCTTGACCATGATGATTTGTTACCACCATTTTCTCTTTTTGAAGTGGTAAAGGCAATCAACGAAAATCCAGAAGCGGAATTTTTCTATTCCGATGAAGACAGAATCGAAGGCGAATTTCACAAACGCTTTGGTGTATTTTTCAAACCAGATTTTTCGCCATACACTTTAAGAAGCGCCAATTATATTTGTCATTTCAGCGTTTTCAAAAAAGAACTCATGACCAAACTTCGGAGGAGAAAAATCAGAATATGACGGAAGTCAAGATTTTGATATTGTTTTGCGAGCATCCGAATTAACAGACAAAATTTGTCATATTCCCAAAGTTTTATATCATTGGCGCGTTCACCAAGAATCCACAGCAGGAAATAGTGATTCTAAGCCGTATGCTTATGAAGTTGCTAAAAATGTCATCAAAGACCATTTAAGACGTTCCCAAATTGAAGTTCAAGTAACAGACGGTTTAACACCAGGAAGCTATGATTTGAAATATTTAGTCAAGGGTCATCCCAAAGTTTCCCTAATTCTTGATGCGCAAGACGTTGATGAGGTTGATGTATTGGTAAAAAAAGTAAAAGAAAGTTTTTCGTACCAAAATACAGAAATGATCGTGATTTCAGAAACTTGCTCTATAGTTGATGTAAAACCAATAAAACCAACAGAAAATAGGTTAAAGCAATACAATGAAATCATTGCCAATTTGCAATCCGATTATTTTATCCTAATGGATGACCAATTTGTACAAATTCACAATCCTGATTGGATACAAGATTTACTCGGAATTGCCCAAAATGAAGAGGTTGGAATTGTCGGAACCAAATTATACAATCACGAAAACCAAGTCGAACATTGTGGCATTATTTTAGGCATGAATGGAGCAGGAGATTTATTGTACAAAGGCGCGCCCAAAGATATTGGAACGTATATGCAGCGCCTAAAAATCATTCATAATGTAACAGCAGTTTACTATCGCTATGCTATGTTTGATACAAAAGCGTGCCAACAAGTGCATGCCTTAAATGAAAATTATACAGGACTTCTGACCAGTCTTGATGTGTGTTTAAAAATGCTAAATCATAAAAAGCAAATCGTTCTCAATCCTTTGGTGGAGTTTGAAGTCAAAGGTTTGCGAGAAAGTGATAAAAAACAAGAGCAAGAAAGAGAATTTCAAAGAGAATGGCAGCATGAAATAGAAAAAGGAGACCGATTTTTTAGTCCAAACTTAAGTAAAACCAACACAGGCTTATCAATTAATTTATAGATAGACCTAGACGGGGAGAGAAAGGAAATGAATATGCCGAAAGTAGATATCGTTGTACCAATTTATAATGCGTATGAATTTACGGAAGAATGTATTAAATCCGTATTGAAATATACCGATTTGCATACCCATACTTTACTGTTAATCAACGACAAAAGTCCAGATGAGAAGATTTTGCCAATGGTAAAAAAATATGCGGCAGAAAATACAGATAAAAATATTGTTGTGTTAAACAACGAAAAAAACCTAGGCTTTGTCAAAACCGTCAATAAAGGCATGGGTTATTCACAAAACGATGTACTTTTGTTAAATAGTGATACAGAAGTGACAAAAAATTGGCTAGAAAAAATTATTGCTTGTGCGTATCGAAATGACTATATTGCCACTGTAACGCCTTTAACCAACAATGGAACCATTGCCTCTGTGCCTAATTTTGGCGTAGACAATGAATTACCAGCCAACTTGACACTTGACGAATATGCCGAAATGATAGAAAAATGTTCCTTAAACCGATTTCCAGAACTCACAACAGCCAATGGATTTTGTATGTATATCAAAAGAAGTGTTTTGGATGAAGTTGGCTTATTTGATGATATCACATTTGAAAAAGGGTATGGGGAAGAAAACGATTTTTGTTACCGTGCGTTAAATCGAGGCTATATTCATGTTTTATGTGATAATACGTTTGTCTATCACAAAGGCACCCAATCTTTTAAAAAAGAAAATTTAACAGCTGACAGAAAAACGCTTGTCGAAGAACACATGAAAAAATTGCGTGAAAAACATGCTGTTTATGTTGACAAAACAGACCATTATTTACGCCTGAATCCAGCCCAAGATGTGCAAGAGAATATCCGCATCAATCTTGAATTGTATGGCAAAAAAAGAATCTTATTTCTCGTCAATGAATGGGAAGAAAATATGGAGACAACAGCAGGAACTTCTTTGCATTTAAAAGATTTGATTAATGGCATAAAAAGCAAAATGGCATGTTTTGTTTTAAGCCCAGATAGAAAAGATTTATCCATCTTAAATTTGTATCTATACACAGAGCAAAGTGCACGTTTCTTGTACCGTTTAAAAACAGAAATAAATCAATATGGGCAACTCACTTATCATAATGAAAGTTATAGCGAATTTTTAGAAAAATTATTTGAAACGTTTCAGTTTGATATTGTGCATGTACACCATTTTTTATATCAAACGTTTGATATAATAGAGATTGCCAAAAAATATAAAACGTATTCGATTCTTACATTGCATGATTTGTATTTATTATGTCCGTCTGTTAATATGATTTATGAAGGAACCTATTGTGATGAAATAAAATCTGAGAATTGTGAAAAATGTTTTGCCAAAAAATTTAAAATGGCGGAAAATGGCTTACAAAATTGGAGAAATAATGTGGCAAAAACCTTGCCAAAATTTGACCAAATTATAGCGCCTTCTGAAAATACAAAAAAACTATTTTTAGAAGCTTATCCTACTTTAACGATAGATGTGATAGAACATGGTGTTGAAGTCTATGAATTAGAGCACAAAAAGCAAGAGAAAAAAGATACCTTTGATGTTGCTTTTGTTGGTGTCATGGCAAAGCATAAAGGAAGCGAAATTCTAAAGCAACTGATTAGCCAAAATACCGATCCGAAAATCAAGTTTCATCTTTTCGGAAAAAGTGAAGAATTGGAACTAGAAAAATCGTCAGAAAGTTATTGCTATCATGGCAAATATGAGAGAAAAGAATTGCCACAAGAATTGATGGATAACCAAATTGATTTAGTTTGTATGTTTTCAACTTGTCCAGAAACGTATTCGTATACTTTAAGTGAGACATTTATGGCACAAATTCCAGTTTTAGCTTATGATTTAGGAGCCATTGCGGATCGAATTAAAAAAGATTGTTTACGGTTGGATGATTCCGAAAGATGCTACAATAAAAGAGATTTTAGAGAACATTCAGGAAATCAAAAATGACAAAATCAATTACGACATGGTAAAAGCAAATTTTAAACATTACGACCTAAAAACTGTTACACAAATGCAACAAGATTATGAAAAAATTTATGCTTCCCTAAAAAGGTATTCTTGTGATATAATTCATAGTGAAAACGTAACGTATTTTTTAGCCAAACGAAATGAAATTTTTAGCAAAGAGCTGAAGCTAGAAAATGAGAAAAAAGAAGCCTATATTGAAACATTAGAAAAACAAAAACAAGACTTAAAAAAAGAAGAAGAACATAAATCAGAATACATCAAAGTTTTAGAAAATGCAAACCAGCAAAAAGAACAAGAAATAGAAGCTTTAAAAGAAGAAATCAAACAGAAAAATGATACTCTATTTTATTATGAAAATATGCGCCTCATGAAACTCATAAAAAAACTGAAAAAGAAAGGAAACTAACATGCCAAAAGTAGATATTGTCGTACCAATTTATAATGCTTATCAATTTACAGAAGAATGTATTAAATCTGTATTGCAATATACTGATTTGCACACACATAATTTATTGTTAATCAATGACAACAGCCCAGACGAAAAGATTTTGTCAATGCTAAAAAAATATGCGGAAGAAAATTCGGATAAAAATATCATCGTATTAAACAACGAGGAAAATTTAGGATTTGTCAAAACTGTCAACAAAGGCATGTGTTATTCGCAAAATGACGTACTTTTGTTAAATAGCGATACAGAGGTAACTAAAAATTGGTTAGAAAAAATGATTGCCTGCGCCTATCGAAACGAATATATTGCCACCGTAACACCATTAACCAACAATGGAACCATTGCATCCATACCCAATTTTGGCATGGATAACGAATTACCGCCAAATTTGACACTGGATGAATATGCCGAAATGATAGAAAAATGTTCCCTAAACCGATTTCCAGAACTCACAACAGCCAACGGATTTTGTATGTATATCAAAAGAAGTGTTTTGGATGAAGTTGGGTTGTTTGATGATGTCACATTTGAAAAAGGTTATGGCGAAGAAAACGACTTTTGCTATCGTGCTTTAAATCGAGGCTATATTCATATTTTATGTGACAATACTTTTGTGTATCACAAAGGCACCCAATCTTTCAAAAAAGAAAACTTAACAGCTGACCGTGCTACTTTAATAGAAGAACACATGAAAAAATTATCCCAAAAACATCCCGTTTACGTTGACAAAACAGACCATTATTTAAGAGTCAATCCAGCACGTGATGTACAACAAAATATTCGAGTCAATCTTGCTTTATATGGCAAAAGACGTATTTTATTTCTTGTCAATGAATGGGAAGAAAATATGGAAATGACAGGTGGAACCTCGTTACATATCAAAGATATTATTGAAAAAATGCGTCAAAAAGATGCCTGTTTTGTAGTGTGTCCTGACAAAAATGATTTGTCGCGTTTACAAGTGTATCTATACACGGAAAACGTGGGCAGAATTTTATACAACATCAAAACCGAACTTGGTATGTATGGTCAATTAACCTTCCATGAACAAAGCTATTATGAAACACTAGACAAATTATTTAATAGCTTTGGATTTGACATAGTACACGTTCATCATTTTCTATTTCAAACATTTGATGTAGTTAATATTGCTAAAAGATATAACACCTATGCAATTGCCACCTTGCATGATTTGTACATGCTATGTCCGTCAATTAATATGATTCATAAGGGCAAATTTTGCCATCAAATTAACCCAGAAGAATGTACAAAATGTTTTGCTAAAAAGCATAAAATTTCAGAAAATGTTTTAAACAATTGGCAAAAAAATGCGTACGAAACCTTGCAAAAAGTTGATAAAATTATTGTGCCTTCTGAAAATACAAAACAATTATTTTTAAAAACCTATCCTAAGTTAAACATTGATGTAATCGAACATGGTGTAGAAGTTTTGCTACCAGAAAAATCGAAAAAATCAGAAAAAACTACCTTTGATATTGCCTTTGTAGGAGCCATGGAAAAGCATAAAGGCAGCGAAGTTTTGAAAAAAATAATTGCCCAAAATCCTGATTTCAACATCCATCTTTTTGGTAAAACTTTTGACAAAGCCTTGGAAAATAACACAGAAAAATATACCTATCACGGGACTTATCAAAGAGGAGAATTGCCACAATTGCTAATAGACCATCAGATTGATTTAGTCTGCATGTTTACGATTTGGCCAGAGACATATTCCTACACCTTAAGTGAAACTTATATGGCTGAAATTCCAGTTTTAGCTTACGATATTGGTGCTGTTGCAGACCGCCTAAAACAAGATAAATTAGGTTGGATTATTCCATTAGATATACCAATTGAGGCGATTTTAGAAAAGATTGAAGCCATTAAAAATGACAAAGATAGGTATCAAAAAATCAAACATAATTTCAAAAATTATGCGTTTAAAACCGTTCAAAAAATGCAAGAAGAATATCGAAATATTTATGAAAATACAGGAACAATCAAAAACGAAATTGTAAACACAAGTTGGATTGACAATTTACAACGAAAAACCGATGTTTACGATTTACGTGTAACACTAATCAACACAAATGCTGAATTAAATGTTTTAAGAGATTTCAAAAATAGATACAATTTTTTAGTCGAAAGATTTCAGAAAAAACAAAACACAAAATGGTGGCAAACAGCCAAAAAAATAAAAGGATTTTTGAAAGGAAAACAATGAAAAAAATATCTGTCATAATTCCCATGTATGGGGAAGAAAAAATAGTAAACCAATGTTATCATAGATTAACCAATGTACTGCAAAAAATAGAACATTATGAATATGAAATGATTGTTGTAAACGATGGAAGCAAAGATAAAACTTTGGAAATGTTAATCGAATTAGCACACCAAGATACCCATGTGAAAATTATTTCGTTTTCCAGAAATTTTGGTCATCAAGCAGCTGTGACAGCAGGTCTGAAATATGTAACAGGCGATGCGATTGTCATTATTGATTCCGATTTGCAAGACCCACCAGAAGTCATTCCCGAAATGCTTAAGCTATGGGAAAATGGAAATGATGTCATTTATGGAAAACGCAAAAAAAGAAAAGGTGAATCGATTTTCAAATTATTAACTGCTAAACTTTTTTACACCACCTTAAACGCCTTATCAGAAACAGAAATTCCCAAAGATACAGGCGATTTTCGCTTAGTCGACAGAAGAGTGGTCGATTGCATTAATTTGTTGCCAGAACACAATAAATTTTTAAGAGGGTTATTCAGTTGGGTTGGCTATCAGCAAATTCCGTATGAATATGAACGTCAGGAAAGAGTAGCAGGAAAAACCAAATATCCATTTCGTAAAATGGTGAAATTAGCTGGTGATGGGATTTTAAGTTTTTCAACAAAACCATTAAAATTAGTGGGCATTCTTGGTATCATCTCGCTTGTGATCTCATTTGTTATTTTGATATATGCTATTTTGTCCTTTTTCTGCAAATGGAATCATCTAGTACCAGGCTGGACCTCGATTATGCTAACGGTGACTTTCTTTGCTGGCGTACAATTATTGGCCATATGGATAATGTCAGAATACATTGCCAGAATTTATGACGAAAGTCGTGACAGACCGCAATATATCATTGATAAAACCTATAATATATGAAGTAAAATATCTAGAAAGAAAGGAAAAGAAAAATGATAGACACTCACCACATCAAAAATCAAATTAAATTTTATATAAAAAAATATGGTTTTTTTAAAACTATTTGGAAATGTATCACAGTTGGAACACGCAAATTTATCTGTATTTTAAAAGGAGAAAGAGATGTCAACTATGGGGATTACGGGGACTGGATTCATGGAAACGAAGTCCGCGATTGGGAAATCAAAGCACAAACGAAAAAGAAATTCAAAAATATGCCAAAAATCAGCCTAATTGTTCCCATGTACAACACCAAAGAAAAATTTTTAAAAGAACTTGTCGATTCTTTAATCAAACAAACCTACCCAAACTGGGAACTATGCCTAGCAGATGGCGGGCCAGAACAAAACCTCAAATTACTAAAAATTATTGATAAAGATGAACGTATCCAATATAGATTTTTAAACGAAAACAAAGGCATTTCCGAAAATTCAAACCAAGCTATCCAAATGGCAACAGGCGACTATCTTGGCTTATTAGACCATGACGATACCCTAGCCAAATATGCTTTATATGAAGTTGTCAAAACCATAAATCAATATCCAAACGCCGAATTTATCTATTCAGACGAAGACAAAATCGACCAAAATGGCAACCGTTCAGACGCCTATTTCAAACCAGAATTTGCTCCAGACACCTTACGTTCACAAAATTACATCTGTCATTTCAGCGTCTTCAAAAAAGAACTCATGGCCAAACTAGGTGGCTTTCGAGCTGAATTTGATGGTGCTCAAGATTATGACATTTTTTTGCGTATGGCCGAAATCGTAAAACCAGAGAATATCAAGCATATTCCGCGTGTTTTGTATCATTGGCGTGTACATAAGGGCTCTACTGCCATGGAAAATAGCAATGCCAAAAAGTATGCTTTTGATAATGGCATCAAGGCTTTAGAAGCACATTTGCAAAGAATTGGGTTAAAGGGAAGGGTTTCCAATGGTTGTATCAATGGAATTTACCGCATTGATTATGAAGTAAAAGAGGAGCCCAAAGTATCCATTATCATTCCGAATAAAGACGGAAAAGAAATGTTGGAAGTGTGCATCCATTCCATTTTGGAAAAAACTACGTATTCGAATTATGAAATCATCATTGTTGAGAATAATAGTGAAACAACAGAAATTTTTGACTATTATGAAAAACTAAAAGAGAACAAGAAAATTAAAATTGTCAAGTATCCACAAGTGGGATTTAACTATTCTGGTATCGTTAATTTCGGCGTACGAAACTGCACAGGAGATTATGTGGTTCAATTAAATAACGATACTGAATTAATAACCCCAAATTGGCTAGAAATCATGTTAGGTTTTTGTGAGCGTGAGGACGTTGGAGCCGTTGGTGTTAAACTATATTATCCCGATGAAACCATTCAGCATGCAGGGATTATCGTTGGTTTAGGAGGCGTTGCAGGAAATCGTTTTAAAAGTATTCCCAAAAGTGGTCATGGCTATTTTGCTGAAGAAAGTATGATTCAAAATTTAAGTGCTGTAACAGCAGCCTGTATTATGACACCAAAGAAAATCTATGAAGAAGTTGGCTACATGGCCGAGGCCCTCGCAGTTGCTTTTAATGATGTTGATTTTTGCTTAAAAATACGCGAAAAAGGCTATTTAATAGTTTACAATCCATATGTCGAATTCATCCATTACGAATCCAAAAGCAGAGGCGAAGAAAACACACCAGAAAAAATCAAAAGATTTCAAGGGGAAATCAATACTTTCAAAGAAAGATGGCAAGATTTTTTAGACAAAGGGGACCCCTATTACAATATCAATTTGAGCTTAGATACAGAAGTTTATCACATGAAGAAATGTAGAATTAATCACGAAAAATAAAGGGGAAATATATGATAATACACAAATTGTCAAGAATATTTTATCATATCAAACGATATGGAATGATAAGAACCATAAAAAAAATAATAGGAAGAATCTTTCTGTTAGGAAAAGTCAATCGTCAATCTGCCAAACAACTTTATCAAACGTGGATTGTGCAAAACGAGCCAGCAGATGAGGAACTAGAAAATCAGAAAAAACACAAATTTGCCAAGCAACCCAAAATCAGCATTGTTGTTCCGTTATACAATACAGACGAAAATTTCTTTTTGGAATTGTTAAACTCTGTTTTGGTGCAAACCTATTCTAATTGGGAGTTATGTTTTGCTGATGGAAGCCAAGAAAGAAATGATACGATTTATGCGATGTGTTCAAGATGTAGTAAAGTCCGCTATCGATTTTTAGGAGAAAATAAAGGAATTTCTGAAAATACGAATCTAGCGATTGAAATGGCACAAGGCGATTATATTGCCTTTCTTGACCATGACGATACCTTGCCACCATTTGCTTTATATGAAATCGTAAAAACCATCAACGACAAACCAGAAACAGAATTTATCTATTCCGATGAAGACAAAATTGACGAAAAAGGTGAGCGTTTCGACCCCTATTTTAAGCCGGATTTTTCGCCAGAAACGTTGGAATGTCATAATTATATCACGCATTTTGTGGTTATCAAAAAAACGTTGCTTGACCAAATTGGCAAACTAAACAGCCAATTCGATGGTGCCCAAGACTTTGATTTTGTCCTTCGAGCAACTGAAAATACCAAACATATTGACCATATTCCCAAAGTTTTATATCACTGGAGAGCTCATCAAAAATCCACAGCCAAAGTAGCAGACACTAAAAATTATGCCTATGAAGCAGGCGTAAAAGTGATTGCAGAGCATTTAAAACGAACAGGAAAAGAAGCGATTGTTAAAAATCCGGGAGAAGTACCGGGAATTTATCAAGTCAAATATGCCGTAAAAGGCAAACCTAAGGTTTCGATTTTAATTCCCAATAAAGATTATTACCAAGGTCTAAAAAAGTGTTTAAAATCGATTTTGACACTTACCACGTATGAAAATTACGAAATTCTAATCCTAGAGAACAATAGCACCGAAAAAGAAACCTTTGCTTTTTATAAAACCATCCAGCAAAATCCGAAAATTCGTGTATTAGAATGCAAAGAAAAAGAATTTAATTACTCAAAAATCATTAATTTTGGCGTAAAAAATGCCACAGGTGATTTTATTTTACAACTCAACAATGATACTAAACTATTAACACCAGATTGGCTAGAAATTTTACTTGGCTATGCCCAAAACAAAGAAATCGGAGCCGTTGGAGCCAGACTTTATTACGCTGACAAATCCATTCAACACGCTGGAATTGCCTATGGAATTGCTGGCAAAGCAGGAAATTTATTAGTTGGCTTACCCTATGGTACACATGACCCATTTGGTCGTGAAGCTGCCACACGAAATGTAGCAGCAGTCACAGGTGCTTGCCTATTTTGCAGACGCGAAATTTATGATGAAGTAGGTTTTATGGCCGAAACATTATTCAAGGTTGCCTTTAATGATGTCGATTTTTGTTTAAAAATACTTGAAAAAGGATACCGAGTGGTATATAATCCGTATATAGAATTGATACATTACGAATCAAAAACGAGAGGCTATGAGGATACGCCAGAAAAAAAAGCAAGATTTGAAGAAGAAACCCAAAATTTTCAAACCAAATGGAACCATTTGTTACAAAAGGGTGACCCCTATTACAACCCCAATTTATCCCACGCAGATGGAAATTTTAAATGTAGGGGCGATTATCAATCGCCCGCCCCATCCGATGTAGGATAATAAAAATGTCTTTTTCTAAATAGAATAAGAGACAATATAATTTTTAATCAAATAAAACAGATAAAACAAATAAAACGCGGGCGATTGATAATCGCCCCTACAGAATAAAAAGAAGAAGGAATTAAAATGATTGATCAATTAGAAACATTTTGTTTAAATATTTTACGAAAAATAAAATTAGGCAAACTAGCCGATCTTTACGAAGATCATCGCGAAGGCATGCGTTATCTCGTATTTGGTGTGCTTTCCACAATTGTCAATATTGTCACAGCAGCATTTACGTATTATGTCTTATTTGCCAAATTGCCAGAAGAGTGGAAAGTCAATTTAAGTACGGTACTTGCTATCATCGCAGCTTGGATATTTGCTTATGTTACTAATAAATTATATGTATTTGCTTCGAAAACAACTGGTATGAAAGAATTGTTCAAAGAAATTCTTTCTTTTGTCAGTTGTAGAACAGTAACTGCTATTGTTGAAATTGTGTTAATGAATATTTTTGTCACGATGCTACAATGGAACTATTTGATGATGAAAATTATTGTCAATATCATTGTGATTATTTTAAATTTTGTATTTAGCAAATTGATTATTTTTAAGAAAGAAAAAGGGGAGGAAAACGCGTGAAAACAATATTAAAATTTGGATTAATTTTAATATTAGCATGTTTAGCAGTTTGTGGGATGAATGTCAGTATCACACTGGGAAATGGATTTTGGCATCAATTTTCAGGCAACAGCACAGCATGGCTGATTTTATATGCAACAGCTGTAGTTTTAATCAAAAAAACCTTAGAAATTAAGGATAAACGCTTGAAAATAACAGCGTTGTTATTAGCTGTCTTGTTTGCCTTGTTTCAGGTTTGTGGCATGGCGATTGCTTTACATCAAACCATTGACATTTTAGGTGCGTATTGGGTGATTACTGTTTTGAAATTGGTAGGTCTTACGATTTTTTATACAAGTATTTTAGTCGTATTGTTTTCAAAATTGGTAAATTGGCAAATGCCAAAGCAAAATGTGGAATATCCATTTTTTACACAGAATAAAAGAAGTATTTGCTTGGTTACCATACTAATATTTATTTGTTGGATACCGTATCTATTAAAATATTTTCCAGGCATTACTAGCTATGATTCCATCATGCAAATCAGACAAATATTGGGGCAATTGCCACTGACACAGCACCATCCTTTAATTCATATTGGCTTAATCAAAATCTGTCTTGATTTAGGAAATTTCGTATTTCATTCAAGACAAGCAGGGGTTGCTATTTATACCATATTTCAAATGTTAACCATGGCTTTTATCTTTTCGTTTACACTATATTATATGGCAAGAAAAAAAGTAGGAATTGGCTATCGCCTCTTAAGTTTACTCTATTTTGCTGTGTACCCAACCTTTCCAATGCTTAGCCTCATGATGCAAAAAGATACTTTTTTTGGTGGTTTGATGCTGTTTGTTACCATCATCTTGATTGAATTATTAACGAATACAGAAAACTTTTTTGCAAGCCAAATAAGAGTGACCGCATCAGCCATTATTTTGCTAATAACAATTTTATTTAGAAACAATGCTTTATACAGTTTTCTTATGACAGCACCATTTTTCATTATTTTTTTGAAAGGAAATCGAATCAAAGTTGCAAGTTTACTGCGGTGGAGTAATAGGAATTGTACTGATATTTAATGCAATTGTAACCCATGTCTTCAAAATTCCACCATGTGAACCAATTGATATGTATTCTGTGCCACTTCAACAAATGGCAAGAACCAGAATTTTTGAAGCAGACACCTTAACAGAAAACGAAAAAAATGAAATTCATCGCTTTTTTCCAAATGATGACAAATTAGAAGAACACTATATTTCATGGCTTTCTGACCCAATCCGAGGACAAGTGGATACGGAATACTTTTTTGAAAACAGAAACGAATTTTTTGGACTCTGGTTCCAATTATTGCTAAAATATCCAATTTGCTATATCGACTCGTTTTTTTGTAATACTTCAGGATATTGGTATCCAGAAGAAGTTAGAGTGAGCGTAACAGGTGGTATATGGGAAAATGATTTGGGAATTGAACTGACACCAATTTTTGAGTGGAAGTTTGTCAGTATTATGGAAGACTTAATTAATGCAAGAGGTGTGCCAGTAATCGGAATGTTTTTTAGTACAGGATTTGTATTTTGGATAATGCTTATCCTGTTTGGATATCAAATTTACCAAAAACAATATCAGTTTAGTATGGTTTTGTTGCCAATTTTGTGTTATTGGTTAACGATTTTGCTAGGACCGCTAAATACTGAATATCGCTATGTATTTTATTTGTTTACATGCTTGCCTCTAGTGCTGGCTGTAACTTTATATAAATTTGATCAAAATAAGAAAGGAGATATGCTAGAAAACACTAGCATGAAGTAAAAAAATGGACAAAATAGCTGTTTTAATACCATGTTACAACGAAGAAAAAACAATTCAAAAAGTAATTGAAGATTTTAAAAGAGAATTACCAGAAGCAAAAATTTATGTATATGACAATAATTCAAAGGATAAAACGGTTGAAATTGCGAAAGAAGCAGGTGTCATTGTCGGGTTTGAAACAAGGCAAGGAAAAGGAAATGTTATCCGAACCATGTTTCGTGAAATTGATGCAGAAAGCTATATTATGGTGGATGGAGATGATACTTATCCTGCCGAAAATGCACGTGAAATGGTGAATTGTGTACTAGACGAAAAAGTGGATATGGTTATTGGGGACAGGCTTTCTTCCACATATTTTACAGAAAATAAAAGACGTTTTCACGGCTTTGGAAATGTATTAACAAGAATCTTAATCAATACCATTTATAACAGCGATATTCGTGATGTTATGACAGGCTACAGAGCCTTTAGCTATCGCTTTGTGAAGACTTTTCCTGTTATGTCTAAAGGCTTTGAGTTAGAAAATGAGATGACGATTCATAGTTTAGATAAAAACTTGAAAATCAAAAATGTCATTATCGAATATCGTGACAGACCAGAACGGAAGCGAATCCAAATTAAATACGATTTCAGATGGTGTAAAAGTCATAAAAACCATATTTGCTTTGTATAAAAACTATAAGCCATTAGCGTTTTTCTCGATTGTTGCAATGATTTTAGCGGGATTGGGAATAGCCTTTTTCATACCAGTTTTTATTGGATTTTTGCATTCTGGTTTAGTCAGAATTCCGACGTTGTTAGTAAGCGTACTTTTCTTTATTTGCTCGGTGCAATCACTTTTTTCTGGTTTGATTTTGGACAATATTATCAAAACTTCAAAACAGAATTTTGAAATGCGCTTAATTGATTGTGAACATAGATTAAAAAAAGAAGGGAATGTAGAGTAAAATGAACAATATTAAGGTTTCCATTGTTGTTCCAGTTTATAATGCAGAAAACTTATTAAAAAGATGCTTAGAACCTTTAGTCAACCAAACTTTGCAGGAAATTGAAATTATTTGTGTAGACGATGGTTCAAAAGATTGTTCATCAGAAATCGTAGACGAATATGCAGAAAAATATCCTGAAAAAGTGAAGGTCTTTCATAAAGAAAATGGTGGCGAATGGTCAGCACGTACGTATGGCTTAAAAAAGGCAACTGGCGAATATGTTGGCTTTATGGATAATGACGATATACCAGAAATAACGTGGGCAGAAAAATTATACACAGCAGCCAAGAAAAACGATGCCGATATTGCCTTTTGTGGCTACGACAGAGTCGATTTAGACACAGGCAAAACCGTTGCAACCGAGATGACACAATATGGCACCATGAACAAAGAAGTCGACTTCAATGACGATTTTATTGTATATGCCAATCCTTCTTTGTGGAACAAAATTTACAGACGACAATGTGTCAAAGACTTAGAGTTTTTGCCATTTCGTGGCTGCAATGATACCTTGTTTTTGATTCATTCCTATATGGATGGCGTCAAAAAATTAACGTTTATACCCGATGTTTTGTATCATTATTATTTGCGTTCTAGTTCACAAATTCATAATATGAACAGGCAAGATATTGACAATTTAAAAAAATATTTATTAGTAACCAAGGAAAATGCTATCAAAAAAGGCATTTATGAAGAATTTAGAGATTGTTTAGACGAAATGGCGTTTTTACATTTGGGCATTTCGTGGATGTATATGGTTTCGTATGACAAAACAGTAAACATGCGTGAAATGACCAAAGAAGTGACAAACTATTTAGACGAACATTTTTCAAGTTGGCGAAAATCGAAGTTTTTTAAAATATCCCATTGTTTTCCCAAAGGCATCAAATTTATTGCCATTTGGGGCGTGCATTGGCTGTATCGAATGGGAATACCGACAGTGTATGTTTGGCTATATCGTTTTGTAGTGGATTATCTAAAAATTGATATAAAATGGTAATTGTCGAAATTTGTCTTGTGAAATAGATAGACAGACGATAAAAAGTGTTGTAAAATAGCAAACATAGAAAATGGCAATAAGCAGATGTGGTTGCCACTTTTAATTCACAGTGATTAGCTGTAGAAAGCGAGGTGGTGCTAATGATAGAAGCAGTTTTATTAGAAATAATATATTTACTTTTATTGGGCTTAGTTATCGAAACTATCGTAGTATGTACCTTAATTATACTGGTTATAATTTTGAGTAAGTAGATAACAAAAAAACACATCTGTAACTTGCCGGTTCAATGTGTTTTTTACATATACTGGCAACCACGTTTGTGGATTGTCATTTTCTATATTATATACTATTTTATGAAAAAAGTCAATATACCAATTTGAAAATCATTCGACAAAAATAGATTATATTTATCAAGAAAAGGAGAATAAAATTGGAAACAATAAAAGATTTTTTAACCAAAAGCAAATACACCAAAATAAAATTAGCAAGCGTAGCGATTCTATCAATCCTTGCTTCCATTCTATTTGAATATGCCATCTACACCAAATACATTGACAACAGCTACGATTCCAAAACCAGAATGTTAATCATGACCATCGTTTTTGGCTTCATAGGTTTACATTTTGTCTTTAAATTAAATGATTTATACGAATTTATCTACCGACAAAGATACAAACTAGCCGCTGGATTTCTCATCTTTGTCATGGTATTCAAGCTATCTGGTTCCTCCATTGTCAACTTCAACGACCAATTCCAAACTGAAACAGACGACAACCGTTTTCATCCATTACTTGGCTTTGCTAGAATGGTCAGAACAGACGAATGGGCAACATCCACTATGTATATTTTATCACAAGGCGTTGGAAATGACCAATATCAATACTTTGATGATGAATTAAGAGGCACCACAACCGACATGTTTACTTTAGTAAATAGCCCAGTCAAAGATATTTTGATGGTCGGCAAACCATTCCAAATCATGTTTTTATTACTTGGCAATGATTACGGTCTAAGTTTTTATTGGTATATTCGCTTAACAGCCATGCTACTTGGCTCTTTTGAAATATGTATGCTACTAACCAACCAGAAGAAGCGCATTTCACTATGTGGCATGCTTCTCATCACATTTTCCGCAGCAACGCAGTGGTGGTACTGCATGGATACCTTAATTTGGGGGCAAATTATTTTGCTTTTATTAAACAAATTCATGACCACAAATAAAAAATTCGTCAAATATTTATGTGCGATTGGCGAAATGATTGCCATTACTTCGTATATTTTTATTCTATATCCAGCTTGGCAGGTTTCGTTTGCCTATGTATTTCTAGCGATTTTTATTTGGCTGATGATACGAAATTTCAAAAATGGCTACAAAATCAATTTTTACGATTGTATAGTAATTGTGATAACGTTATTATGTGTAGCAGGCTTGCTGGTACGTTGGTTCCGTTTATCGGGTGACACGATTTCTGCGATTATGAATACCGATTATCCCGGTGAAAGACGTGAAGTTGGCGGTGGAGCAACGATTTTGTATGCGTATTTTTATAATTTGTTTTTTGCCTATAAATATTGCCCAAATCCTTGTGAAGCTTCTAGTATGTTGTCATTTTATCCGTTGCCAATCTTGCTTTCTGTTATATTTATGATACGAAACCGAAAAGAGAAAAAACATTGGAAATTTTTTATTCCAACCATTCTGATCAGTATCTTTCTAACGATTTGGTGCAAATGGGGATTTCCAGAAATATTAGCCAAATGCTCCTTAATGTCTATGACAACTGCACCAAGAGCGACAATTGCCTTAGGTACGATTCAAATTTATATGCTGATTTATCTGTTTGGAGCAATGACCAAAGAAACGAAGTGGATACCAAGTAAAATTGCTTATATTTTACCCATCTTTGCAGTTGCCTATATGCTGTACCAAGCAGTGATAACATGCACATTACCAGGTTATTTTGGATGGTTAAAAATTGTGATTTCAGCGATTTTATTTGGAATTGCGATATTTGGTATTTTCAATATAGACAAAGAAAAAATTAGAAATGGTACATTAGCTGTTTTAATGTTGATTGCGCTCATAACAGGAATTGCAGTCAATCCAGTGATTCGTACAACAGATATCATTTACAAAAAGCCGATTTGTGCCAAATTTGCAGAAATTAGGCAAAACGACCCAGATGCTTTATGGCTTGGTGATGATACAGGAATTTATCTGAATAATTATATGGTTGCAAACGGTCTTCGTACGATTGATTCAACCAATGTGTATCCTAATTTAGCCTTGTTTGAATTATTACTTGGCGAACATGCGGAGGCACAAAAGCAAGCGTATAATCGTTATGAGCATATGAATATCAATATCACAGACGAAGAGACACGTATTGAACTTCCAGCAGCGGATAATATGTTGATTTGGTTAAATTATCGTGATTTGGAGAAGCTTCGGAATTGATTATATTGTTGTGAAAAATGATATGAATGAACGTGGTTATGAAATGGAGTTTGAGAAGCTTTATGAGGAAGATGGCTTGTATATTTTTCGACCGGTGTATTAGATAAAATGGGATGAAATTTGATAAAAATGAACGATTAAGGATTCCTTAATAGTTCATTTTGGAAAAAGAAGGAGTAATAAGTGTCAGAATTTCACAAATAGAATAAAAATTGGAGATGATATAGTATGCTAAATGCAAATAAAGTAACTGATATAAAGGATATTTCTAAATATGGAAAAGCAAAGGGGTTTCTAGTAGCAAAAAAATATAAATTACCCACATTTTCTAATTTTTTTGTAGTGGAAAGTGAAGATGAAATACAAGCATTATTAGATACCTATAAAGATCAAAATGATTTTTGTATGCGTTCAGATGCAAAGATAGGAGATATTCCTATTGGTGTCAGTGGAAAAAATGGAAATAGAGAAACTATATTTGAGTATATAAAAGAAGTAAGACAGAAATCCAATGAATTAGACTCAAGTGGAGTTGCAATAATATATTGGAATGATGGAAATTTTTGTCCAACATACAAAATAGAAGGTAGTTTTTATTTATATTATAGAGCACAAAAAGAATTAATTATAGATTATGTTGGTAAAGGTTGGGATGGTTCTTATTTAAGTCATGGAAGTGCCTCTCACGAAACTTATTTAATTCCGTGGGAAGATATATTGTTTTTAGATGATAATAATAGAAGAAAATATAGAAAAAAAGTAGTAAGTCAAAGTGAATATGATGATTTAAGGGCAAGTAGAATTAATGATTTGGTTAAAAATAAAAATGGAATACCTAGACAAATAGCAGAGAACTTAATTCCATATAAATATGATGAAATAAAGAATGAATATTTTAGACAAGTAATTCATCAAGTTATACTTCCAATGTATGACAGTAAAGAGTTACAAAGATATTATAAGGAGTACATTCCAATTGTTCAAATTGAAAACGGAAAAATTATAGTTCCAGAAGTAATCTTACCAGAAAGATTGAAAGAAAAAGAAAAGAGTGTCCTTGATGAAGAAAGATGATATAGAATTTTTTGGTATTATAAATGAAAAAGATAGGGTTATAGATAAAATACCTGAAAATATACAAAATACTATAAAGTTCTAATAGAAGAAATTTTTCTAATTGTCATGATTTTTCAGTAGGAGGACTTCAAATTCGTGCAGTCAATGACTGCACAAATTACTTGAACTCATAATGTAGTATAATAGTTCAAAAAATTAAATTTCCAATTGTGCAAGAGGCTCTTGCATAATTGGAGATAAAAATATAGAAAGGTTGTGAAAGTATGTTAAAAGAAACTTATGAAAAATGGACCAGAGATTTTATGGATTCATGGAAAAATTTAGATTGGAGAAGAACGCTATCATTATTAGCAAAAGATGTTGCGTATTATGAAAATCCGATGGATGAGCCATGTAGTAATTTTGAAGAAGTGACAAATTTATGGAATGTTGTTGCTGATAATCAAAAAGATATAAATTATCAATTTAAGATTGTGGCTTTTAATGAAGAAAATTGTATGATTAATTGGCAAATGACAAGAGTTATGACACAAACAAATCAAAAACAAGAAATTGATGGAATTTTCCAGATTTCATTAAACGAAAATGGTTTATGCAAATTTTTTAAGCAATGGAGATTTACAAGATAGATGAAAATTTGAACAATTAAGGATTCCTTAATCGTTCAAAAATAGAAATTTTTATTAAAAAGGGAGGAAAAATATGATGAAAATTACAAAATTTCCACAAAGCTGTTTACTGATTGAAACAAAAGGAAAAAAAGTATTGGTTGACCCAGGAAACTTGAAGTACAAGGAGGAATATTTTAAAATTTGGAACGAGGTAGATGTGATTTTGGTTACTCACAAGCACGGAGACCATTGTTATACAGAAGTCTTGGAGAAGTTGGATAAAAAGATTAAAATCTATTCTAGTAAAGAAGTGCAAAAGGCACATCCAAGCTTGCCAATTAACGTAGTAAAAGAAAACGATACCATTGACCTAGATGGCATCAAAATTGAAGTTGTGCACGCAGAACACGGCTATATTCCACCAATGAAAACAGGAGCAAAGGTTATCGAAAATATTGGTTATATCCTAGATGATGAGAAAAACAGAATCTATATTACCAGTGATACCATTTGCTTTGAAAACGAATATCAATGTGATATTTTATGCGTTCCTATTTCAGACAATGGCGTGGTAATGGGTCCGTTTGAGGCGAGTTTATTTGCCAAAGAAGCCAATGCTAAATTAGTCATTCCGTTGCATGCAGATAGTCCAAAGTATCCAGTCGATTTTAAAGTCGTAGAAGAAATGTTTGAGAAATATGAAGTAGAATATGAAATATTGGAAAATGAAGAAACAATAGAAGTGGAGTAGAGAAAATCGTTGTAAAATCTGATAATTTGAACAATTAAGGATTCCTTAATTGTTCAAAAAGGAGCAAATATGAAAATTGTTTTGATAAGACATGGTGAAACGAAAGCCAATTTAGCAATGAAAAATGGATTGAAATTATGTATTGGTTGTTTAAATAATGAGTTTGCAGATTTGACTGAAAATGGACAGCAACAGGCAAAACAATTAGCTAAAAATGAAGTAATCAAAAGTATTCATAAAGTGTATGTTTCTGATTTAAAAAGGGCAATTGATACGGCAAAACTAGCAAAACCTAATTTTGAATATGTCATAGTTTCCAATTTGAGGGAAAGATGTTTAGGTATTTTTGAGGGAAAAACAAAAGAGGAAATTAGGCAAAATCCAGAATATGAAAAATATTATACAGATTCTGATTATATGAATTTTAAAGATAGTTTTACACAAAAAGCACCAGAAGGTGAAAATTATACGGATGTGATGAAACGTGTTATGGAATTTCTGAAAACTTTAGATTTTCAAAAAGATGAAACGATTGGAATTTTTTCACATTATTGTACGATAAGATGTATGTTTTTAGCGATATTAAATTTAGAGCCTAAAGAGAAGGTTTTTAAATTGAAAATAAGAAATTGTGAACCATATGTTTTTGAAGGGAATTCTTTGGAGGATTTGAAACTGATATCACATAAAATAGAGGAAATTGTGTGAAAGTAGGTAAAATTTGAACTATTAAGGATTCCTTAATAGTTCAAAAATACAAATTTTTTATAAAGAAAGAGAGAGTAAAAATGGAAAAAATAAATATATTAGGAACGGGTCATGCCATGACACTCGATTGTTTTAACACCTGCTTTACCCTTGAAAATCTAGGGGGGGAACACCTTTTAGTTGATGCCGGCGGAGGTTTGCAAATTATCAAACAATTAAGAGATGCTAAAATAGATTTTAGAAAAATCCATCATATTATTTTATCTCATAAGCACACAGATCACATATTAGGTTTGTTTTGGATCATACGTTATGCGAAGAAGTTTTTTACAAATAACCAATATGATGGAAATTTGAATATTTATATGCACCAAGAATTAGAAACTACTATTCGCAAAATTATGTTTGAAGTCTTGCCAGAAAAATTTACGAAATTGATTGATGATAGAATTATTTTCCATGTTGTAGAAGATAAAGAAGAACGAGAAATCTTAAATTATCGCATTAAATTTTTAGATGTGCATGCCAAAAAAGATCCACAATTTGGATTTAAAACAACCCTAGCAAATGGAAAAACATTTGTGTTTTTGGGAGATGAAACATTTGACGAAGCGTTAAGAGATGAAGTGGAAAATGCAGATTGGTTTTTACATGAAGCTTTTTGTATGGAGTCTGAAGCAGAAGAATTTAAGCCATATGAGAAAAAGCATTCTACTGTAAAAAAGGCTGCAGAAATAGCAAGCAGTTTAAAAGTGAAAAATTTGGTATTGTATCATGCCAATGATAATGATTTGGAAAATAGAAAACGTTTGTATATGGCAGAAGCCAAACAGTATTTTGAGGGAAATGTAGTTGTGCCAGATGATTTGGATGTGATTGAGTTATAAAAAATAAGAAATGAGGAAACCAATGAAAAAAATCAATAAAATAATATTTGTACTAACTATTTTTTTATGTGTTACAATGACAGCACAGGCTCATGGTGGGAACATTACAGGTTGGAAAGAGAAAAATTCGGATAAAATTGTGGAGCGAGATGGCAAACATTATGGTTATCATAAACAAGAGGGAGAACGTCATTATCACGAAGTTCAGTGGAATGAGGAAAAGCAAAAGTGGGAAATTGTGAAAACAGCGGTTTATTATGATGAAAATTTGAATAAAATCAGTTTAGCAGATGAGATAAAAACAGAAAAAATAGAAGTAAAATTTGCTGAAAAAGTAGATGGAGATACCGCAAAATTTGATTTTAATGGGGAAGTGATTACAGTTCGATTTCTAGGAATTGATACCCCAGAAACAGTTCACCCAACCAAAGCAGAAGAGCCATTTGGCAAAGAGGCTAGTGATTTTACAGAAGAAAGCTTACAAAATGCCAACAAAATAGAATTGCAATATGATACCCATGCATCGAAAACCGATCAATATAACAGACATTTGGCTTGGATTTGGGTGGATGATAGTTTGCTTCAAGCTAAATTGCTAGAAAAAGGATTAGCCAAAACGTATATGTTACAAGATAATTATGCTTATGCGGGGATTTTGCAAGAAAGCGAAGAAAATGCCAGAATGCAAAAAAATGGCATATGGTTTGAGGAAGAGAATAAATCAGAAAGTGATGCCCCAAAAGTAGAAGCAAATGTAAATCACACGCTAGAGACAATCTTATTATTGGGAGTGTTGATTGTAGGAATACTTCTAAAAAATTTTGCAAAAAAAGCAAAAAGATGATAGAATAGAACAAATAAAAAAGAAAAAGTATTTAGGGGGAAATCAAAAATGCTAGAAAATGTACAAGTATTATATGAAGAAGAGGAATTACAAGCAAGAATTGCTGAACTTGCTAAACAAATTGATGAAGATTACAAGGGGAAAACGGTAACGGTGATTTCTGTTTTAAAAGGAGCGATCTTCTTTACGGTTGACTTAGTCAAGAAGATGAAAACACCGATTGAATTAGAAGTAATGCAAGTTTCTAGTTACGAAGGAACTGAAAGTACACAAAAAATCAATATCAAAAAGGATTTAGACCATAGTCTTGAAGGAAAAGATGTTTTAATTGTAGAAGACATTATTGACACAGGTCATACCCTAAACTATTTAAAAGAATATTTGATGACAAAACATCCAAAGTCTTTGAAATTAGCAGTGCTAGCCGATAAAAAAGAAAGACGTGAGGTTGATGTCAAAATTGATTATACAGGTTTTGTCATTCCCAATAAATTCGTTATTGGCTATGGATTTGATTATAATGAAATTGGCAGAAATTTACCGTATATAGGATACATTGAAACACCGTAGGAGTCGATACCTATATCGATTTAAACCCAATTCTAAGAAAGGAACCTCAAAAAATTGTTTAACATCGAACAAGAATTAAAAAAGCTTCCTAAAAGGCCCGGCGTTTATCTCATGAAAGATAAAAATGATGATGTTATTTACGTTGGAAAAGCTGTTATTTTGCGTAATCGTGTCCGTCAATATTTCCGCAAAAATAACAAGACGGCTAGAATTGAAAAAATGGTTTCTTTAATTGACCATTTTGAATATATTGTTGTCAGTAGTGAAGATGAAGCTTTGATTTTAGAGTGTAATTTAATCAAAAAATATCGACCTCGTTTTAATGTGCTGTTAAAAGATGATAAAACATATCCGTATATTCGTATTGATGTGAAAGCTGATTATCCAAGTATTTTTATGACACGAAAGCTGCAAAACGATGGTGCTAAATATTTTGGCCCCTATGCGAGTAGCCGGAAGTGCAAAAGAAATGCTTGCTTTTATCAAAGAACGTTTTCAAGTACGACAATGCAAGAGTTTTAAAAATCAGGATCGAGCTTGCCTGAATTATCATATTAAAAAATGTTTGGCGCCGTGTATGGGGTATGTGTCGAAAGAGGAATATCATAAACAGATTGACCAAATTATTTTGTTATTAGAGGGCAAAATTGATGCGATTATGAAAGAACTAAATTCGGAAATGAAGCAATGTGCAGAAAACCAAGATTATGAAAAGGCAGCTGAAATTCGTGACCGTATGCAGGCAATTGAGCGTGTTTCGGAAAAGCAAAAAGTATCGAATATTTCGGAACATAATATTGATGTGATTGGCTTATCGAAAAATGAGATGACAGTTTGTATCGAGATTTTCTTTATTCGTGGTAGTAAAATGATTGGCAGGGAGCATTATTTTTTTAATGACTTGAAGGATATGGCAGAAGAAGAAATCATTTCTGGTTTTATCAAACAATTTTATTTTGAAAAACAGGATTTGCCCAATAAAATTATGATGCGATTTGCATTAGAAGAAAAGGAAACTCTTGAAAAATATTTGTCTGATAAAGCTGGCAGAAAAGTGGAATTAAAAAGTCCGCAAAAAGGCGAGAAGTTGAGATTTGTTGAAATGGCGGAAATGAATAGTAAAATCACGCTAGAAAATAAATTGAAAGATAAAAGTGAGATTTTATTAGAATTGAAGGAAGTGCTGAATTTAGCAGAGTTGCCAACGAAAATCGAAAGTTTTGATATTTCCAATATAGCAGGAAGTTTTATTGTTGCTGGTATGTGTGTGGCACAAAATGGCGTGATAAAAAGAAATTTGTCAAGACGTTTTAAAATCAAAACAGTGCTGGCTCAAGATGATCCGAAATGTATGGAAGAGGTTGTTTCAAGGCGTTTGAAACATTCTTTAGAAAATCCGGATGGTGGTTTTGGAAAGTTACCGAATTTGATTTTGGCAGATGGTGGAATTACGCAAATTCGTGCGATTCAAAATGCATTAAAAGAAAATGGATTGGAGCATGAAATTCCAGTTTTTGGGATGGTTAAAGATGATAAACATAGTACGAGAGCGTTAATGAATGCGAACAGAGAAGAAGTTGACATTTCAGAGCCATTATTTCATTTTATTACGAATTTGCAGGATGAAGTGCATAAAACAGCGATTGAATATCATCGAAAAGTACGTGATAAAGAAATGACGAAGTCAAAACTAGATACAATTTCGGGAATTGGTGAAAAAAAGAGAACCGCATTATTACAAAAATTTGGGAGTGTGAAAAAAATAAAAGAGGCTACGATAGAGGAAATTGCTGAGGTAAAGGGAATTAATCTGACGTTAGCTAAAAAAATAAAAGAAGAATTGTAAATTTTACTTTTCAAATAAAAATTTTTATGATATAATAACAAAACTTGAGGTACAAATGATTAGGAGAGGATATGGAAGAAAAAGAACCAAAAACATTTGAATTAAATACGAAAATCCTAGATAATTTTGAAGAAATTATGGCAACCAAATTAGATGAAATCCAAGTATTAAAAGTGACCAGTTTAGACCAAGGTTCAAAATTGCTTAATATTATCAGCTTGTGTGCCAATGTGAAAACACTGATTTTAGAAGGTGATACAAGATTACATTGCGATAAAATTTTAGCCAATATTTTTAAGCCAGAAAAGTTAGAAAAGCTTGTTTTCAATCAGGTAAAATTACCATCAGTGGAAGCTTTAAAAAGATTTACCAATTTGAAAATACTTGTTTTAAATGAAATTCGTTTTTGTCAAGTAAAAGATTTTTTGGATGGAATTGTTGAGCCTGAAAAAATAGAAATGGTCGATATTGCCAATACCGATATGATGGGCCTTTCTGTTACGGTTTTAGAGAAATTTACAAACTTGAAAACGTTAAATTTGCAGCATATTCAAAATTTGAAATTGGATGAATTGTCTTTTTTGAAGAAGAATGAAAAACTTTTGAAAATGAGTATTATAAACAATAAAATTCCACTTTCGCAACTCAAGATTTTGTTAAAATGCAAAAGTGAGAAAAATATTGTTGTGAATATAACAGATAAAAAAGGAAACGAAATTCAGGATTGCAAACTTAAAATAGATGCTCAAAATAAAGTAATCTTAAGTATTGCAGCAGATGATTTAGAGCAATTTTCGAAAGAAGTAAATTTTGCTCAAATGGATAGGATTTATCTTTTATTTCATGAAGCAGTTGCTCATTTTCGTACGTATGACATCAAGTTATTGAAAAAGTATAAAAAAGAATTGCATGTTATGGTAAAAGATTTTTCTTGTTTGGATACAGAAAATGCTAGAAAAATTAAAAATCTATTAAAAGTAGAAAAAATTGAATTTGAAAAAGGGAAAAGTATTGATATTATTGACTTTATGGAAATCCGTGAAGAAATGGAACATATTTTGCAAAATGCTGTAAAAGCAGAAAGTGAAGTAGAGAAGTTCTTGGAAATTTATAAGGTCTTAGGAAAAGAATTTCAAATGGTAGAAACAGGAAATCTAGATATCAAAAGTAAAACGTGTACTTTTTTGCAGATGTGTGAATTTTTACAAAATTGTTTGAATTGTCTTTCCATTCATTCTAATTTGATAACAGGAGAGGATTTAGAAGAAGAGAGAAAGCATTACTGGAACCAAGTTGAACTAGAGGGAAAATGGTATAATGTTGATTTAGGGTTGGATTTAGAAAATATCAAAAAAAATAAAACAGAATATTGTTTGTTGGGTGATAAGAATTTTTTTGAAACACACAAGCCAAAAACGGGAAAAAATCATTTTTGTGAGGAAGATTTTAATCCTAAATTAGTGAGTGTATTTTTTAAAACTGGTTTATTAAAAGAAAGTTTAGTAGGTTCCTATTTGGAAATGATGATAGAAAAAATTAAAAAGCTATTTGCTTTCAACAAAAAACAAGAAGTTCTGGCATTGCCAGAAGCAAACAATAGCAAAGAGCAAGAAGATTAGTATATAAGGAGAGTTGTCTGAGCCAGGTTTAAGGTGCCAGTCTCGAAAACTGGTGTAGGTGAAAGCCTACCGTGGGTTCAAATCCCACACTCTCCGCCATAAAATTTTGCAAAATATCTTGACAAACAAAAAAAATAGTTGTATACTAATTAAGTCAATTTAAAAAATAAGATAATTAAGTATAGATAAAGTACTTTTAAGAAGGAGGGATAAAAATGGCACAACCAAAAAGAAGATGGTCAAAAAGAAGAACAGGTTTACGTCGTTCAACCTGGAAGTTAGAAGAAAAGAATTTAGGAACATGTTCACACTGTCATGAACCAGTATTACCACACACCGTATGTTCCAATTGCGGATATTATGACGGAAAAGAAGTGATTACGAAAAAAGCAAGCAATGAAGATTAAAAGAGTTAAGGTCGTGAGCCTTAATTTTTTTGCTTTTTATACAATGATACAGAATTGTAACCAAAATGTAAACCGAATGTTATAGATGTTTTAGAATGCCTATGATATAATAAAAAATATTTATGTAAAAGTGAGGAAAAAATGAACCGAATGTTACGAGTGAGTCTCGATATTTTTGTTACATCAGTTGTTCCCATTGCACAATGTTTTTTGATTGGAATCTTATTAGATGCCAATTTAATTAACGTTTTTTCCTTAACCTATCCTTTACAATTTGTAACAGTTCTATTAAAATCCATATTTGGGACGGGTGCCAATATTCTAGCTTGTAAGGAAAAGGATAAAAATGCAATTGATTTTGGAATTGTTTTAGGTGTGATAATAGGGGCAGTTATTTTTGGAACAATTGTTTGTAGAATTGAAAATTATATCCGCTTTATGAATATGGAGCCCCAAATTTATCGCGTATTTGGGATATATTCGGTTGTACAGATTTATTTACAATTTGTTTTGCAGTTAATTTTAACGAAATTGTATTATAAGGAAGAAAATAAAAAAGCCAATCGCATTGCGATTCGATTTAATGTTGTTAATTTTGTTTGTGTGATTGGTTTGGCACTTTTGACAAAAAGTCAAGAGATAACCGTGAGCCTTTCTTTGTGTGTGTTGTTTATTTATATAGCGTTGCTATTGATAACGAATATTGACAAATTTGAATTTAGATTTCAGTTACGAAAAGCCATAAAATATGATTCGGTGGAGTTTTTTAATGGAATTACATTTATTTTAATTTATTTATTAGGTTTAAAAAATGCGTTTTCTTTTGGAGAAAAGTATGTATTAGCAATTACTTTTGCTACTTTAGTCACAGATATGCAATGGGACATGATTTGTGCTGTTAAGACAGTAGCCAAAGTAGATATTCCTCAAAAGAAGTTTGTTTATCGAAACCATTTAAAAAATTCTTATCAATTAGAAGGAATTTTATTGGTGTCGATTGCTATTATGACAATCACCTTATATGGTAAATATCAACCAGATTTGAAAATAGCACTTCTATTGATAGGTGCTGAAGTGTTGATGCTTATCATGTATCCGATTTATATGACAAAAACGTGTTATTTACAATTGGAATATTCTGCAACCAAAACGACCATCCATAAAGAAATTGCTAATTTAATTAGAATGATTTTATCAGCCACTTTAGTAACTCCTTATTGCATGGCTATTGCACAGCTTGTTTCTATGCTGTATCAATTAATTTATACCAAAATCATGTGGATTCATAAAGAAAATAAATTAAGAAAGCTACAAAATTGTCACAAAAAATTGGAATATAATTAGTATACGAAAGAAGGTTTTGAAAAAGTGAATGCAAAAATAGAAAAGTATAATCAGCAGTATATCAATCGATTTTGCACAAAATATATATGGTTTTCGTCACTCACTGGCGATTTAGTATTCTGGGCGATTGTTGATACATTGTTTTTGACGATTGTAAGAAACTTATCAGCTACGCAAATTACTTTATTAACAACGATTCCTTCAGCAATTGGAATTATCATTCAGCCATATCTTTTAAAAATAGTTCATAAAGTTGGAAATACTGTTTCTGTAGATTAGGAGCTTTTTCCTTAGTCATTTCAGCTATCTTATTGACATTTGGAAATACATTTAGTCTATTAGTTTTGGGAAGGCTATTTCATGAAATTGCTTTTGTAGTAAAAAATATGGAAGGGATTATGTTAAAAAATAATTTAATTTATGTGGGAAGAGAAAGCGAATATGTACATATACGAAATCAATCCAATATTGCATATGCTGTGATTACAGCAGTAATTGCATTTGGTTCAGGTTTTTTATTTAACATAAATGCTTATCTGCCAATGGTTTTAAATATTTTGCTTTGTGCAGGTTGCTTTTTTATGTCGTTAACGATGAAAGATATAACCAAAAATAATAAAATTCCAACCATAGAAATCAAACAAACCCATGGAAAAATCTCAATGATTGCCTATGTTGCGATTTTATCCTACGCCTTTTTCTACACAGCTGTTAGTATTGGTCAAAGTAACAGCAAACTATTTATCCAATATCAACTGGGAACCTATTTTGATGCAGCCAAAACAGCTAGTTATTTTAGTATTATTATTTTGATGTCTCGTATTGCAAGGATTGTTTCCAATGTTTTATTTGATAGACTCTATCGAAAATTAAAAGATAAAATTAATATTGCTTTAACAGCAAGTCTTGTTTTTGCTTTTGTGTTAATTATTGTGGGAGACTTTATCGAAAATAATATCATTTTGAAAATTGGAATCATGTCGTGTGGCTTTTTCATGATTTTGGCTGTACGAGATCCTTTTAAAATCTATATTCAAGATTTAATGCTAAAAGTAACAAGCCCAGAAGAACAACAAGCTATATTTGCCCATTTAGAATTAGCAAGAAAAATTGGTCAAACTTTGTTAGGTTTTGTTGTATCAGCCACTTTGTTAAAAGTTAGTATGATTTGGGTCATTCTAGGTGTTACCGTCATTTCGCTTATGACATTAAAAACAACGGTAAGATTATTTGAATTAGTTAAAAGAAGTAGACAAGTTGTAAAACAAGAAAAAGAAGCTGTAGTATAGCTTCTTTTTCTTGTTTTTTACTTTTCATGTCTGTGTGGTTATTCTTCCATATTATTTAGACCATATTCAATAATCTGATTAATAACATTATTAAAACTAATATTATTTTTTTCTGCAATTTCAGTAATTCTATCAAACGTGTGGCCATTGATTCGTATGGTTCTAGTAATGGTGTCAACGCCTTTTTTACTATTTTTAATCTGTAATTTTTCCATATTCATCACCTGTTTATAGTGTACACAAAAAAAAAATAAAAATAAGTGTACAAAAATGTGTACAAAATAAAAAATATGTGTTATAATAATTTCATAACAAAATATTTTAGTAAATTTAGAAGAAAGGAGGGGGCCTATATTTTACTTAGAATTATACTATAGAACGTATTTTGTTATGTAAAAAATAGGAGGTAAAAGAAAAATGAATGTAAAAAAAGTAACAAGAATTATTTTATTAGTAGCATCTTTTGTTATGATTCATACAATAGCATCGAATGCTAATGTATATGATGCTACATTTGATAGCGAATATTACGCAAACCAATATGGAGACTTAAAAGCAGCTTATGGAACAAAAGCTGATTATTTAAGTTCTCATTTCTACAATTATGGAATCAAAGAAGGAAGAGTTGCATCACCTGCATTTGATGTTGAATACTACTTAAACAATAATGCAGATTTAAAAGCAGCAACAAAAAATTTCTCAAAAGCTGATGCACGTGCATTTGCTTACAATCACTTTGTAAATTATGGTGTAAGAGAAAACAGACCAACATCAAAAACTTTTGATGTAAAACATTATGCTGCAAAATATGGAGATATAAAAGCTGCATTTGGTAAGGATTATGCTTCTATCTTTAATCATTATGTACGTCATGGTATTAAAGAAGGAAGAAGTGCTAATGCAAAGTCTCATATTTACGGAAAAACAACAGTTGTAAAAAAGGGAACTTGTACAACGCCAGGTCAAGCAGTTGCAAGTTGTGTAGCTTGTGGAAGTAAAAAAACTACACAAGTAAAAGCAGAACATACTTGGTGTTCAGATGAACAAGCAACAGTAACAAGAGCAGCTACTTGCTCACAAGAAGGGGAAAGAACCTATTTTTGTACAGTGACAGGTTGTGCTGGAACAAAAACAGAAAAAATTGCTAAAACAGAACACAATTTTGACACTCAAAATGGTGCAACTGTTTTAGGAACAGCAGCGGCAACATGCGTAAAAGATGGTAAAAATTTAATTAAATGTGCAAATTGTACAGAAACAAAAACACAAACAATTGAAGCAACAGGTCATGATATAGAAGGAATCGCTGTAGGTTCTGGAACTGTTGTAAAAAAAGCGACTTGTACAGAAAAAGGTGCAGAAAAAATTAATTGTAAAACATGTAATGCTGAAATTGAAAGAGAATTACCAGTAATTGCTCATACATTAGCAACTAAAACAACGGTAGAACCAAGCTGTTTAAAAGAAGGAAAGAAAGTAACAGCATGTACAGAATGTAAACATGTTGAAAAAGAGGAAGTAATTCCAGCAACAGGTCATCCAAAATCAGAAGATGGTGATTATAACCCAGCATATGTTACAACATTAAGTTCAATAGCTGGTAGCTGTAATTCTGCTACTCAAGTGGAAACAAAAGGAGAAAGAAAGTTACAATGTTCAAAATGTAAAACATCTTGGTCAGAAGCTCTTGATGGCCATTCTTGGACAACAACTTCAGCTGATAGTACACTTGGTCTAAAAGAAGCAACTTGTACAGCAGATGGTAAAAAATTATGTGTAAATTGTGGAGCAACTGAAGCAATCCCAGCGTTAGGTCATGAATTAGATTATGCTAACGATGCTGCTAAACCAAATTGTACAGTAGATGGAACCAAAACTTGTAAAAGAGATGGATGTGGTTATACTGAAAAGGTTGATGCATTAGGTCATACTTGGAAAGTAACGAAAGAAGCTACTTGTGCTAAAAACGGTACTTTAACAGACGGAGAAAGAGAATGTACAGAATGTGGAACGAAAGAAACAATCAAAGCAGCTCATGATATGAAAACAACAGTAGAAGATACTTGTACAGCAATTGGAAAAGAAGTATGTAAAAAATGCGGATTTGAAAAAACAGTAAACGATATTGCAGGTCATGATTGGAAATATGTATTAATCAAGCCATCTACTTCTTCATCAGTAGGATCTGAGAAGAGAATTTGTATGCATTGTGATAAAGTAGAAGTTGTTACAATTCCAATTGGTCAAAAAGGAGAATCAGAAAAATAATTCAGTCTTTGTGATTTTTAAGAAGGTAGATAGTTTGTCTATCTTCTTTTTTGTGTATTTTAATGGTTTTAAACAGATAAATGTGTATTTTTTTAAACTTATTTTATTTTTTTGTGAATTGTGATAGAATATAAAATAATCCTTATTTTAACGAGGGAGTAGATAGAAGAAATATGTGAGTTATTAAAGGAGGAATATAATGCCAAAATTTATATTAATTATCGGCCCGCAAGCAGTTGGCAAAATGACGGTTGGACAGGAACTTGCCAAATTGCTTGGCTATAAATTGCTGTATAATCACTTGACAATTGATTTATTATTGAATATATTTGAGTATAGTAGTGAACAATTTAAAAAATTAAATAAATTATTTCGTATGCAAATTTTTGAGGAATTTTCTAAAAGTGACGAAAAACGGAATTATTTTTACAGGTTGTTTTGATTTTGGAAATGATTTTGAAAAGGAAAAAGCAGAAACAGATGAATGGATGGCGCTTTTTGAAGAGGCGTATGTGATAGAATTAGAAACTTCTTTAGAAGAAAGGTTGAAAAGAAATAAGACAGAAAATCGTCTGAAATATAAAGTTTCTAAAAGAGATTTGGAGTGGAGCGAAAAGGAGTTACTAAAATCGATGCAAAAACATAAGCTAAATTCTGAACCAGGAGAAGGAGAGAAACTATTTAAGAATTATTTGAAAATTGATAATACCAATATTTCAGCAGAAGAGGTTGCTAGGATGATTAAGGAAAAATTTGAGTGATAGGAGGAAACCATGAAAATAACAATAGAAATTCCAAAATTACAAGATTTTAAAAATATCAATAAATTAGCCAAACAAGTCCATCAAATTCATGTTCAATGGAGACCAGATTTATTTTTAGATGTAAAAGAAGTCATAACACAAGAAGAATTTGAAGAAATGTTGAAAAATAAAACTATTGTGGTTGCCAAAATACAAGATGAAATTGTGGGGTATATGATGTTTTCCATAAAGGAAAAAATAACCCATATTATAAGATATCGAAAGTATCTGACGATAGATGCGATTTGTGTAGATGAAAACAAAAGAGGAAATGGTATTGGCACAGCATGTTTGAATTATGCCAAACAAATCGGAAAAGAAAATGGTTGTACAGACTTATTTTTGACAGTAAACGAAGAAAATAAAAAGGCAATAAATTTGTATGAAAACTTTGGGTTTCAAGTAAAAAGTATAGAATTTTTAATGAAAATTTAGGAGGAAAAAATGAAATATTTCAAAAAATTAGTTGGAGAAAAGATTTATTTATCACCAGTAAATGCTGAAGATGCAGAAAAATATGTAGAATGGTTATCGGATTTTAACGTGACAGATGGAATTGGGCGAAGTGGTCAGATTTTTACTGTGGAAAATGAGAAACAATGGCTTGAGGAAACTTCTAAAAAAGGTGATTTGCATTTTGGCATAGTCAATCTAGAGCATGATGAATTGATTGGAAATTGCGGAATCCATGATATAAATTATCAACGTAGAACCGCAACAGTAGGAATATTTATAGGGAAAGACCAAAATAGAAATCGTGGATATGGCACAGAAGCCTTGCAATTGTTGTTAGATTATGGTTTCCACTATTTGAATTTGAAGAATATCATGCTAACTGTGTTTTCGTTTAATGAAAGGGCAATTGCTTGCTATAAAAAAGTTGGTTTTAAGGAATTTGGTAGGAGACGACAAAGTTATTTTGTAAATGGAAACTATTATGATGAGGTGCAAATGGATATTTTAGCAGAAGAATTTACACAGGATTTTATTAAAAATAAGAATATTTAAAAAATCTAAAAATCAAATTTAAGCCATTTTTTTCAAAATTTAGAGAAAAATCATTAAAAAGTCTGCAAAAACGCAAAAAAGTACCTTTTTGTGCTTTTTAGGCATATAAAAATGTAAGGTATCAGAAAAATGACTTTTTTGACGAAGCGTTAGGAACCCCTAGAAGGCTTGTTTATCCTAAAGGTAGACATAAACCATTATGGAAGGGTAAAGTGCCTTAAAATGGCTAAAAATGCGTTTTAAGGGCATATTGTAATATTAGGGGATATTGTTTCAAAAGAGCGATGTAGAACAAAAGAATCGTGAAATGGAGAGAAAATATGATTTTAAAGAATGATTGTTTAATTAGGAATTTGAATAAAGTAATTCATGAAATGAATGAAGATTCATTAGAGGATAGAATTGAATTAATAGAGGAAGAAAAGCCAGAAATTTCAAGAGAGGATTTATTAAAAATAAAAAAATTACCAATTGAATTAAATTTGGCTGAATTTTCAACAGATAAATTACAAGAAATGATGCAAGAATTATCTAAATTGTTAGAAGAAATGCATTTAGATGGATTTTATTTTATGGTCGAAAATGGTATGACTGAGCAAAGTAGTGTAAAGATGGATACTGCATTTATCCATTCTTTAAATAATGATATAAAACAAATTTTTATCCGAGGAGTAGATTTTTCCAAAGAAAAACCAGAATTATTTTCAAGATTTCATCAAATAAGCGTGTTAGGATTATGTCATGCCAATATTGCTAATATGGAAATCTTTTCCCAATTAGAATCAAATGTTGGAATTGATGTTTCTGGTAATCCAGTTGAAAATGATATCAACGAAGAAATGGTTGCAGAAATTGAAAAACATAACGGAAGATTTTCGTTTTCTTCTCTTGAAAGTTTATATAATAAACTTGCTTTTGCTATTGTTAGCAATAGCAAGGAATTAGATTTAAGTAATTTAGATATACCAGACAATCAAATTGATGATATTGTTAAGATTTTGAATCGTTTGGAGAATTTTCAATTGACCGCCTCTAAAGATATAATAGATAGATTAAATAGTGGTAAAACAAAATTCAATCCTATCTCAAAAATAAAAAAACTAATCATTGCTTCAACTGGTCAATTAGATACAGAAACTTTGATGAGTCATCCGGATATAGAAGTAATCCAAATTATTGATTCAGAAAATCGAGAAAGAAAATGGGATAATCAAGAAGAACCTTATACGAGAGAAGAATATCTTGAAATTAGGAAAAAAATTGATGAAATCGTTAAGCAAGTTGAAGTTCCAGAAGAAAATGAGAAAGACAGGGAAAAGAAAATATTTGCTCAATTGTATAGGCTTTTAGGAGAAAAAATAGAATATAATTATTATGCTATAACAGAAGAAGGAGAAAAGGATGAAAAGCTTCAAATAACCTGTAGAAATTTATATGATGCTTTAGTAAAGGGGAAGACTGTATGCGCAGGTTATTCGGATACTGTAAAAAATGTTTCAAGTGAATTTGGAATAAAAGTTAAGAATATAATCAGAGGTAGAAAAGATAGAGCAGAATTTGCCAGATATTGGGGATATGATGAAAACGATTTTCAAATTATTGATTATGAGGAAGATGGACCAGGTCATGCTTGGAATTTACCTCAATTAGATGGAGAAAATTATTTATGTGATTTAACGTATGATGAAGCCGCCATAAAAGCAGGCTCATATCCACTGAATAATTTTTGTATATCAGAAGAAGATTTTGATATTCAACATGCGGAATACAAGCTTAAAGATGAAGGAGAAATAAGTGAACTTTCAGATGAAAAACAATTGAAATTGTTTGGATTTTCGAAACAAGAAATAGAAAAGCGTCTAGCTAGATTTTCGATAGAAGATTTCATTGCATCATTGGAGCAGATAAAAAGTCAAGAAAAATTAACCAATTGTGCAATCAGTGTAGCATCAGAAATAAAAGCATCTGATTTTGAGGGAATTGAGCAGTGTTTTACAAGAGAGGAGAATTTAAGTTATGATGAGAAATATCAATAGTAGAACGTGTGAGAATGTTTATACGATATTAAATGAATTAAATTTATTTCATAAATTACCAAAGGAAAAACAGAAGTTGATAGAAATGAATAAGGATAAAAAATATAAATGTAGATTCAATAAAAATATTCCAGTGCAATTTCAAATTCATGACAAAGAAACAATGGTGGTATTATCTTATTTATATTTAAAATATATCAATACAGATGAGAAAATAAAAAATAGATTGTTAGATCGATATAAGAAAAATGAAGTAGAATATCAAGAAGAACTTAGTCGAAAGTATAATATAGAAGATATTTTTAAAGATTCAAAAATAAAAATGAATCCGCAAAGATTAACGCTACCAGATAATACTGCTATGATACCATATAAAGAGACAGTATTAAGGAAAATATTAAATAAAATAGCAAGTATTTTTCAACAAAAGAAAAAATGATGTTTGCTAAAAAAATAAGCAACTAAAAATGTTACCCTAAATGTTGCCTAGGGCACCCGCATAAAAAATTTAATAAAAAATCGAATGAAAAACCTAATCAAAC
>CAOJGX010000006.1 GCA_948435735.1 uncultured Clostridium sp.
TTAAGTGAGTATACATTTGTGGAAAATTAATAGAAAATAATTGAGAGGAACACTCAGATTAGATAAAAATATTATAATTTATATAATATTTGGAAAAAGATAAAATTTTGAAGTAAAAATAGAAAATAAAATATATACAGACAGAATCAGAAGTCTACCTGTATATATTATTTTATATGAAAGATGGGAATGTGTTAGGTTAAATGTTAACTACTAAAGAAACTATATTTTCTAATTGTATTAATCAGAAAATAATTTAGTCTTTTTAGAAAATACAGCTGTTGCATTGGTCTTTTTAATGTTATCGCTTCCACTAAAATTCATCTTGTATTCTCCGTCAGGTAACGAGATGGTGAAAGTTTCAGGTTCTCCATCAGCTTTGAAAGGAATACTTAAACCAATATGCTTATTATGCTCACTTACACCGATAAGACGAAAAATAAGTTCATCTACCTGACCATTTTCGCAATATCCTACAAGAGATAAAATGTCAATATCGGTTTCAAAAGCCTTATACTCAGGGGTACTCCGCCCATAGAATGCCCATGAATTGTGGGTATCTACATTTATGAGACCAGATCGTTGAATTGCTGTCGGTGTTGTTTTTGCGTACGTCTGGTTAGCAGCTTTTGTTGACATGGTGGGTAAAGTTAAAACTGACAGTGCTAACATTAATGTTAACATTATTTTTGTAACGTTTTTTTTCATAGTTTTTTTCTCCTTGTTTTTTCTTTTGTGTGAACATTCCCATCTTCCAATATGAAAAAGACAAAAAAGTATAAAATTTGTCTTATTTCAACAATTTTTCAAAAAACTACAAACATCATTCAAACTATAATATGATTTTCATAAAATGTCAAGAAAAAACATTCGACAAAATTTGACAAAATGTGCATTGCCTTAGATTTTAAACGTAAAAGTATTGACTTTTTTTGTCAATTATTGTAAAATAAAGTAGAAAACTACCAATGTAAAATAGAAGTGGGGGGATTAATATGGTCAGAATATCGGATGCAGAATTAGAAGTTATGAAAATTATATGGAAGGAAAAAGAAGTAACGTCTTTAGAAATTATAAAAAAGTTAGAAGATTGTAATTGGAATGATAATACAATTAGAACGCTAATTAATCGACTAATTACTAAAAAAGCAGTGGGAATATCGAAAAAAGAAGGGAAGACGTATACGTATGTTCCATTAATAAAAGAAAATGAATACAAGGTAAAAAGAAGTATAAATTTTGTAAAGCAGTTTTATAATGGCTCTATAAATGAGATGATGTTAAATTTTATAGATGCAAAAGAAATGTCAAAAGAAGATTTACAATATTTGATGGATAAAATTGATAAAAAGAAGAGAAAAGGAGGGGATGAATAATATTTCAAGAATTGATAGTAAATGTGTTTTTAAGAATAATTTATATGTCAATTATTGGGACAGTAATTGGTTTGGTAATTTTGCTGTTAAGAAAAAAATTGAGTAAATGGATTTCGCCAAAATGTTATGCTATGATATGGCTGGTGTTTATTATTGCGTTAATTTGGCCAGTTCCAATTCCAAGTAGAATTAGTGTTTATAACTATTTTGATGTTGAAAAAGTAAAACAAAGTGAGAAGCAATATGCAAATGATGTATTGAGTTTATCGAATGAGGAAAACGGACAGAATGAAGAGATAAAATTAAAAGAGAAGATTAAGTTTAATTATGAAAGCATGGGTAAAAACTATTTGATATATATTATTTCAGACATTTGGTTTATTGCGTTCTTGCTATTGCTAAGTAGAGTGATTTACCAATATGGAAGAGCGATTTATTTAACAGGAAATCTTGAAATAGAAGACGAGAGAATCAATAACATATTAGAAAAATGTAAAAAGAAGTTAAAGATTAAAAGGAATATAAAGTTAATAGAACAGTATGAAATACAAAGACCGTGTACGATGGGAGTTTTTAAAGTAAAGATTTTCTTGTCGGATAATATGTTTGATATGGATGAAATTTGCCTAACAGATATTTTTATGCATGAATTATCGCATTACAAGAGGAAAGATAATTTGTTAAATGTATTTATTATGTTTACTAAAGCGGTGCATTGTTTTAATCCAATTATTTATTTTGGTTTAATGAATTGCTTGAAAGTAGATATGGAACTTGCGACAGATGAAATGGCGATAGAAAATTTAGGGCAAGATGAAAGAGATGAATATTCAAAGATAATTGTAGATGTAGCAAAGATTGAAAGTTCAAAATTCGAAGCAGTGCTTGGTTTATCGGAAGATGTGAAGATTTTAGGGAAAAGAATTGATATGATATTGATGAAAGATGAATTTGAGAAGCATACGAAATTGATTATGAGTTTTACAATGTTAATCGTGATATTGATGTGGTTAGTATTGTATCCGACTTCTTATGGAATGTTTGGAGTACCTAGTTTGTATTTGGAGATGAGTGATGGAAGTGTGATTGCGGTGAAGAGAGTGGAGGATAAGGATGAGAGATTTATAAAAACAATAAGTTTGAGTAAAGGTGAAACTTTAAGATTGGTTGTTGAAGGAGGGCGTTGTGAGGATTATGTGAGTTTTTGTAGAACGAATTTAGAGGATATGAATAGTAATGTTGAAATAATTGATATGAAGAGAGATACAATTAAATATTTTCTAGAAGGAGAATATATTTATAAATTTAATTTAAAATATGGAAATCATAAAAGTGCAGATTATGAAATAAAAATTGTGGTGGAATAAAGTTGGAGAATAGAATGGAAAATAAGTTTATAATAATAAAACGTTTGATAATTGCTTTAGTGATTGTTTTAGTAATTTTATTATTGTTAGTATTAAGTAGAGTATATTATCTAGTAGTTATAAATCATGTATTTGAGGCAATTCAAAAATTTAAAGATGAAGAAAATAGAGAATATTGTGTAGAGATGAAAGTGAATGAAAATACAATTTTAAAGGAACAGATATTGTTAAAACAAGAAATAATGAAATATATTAACAGGAAGAATAGTTTGGATATTAATTGTGTATGGAAAAATTTTAAAAGCAAAGAAAAGTATTCTTTTGGTGTAAAGCAAAAGACTGTATATATAAATGATTTAATTATGGAAAGTAAAGACATTCTATTCAATCTTCCAAGTTTAATGGGATATACAGCTGAGAATGGAAAGTTTGATATATCTAAAATTTTTGAAGTTCTATATATTTTACCAATTAAATACCAAGATAAACTTTGCTATAAAATAATAACCAAAAATGAAGTAATCATAGTTGAAAAAGATACATATTTACCAATTTATTCATCAATAAAAAGAATGAAATCGAATGAGGAATCTAAAAGTGTAATAGAAAGAAGGTATGAATTCAAAGTAGGAGAAGTGACGGATGAAGATGTTGCACTACCGGATTTAAGTGAGTATACATTTGTGGAAAATTAATAGAAAATAATTGAGAGGAACACTCGGAAATTAGAGTGTTCTAATTTATTGTGTCTTAAATGGAAATATTACAATTATATTACAGTCACATTACATTTGTATAACATTGTCTAAAATTGTTGATAAAAATTTGTTTATGTAGTACAATAAAGTAAAATGATATTTTGTAATATTATAAATTTTGATAGAAATATTAGGAGGTTTTATTATGGCAATGAATCCGATGCAAAGAAGAGCAAGAAACTCGTTTTTAATAGGCTTTTTAGTGGCTTTAATTATTATGGCGATGGTAGTTATTTTATTATTATATAGAATACAAGGGCTAAATAAAGATTTTGAGGCTTTAAAAGCCTTACAAAAACAGGTATATGTAGCAAGTGATTACATACAATCTGGAACACAAGTAACCATGGCCTCGTTTAAAACAGATACTGTACAAACAAGTTTAGCAAAAGACGAACTTGTAACTTCAGATGATTTTGAGTACATAGATGAAAAAACAGGAGAAGTTATTTTAAAATACGATTCTGACGGTAATCCAATGGAAAAGAAAATGATGGTAAAAACCAATATTCCAGCAGGGACTGTAATAACCAAAGATATGCTAGAAGAACTAGATGACCAAACAACTGCAGACCAAAGAATGCAAGAATACAATATGATTCTTCTTCCTACCTTGCTTACCAATGGCGATTACATAGATGTAAGATTACGCTTGCCAGAAGGTGAAGATTATATCGTTGTTAGCAAAAAGAAAGTAATTTATACAGATTCATCTACTGTTTGGTTAAAAATGACAGAAGATGAAATATTGACTTTAGGAAATGCAATTGTAGAAGCCTATACCATTGTTGGTTCTAAATTATATGCAACAACCTACACAGAAGCAGGTCGTCAAAATGCTGCTACACCAACTTATGCGGTAAGTCAAGCGGTGATGAATTTGATTAATACAAATCCAAATGTTAGAAAAGAAGCAAGAGAAGGTTTATGGCAAAGATACAACGACCAAGAACAAGTAGAACAAAGAAATAATCATATTAATACAGCATTAGAACCATACTATGAAAATATGAAAGAATCTGTTGAAACTGGTTTACAAGAAGAAATCACAAAATTGCAAGAAGCTAGACAAGAATATGTAGAGTCTTTGGAAGGAACCGGTACCGTAGGAACAGAGTAAATTTTAGGAAGGAAGTAGTACGAATGAAGAAATATGTATTTATAGGCGCTTATGATAAGACAGATATGTTACTTTATGTTGCCAAAATACTAACTATGATGGGAAAAAAAGTAATGCTAGTAGATACAACGATTCTGAAAAAAAGTCGCTATATCGTTCCTACTATGCTACAAGAGAAACAGTACATCACAACTTTTGAAAATATCGATGTTGCAATTGGTTTTGAAAGTTTTGAATCAATTGTACAATACCAAAGAAAAACCTTGGGAAGAGAAACACAATATGATGTTGTACTATTCGATATTGACCGTGCTATAGCCTATCAAAAATTTAATGTGCAGAGTGAAGATAGACATTTCTTTGTCACCTCCTTTGATGTATTTAATTTGAAAAGAGGCGTTCAGGTTCTTGCTCATATACACAAAGAAGCGAAAGTTACCAAAATTTATTATACCAAAAGTATGTTAGCAGAGGAAGATGACTATTTGAATTATTTAGCAAAAAATTTCAATATTAATTGGGATAAAAAAGATGTTATATTCTTTCCATTTGAAACAGATGATTTGAATGCGATATTTGTAAATCAAAGGTCAGGAAGAATACAACTGAAAGGTTTGAGTAGTGTGTATATTGATTCAATTCTATTTTTGGTAGAAGAAATAACAGGCGAAGGAAGTGGCAAAGTCAGAAAAGCCTATAAAATGATAGATGACTAAAATGGAGGGATATATAGATGGCTGTTTTAAGTTTTTGGAGTAACAGTAAAAAAGAAACAGGTCAGACATTATCGATTGTAGCGATGGCTACCTATATGTCTGTGGAACATAATTATAAAACTTTGGTAATTGATGCAACTCTATACGATGATACCATTCAAAGATGTTTTTGGAATATGGATATAAATAAAGACATAAAAAAAGCATTAAACAGAGGAAAATTAGACATTGCAGCTGGCACAGAAGGGTTGCTTAGCGCCATTGCAAGTAATAAAACAACACCTGAGATTATTTCAAATTATACAAAAGTTGTTTTTAAAAATAGATTAGATATTTTGCTTGGTTTACAAACACAAAGCGTGTCAGAACATGAGAAAAATTTGCGCCTCTATATAGATTTGATTAAAGCAGCAAACCAATATTATGATCTTGTGATTGTGGATTTGTCAAAAACGGTTGAGCGAGAGACTACACATAAGATTTTGCAAATGTCTGATGTAATCATGTATACAATGGCTCAAAATTTAAAACAAATTAATGAATATATAGAAAGTAGAAATACTGTACCAGAACTATCGAAAAGGAATGTAATTCCTTTATTAGGAAGTACAAATCATTATTGTAAATATAATCCTAAAAACGTTGCTTCCTTTATAAAAAATAGAGAACTTGCTTATATTACTTACAATAATACTTTCCTTGAAGCAGCAAGTGAAGCCAAAGTTGCAAATTTCTTTTTGAATACGAGAATTAGTAAAAAGGCAATGGACCGAAATTCACAGTTTTTAGAGTCTGTGGCAAATGCTTCTCAAAAAGTCATTCAGAAATTTGAAGAAATAAAATATGGTAAAGTACAGTCTTAAGAAAAAAGAAGGGGGAACCTTTAAATGATTGCAAATGGTATATTAATGTTTGTGGTGTTGGTAATTGTATTTGTTACAATTGCACACTTACTAAAAAAGAATAAAGAAGAAGTTGTTGATGAGCAAGTTGTTGTTGACGATAAAACGTATACGTTAGAATTGATGATTAAATTTATCAAAAAAAGATTGGATGAAATCACAAAAATCAACCTTTACGATATTGGTTTATCCGAAGAAGAGTTAAAAAGAAGAAAGAATAAAAAATACGAACTAAAAAAAGCCTTAAAAGGTTGTACATATGGTGATGTAAACGATAAAAAATATGTCAAAGAATTAATTTATGATTTACTTTCCAAAGAATATGGTGTCAACGAAACGAACATTTCAAGAGTTTTGCCTTTTGATACTCCTTCGCTTTTAACTGCACAAGATAAATTTGATATTTTAATTCATGAATACAAAAAAACATTTGCGTATGAAGCTTTAACAGAAATGATTAAAAAATATAATTTAGCTGTTTTAAAATACGTAGAAGGCGAATCAAAACCATGCTATGTTATCACAGAAGAAGAAATTAATGATATTTATGAAAAAGAAAATTTTGAATTAGATTTTACGGATAAATTAGAAGTGATTGTTCAAAGAATTTATCAACAATACAAAGGATTTAGTAGCATTGACGAAGTACGCGATATGAATATTGATGGTATTTCAGGTGGTGTATCGGGTCTTCCAGAAAGCTTCTTGAGCCAAGTTGCTCAAACAGATGGCGATTATTTAAGACAAGCCATGGAAGCAAAAATTCCAAGAGCGTGTGATAGTATTTGGATTATGTTCCAAGGTAAATCCATTCGTTTAGCTTTCTTATCGTTTGGAACAGAAGCAGAACTAAAAAGAGTATGTCAAAATATTTATAAATATAATAATCCAGGTCAGTTGTCTGATACGAATGGATACAAAATTAATGAAATGAAAGATGGTTCGCGTGTTGTTGTTGTGAGACCATCGATGTCAGAAACTTGGGCATTTTTCGTTAGAAAATTTGACGTAAAAAGAGCTTCTTTGGAACAAATGTATCGTAAGGCTAGTGGAGGAGATGAATTAATCGATTTACTAAAATTCTTAGTAAAAGGTGCTAGAATTATTTCGCTTACTGGTGAACAAGGTTGCCGGAAAAACCACCTTGCTTATGGCGATGATTGATAATATTTACGAAACTATGAACTTACGTATCACAGAAACGGCGTTCGAGTTGCACTTAAGAAAAATTTATCCAACAAGAAATATTTTGTCCATGCGTGAAACAGAAACTATTTCTGGTCAAGATTGTTTGGACGTTCAGAAAAAGACTGACGGTTCTGTAAACATTATCCGGAGAGGTTGCAACAGACCCCGTAGCATCTTGGATGATTCAATCTGCGCAGGTTGCGTCTAAGTTTACCTTGTTTACGCACCACGCAAAAACATTCCCAGATTTAGTAACAGCACTTCGTAACTCGATGTTAAGAGCAGGTGTTTTCACAGATGAAAGAACTGCAGAAGAACAAGTTGTGCAAGTTTTGAATTTTGATATTCACCTTGTGAAAGACTTTAGAGGTGTTAGATACATCGAGAGAATTACAGAATGTATTCCAGTAGAAGAGAAAAATGAATATACATTTGACCATAGAAACGAAACAACCTTAGAAGGAAAGTTTGACAAATTTATGGATAATGCTGCGATTTTCTTTGGTAAAACAACCAATCGAGAATTATACAAATATCGTAATATTATGGAATATGTCAATGACAGCTATGTTTTGACAAATCCAATTAGTGATAAAAATATCAAAGAAATGAGAATGAACATGGAAGATTCTGATATGGCAGGATTTGACCGCTTTTTACAAAAAAATTGGGGCATCAAACCACCTAAAATGATAGCTGGTGGCATGAATCAAGCACAAGATATTGATGATATGATTCAAGAAGCAGTTCCTGTTTCAGCACCTACTGAAGCAGTGAAAAAAGCAGAAGCAAGAACAAAATCTGTCAAAAGAACTCCAGAAGAACTTGCTAAATTAGCAAAGAAAAGACAAGAAATGGAAGCAAGAAGACAAAAAGCAGCAGAAGGCCAAGATAGGCCAAGAAAACAAAACAAATCTTCAATTTTAGGAAATGTTGATTTTGAAGAAAACGAATAAAACCTTATAGAAAGTGAGGTGTAAAAACGATATGACAAATCAGATGCTCATGTATATTATGATAGCAAGTGGTGTTTTACTAATGGCAATTTTGATTGCCTACATGGTTCTTAATAAAAAGCTAAAGTCCAAAGAAACTAGATACATAGCACAATTGGTAGAAGGAACCAAAACAAGTGGATTTAATATGGATGTATTCTACCAAAAGGTATATATTTATTGTTCAAAAGTACCTTTTTTGAGGCGATATATCTTAAAAATTAGACGAAGACTAGAAATCATCAATTTAGAAGATGAATATTTAACAAGAAAACAAACCGCTGAAATTGTTTTCAAAGGATTAATCGTAATTCTTCCTTTGACCATATTGATTATTTATTTAACCAGAAAAAATCCTGTTTTGATGCTTACCTTATTCTTATTTGAATTGTTCTTTGTTGAAACCTTTATGGAAGGTATGGTTGATAAAATTGATAACCAATTATTAAGACAACAAATTGAAATGTTTGGTGAAATGCGTCACAGTTATCACGAATACAACATGGTAGAAGAAGCTTTATATGATGTTGCACAAAATGATGAAGTGGAAGTTTCCAGACAAGTTGAAAAAATCCACGAAGTTTTATTGGCAGATGACCCTGAAACGGAATTAGAAAAATATTATGATATTGCACCCAATAGTTATTTAAAAGAATTTGCGGGAGTATCCTATTTAACAAAAGAATTTGGTGATAGAAAAGATCGAGATGGAGCTTCCTTGTACTTAAAAAATTTGAATAATATTGTCCAAGAAATGCAATTAGAAATTTTGAAAAGAGATAAATTGGATTATGTATTTCAGAGTTTATCTATGATTGCAGCGATTCCCATTCTATTTTTAGATGTGCTGAAAAATTGGGCCATTAGTCAATTCTCATTTACAAAACAATTTTACAATGGAACAGGTGGATTTTTGGTACAAATGGCAATTGTTATTATCACAATCGTTTGTTATATTTTAGTACGAACCTTGAAAGATAATGGTAGTGTCAATACTACTCGAAATTCAGAAAATCCTTGGCAGAAAAAATTGTATGATAAAAAGCTAGTTAAAAAATTTATTGATTATATTATGCCAAAAGATGGAACCAAAGAATATCGAAAAGTTGTAAAATTATTAAAAGATAATGCTTCTAAGTTGAAAATGGAATGGTTATATATAAACAGAGTTGCTTGTGTTATCATTGCTTTTATAGCTTCGATGTTTATTATTTTAGAATCTCATCATTATGCAATTAATTATGTATATACAGAACCAACAAGTGATTATAATTTGCTAGGGAATATGTCTGAAAGAGAAGAAATGACAGCAATGGAGAAAACCCAAAAAGACAATGTATTTTTGGACAAATTCAGAACAGATTTATCAGTAACACAAGAACAATTGAAAAAAGAAATTATGAAATCAGACGAATATGGTGATTGTAATGAAAAAGAAATTGATACGATTACAGAAAGAATTTGGGATAAATTACAAGTCGTACAATCACAATATTTAAAATGGTTTGAATTATTGATTAGCTGTGCCATTGCAGCAGTTGCTTATTATGGACCAATTTTCCTACTTCAATTCCAGAAAAAAATGCGACAAATGGAAATGGAAAACGAAGTTATGTCATTCCAAACAATTATATTGATGCTGATGAAAATTGAAAGAGTCAATGTTGAGATGATTTTAGAATGGCTTGAAAGATATGCGAATATTTTCAAAGAGCCAATTGCAAGATGTGTCAATAACTTTGAGAGTGGTGCATGGGAAGCATTAGAAGAATTAAAAAATGAATTATCTTTTCATCAATTAATTCAATTGGTAGAAGGCTTACAGTCAGCTGTTGAATCAATCCCGATTCGAGAGGCTTTTGATGAGTTAGATTCCGAAAGAAATTACTATCAAGAAAAGAGAAAGGAATCCAATGATAGACTGATTTCAAGAAAATCGATGATTGGTAAAGTAATTGGATTTGCTCCAATGGTAATTTTATTTGTATGCTATTTGATTATACCATTATGTGTAATTGGATTTACAAGTATGACAGAGGCGTTTAATACGATGTCTTCTATGTAAAATAGAAAAGGAGAAGGTATGGACAATTCATTAAGTAAAGCATTGATTATGGTTGGCAGTGTATTGTTAGCAATGATTGTAATGGCATTTGCAGCCCATGCTTTCATGAAAATTGGGGGCTGGGCTACTACACAAGATGACGAAGTCTTGATTGCACAAAAAGAGGAATTTAATAGAGAATATGAAGTTTATGATAAAAACTTAATGTATGGAGTGGATGTTATTTCTTGTTTGAATAAGGCTTTGAGTAATAATGAAAAAATAACTAATAGAAGCGTTGTAAATGGGAATACATATGATGAGACTTATGAAGTTAAAGTTAAAGTTACTTTAACGAAAACAGGTACTAATCAACTTAAACCACTGGAAGAATCTATAACTGTAAGTTATAGAGATAATACAGGAAAGGAACATGACTATACTTCAGATGAAGGACCTAAAGATGGTAGTGCAATGGTAAAATTGTCAGACATGAATAGGCAGTTTCAATTTTTAAATAAATCATATAGAAGTATAAGTAAATTTAATGGAAATACTAGTTTAGTAACACAAACTGAAACATGTGATAAGTTGAAAAATGTATTTGAATTTAACATAACAAAAGATGGAAGTGGAACTAATGAAGAGGAAACAAGAGACCTATTATCGCTTGCGGATACAGTATCTGAAACAATCAAGAATACTGATTCAAAAACAAATGCTAAAGGAAAATACGAAGGTTGGACGAAAGCAGAATTTAAATCCGCTCTATATGATTTAAAAACAAGAAGATTTAGATGCACAAGTTTGACTTATTCAGACATAGGTAGAGTAAATTATATAGAATTTGAAGAAATATGAATGATTAGAAATTACCGAAATGTATTGACAAAATAAGAATTTGATGTATAATTATCTTAAGTATGATATATGAATGAAGAATATATTGTATAAAAGGATAATTTTGCTTCAAAAAACAAAAAGGAAAAGTAGGTAGCGGTGACTACCTACTTTTCTACTTAAAAATCGAAGATGTTCTTAATTTTTTCTAAAATAGTTAGAAAAAGAATAAGATATTTAATAAAAGTATGTACCCAATTTTTAAGTTTTTTGCCAAACTTAGAAGTAAGTTTTATCTTAGGTATAGGATAATTTTGCTTCATATTTATCACCTCCTTTCAATAGAAGTGTGATATATGAATAAGCTTCTTGGAAATCTTGCTCAGAACTTGAGCGGATAAGAATGTACATATTATAACACATAAAAATAAATTTTGCAATCTAAAAATAAAGTGAATAAAAAATTACCGAAATATATTGACAAAAAGAAAGTTTGATGTATAATTATTTTAAGTATGATATATGAATGAAGAATATATTGTATAAAGGGATAATTATCGTTCAAAAAGAACAAAAAAAGTAGGTAGCTGTCACTACCTACTTTTCACTTAAAAATCAAAGATGTTCTTAATTTTTTCTAAAATAGTTAGAAAAAGAATAAGATATTTGATAAAAGTATGTACCCAATTTTTAAGTTTTTCACAAAACTTAGAAGTAAGTTTTATCTTAGGTATAGGATAATTATCCTTCATATTTATCACCTCCTTTCAATAGAAGTGTGATATATGAATAAGCTTCTTGGAAATCTTGCTCAGAACTTGAGCGGATAAGAATGTTTATACTATAACATATTAAAATGAATTTTGCAATACTAAGTAAAACAGAAAGGAATGCTATGGAAAATGCAAGTAAAGCCTTAATTATGGCTGGTGGATTGTTGATTTCAATATTAGTTGCTAGTTTCATGATACTTGTTTTAAGAAAAGCAGGAAAAATAAATGCAGAATATGATGCACAAATGTCAGACAATGAACTAGCAAGATTTAATAGTCAATTTGAGCTATATGTTCGAGATGATAATACGTTTTTTGATGTCATTACAGTGGCAAATCTTGCTTATGATATTAATCAGAGAAATGGTTGGGATGAAAGCAATGGTGTTGATGTAAAGATTTATGATAAGGATAGTCCTACCGTAATGTACAGTATTTTAGTAACACAAAATGCTTCTAATGAAGGAGGACTAAAAAAAGATTATTTTTTTAAAAAAGAAGATGTTGATGAAGCTAACCAAGAATACATTTATGGTCAAATTATTTCAGAAAATACAGCTAAAAAAAATGACGATGAATCGGTTTTTAAATATAAATTTGAATGTAAAAATGAAATTAGTTATAATGAAATAACTGGAAAAGTCAGAGAAATAAAATTTAGACGTAGAGAAAATTAATAATTTTTCAAAAAAATATTGAAAAAAATTTTGTTATATGGTATAATAATATAAAGGATAAAAGATGAAAAAAACTATTTTTGTATTATTATTAATATTTTTGGTGATTATTGTATGTATTTACATGAATTATAAACAAGCTCTTGTAGCTCAAAATCAAGCAATTAAATTTAATTCGCAATTTGAGTTTTACAATAGAGAATCGATTTTAGGAACAGATATTACAACTTTAATCAACAAAGCCATTGATAATAACGAAAAATATAACATACCAAAAGATGAAAATGATGTCTATATAGCCGATGATGAAAATAGCATAAAAATATATGTATACATGCTGATAAATGATACTACTTATCCAATGGAAACACTAAATACAAGAGGCTTGCAAGAATTTACAAGATATTTTGGAGAAGTAGAGTTTGAATGCACAGCTGTGAAATATCATAAAGCAACTGGGAAAATTGCAGAAATGACATTTGCAGCCAAACAAGAGTAGTTTTTAATATATACAAAAGTATATTAGAATAAATTTATTTTTGAAAAAACAAAGGAGGAATATATTATGGAAAATGCGTCAAAAGCGTTAATTATTGCAGGAGCTATACTTTTATCAATTTTAATTATTACGTTGGGATTAGGAGTATACAATAATGCAAAATCTGCAACAGGAAATGCAGATTTAAGTGGACAAGAAATTAATGCCCATAACTCACAATTTACTGCCTATGAAGGTAGACAAAGAGGAAGCCAAGTGAAGGCTTTAATAACAACGATAAAACGTAATAATAAGGAATATTCAGATAGGCAAATTAAAATTTTTTATTCTAACAGTATTACAGCAGATGCAGACTATAAAAACTATACTGTCGACAATATGGAAACAGCTGATGAGGATATAAATAGTGATTATCCAGAAGATTTGAAAAATGGAACTACTTATTTTGTTAACTTTAAAGAAGGTGACAATGGAGTAATAAATGCATGTGATATACATGTATATTCACAAGATGACTAATGGATTAAGGAGTGTGATATAAATGGAAAATGCGTCAAAAGCGTTAATTATCGCAGCTTCGGTTCTAGTAGCTATTTTGATTGTTGCAATGGGTGTAACTATTTTCAATAGGGCACAAAACTCAGCTGATATGACGAGTCTAGATACAACTGAAATTAACATGTTTAATTCCAAATTTGAAAGATATGCAGATAACCAACTAGGTTCGCAAGTAAAGTCATTAATTTCATTTGCTATTTCAAATGCGAGTACCAATAAAGATGATCCATCAAAGTTGCCGACTATTAATTTGACTAATTCTGACAAGTATAATGCAGGACCAGTAAATGGAAGTACAGATGCAAGTAATGCAATAAATACTTATGTTACAAACTTAGGAACAATAAGAAATGCAATTGTTTCTACACATACATATAAAGTAACCTGTAATTATGCTGGAAGTGGATTAATTAGTGAAATAATAATAGATTATAACACCTAAAAAAGAGGATAAATTATGGAAAATGTTACACGAGCGATTATTATGGCTTTCAGTATGTTAATATTTGTTATAGGATTTTCCTATTCCATGTATCTAATCAACAGCTTGACAACAACTTCAAACACGCTACTAAGTTCTGTAAATACCAAGAATTATTATGACAATATTAAAGTATCTGGGCAAGATACAACAACCAGAGACGTTGGAATTGATACAATCATATCGACTTTATATCGATATTATAAGGAAAATTATGCAGTAAAAATTTATGATGATGATATTTTAATTCAAGTATTCGATGTAAATTTAGAAGGAAAAATTGCTAGAGCAGCAGCGTATACGAAAAGCGATGACAAAGAATTGACATCACTTAAAAATTCAATTTATAATGAGAAAAGCAATAAAGCCTATCTATTTGAAGCACCTTGGACAGGTAGTACAGATGAAGATACGAGAGCAAGGATTGATTTTTTCTTAAATGGAACAAAGGGATATATTAATAATACGTTAGTGGATTATTCAACAACAGGTCCTACTGGGGGAGGCTTTATAGCAAATTATGGTGACAGAACTTTTAGAGAAAGCTTTGTAGAATATGCCTACGAAGGAGAAACAATTTCTACTGAAGAAGGAGTGGAAACAATAACAGGAAATACACAGGAAAATTCAAAAATAATTATAACTTATACAGTAAAATAAGACTAAAATAGAAAAGGAGATGGAAAAATGGGAGACACTCTAATGACAGTGATTGCTATATTTCTAGCAGTTATATTAATGTTTTTATTTCCTATGTTATCTGTATCAGAAAGAGCAGATGATATTTCACAATTGGCAGTAGAAACAGCAGTCAGTAACTTTGTTGATAACTCAAGAGCAATTGGTAAAATAACCATTGAAAATTACGAACAATTGGTAAATGCCTTGAATGCAACAGGAAATTCATATGATATCGAACTAGAAGTAAAAAAATTAGATGAAAATGTAGGAAAGAAAACAGCCTGGACCAATGGACAAGTAATTGGAGAAAATGTATATTATTCAGTTTATACTTCTCAAATATTAGATACGCTTTTAGGAGATTCTGCAAGTGGCAGACAGCCAGCTGATTATTTAATGAAAGAGGGGGATATTTTAGCTTGCACAGCAAAAAATAATAATACAACTTTTTCTCAAACTTTGAGAAGTGTATTCTATTCAATTTCTTCTAATAATGCATATCAAGTTGGTGCAGAGCGTTCAGGAATGGTGACTGCTACTGGAATAAGATAAGTAAAAATTGATTGATGGAGCATAGAAATATGCTCTTTTTATATGACGAAAAATTTTTTCTTTTTTTGCTATTGAAAAATGAGTAAAATTGTGTTAATCTATATCTATAGAGGGGAGGTGAGAAATATGGAGGAATTATTAATTAATATTGAGAAGATTGGAAAAAAACTTGATATTATTCTTGATTATATTACCATGCAACAGGAAAAAGAGGAAGAAGAGCTTCAGCAAATACGTCAATTACAAAAAAGAATGATACAAAATGAAGTTCAAATTTTAGATCATGAAAAACGAATTCTAGTTCTAGAAAAAAGAATGCTAAAAAATTAGAAATTTAGTCATTCATCAAAGGTCTATTCTAGCCAAAGATTAATAGGAATTAATCTTTTCAATCAGATTTAAAATAGAGAGTATATATATTGTTTTTAAGAGAGAAATAATATATATACTCTCTATTTCTATGGAATTTTTCCAGAAAAAATTGGTAGGAAGAAAAAATGAAAAATTACGCAAAAACAATTGAATTCATTTTCATTAGTTGATATAATAAAAAGAGAGACTTTTTTAATAAACGAAAGTAAAGGAGAAAACGATGAAAGTAGATGGATTAGGTATTGTGTTAGCCATAATTTTATTACCAATTATACTGGTTGTTACCTATTATGTTCAATTACAAGTTGATACGATTGCGACGGAAAATTCCTATAATACCAAATTATTAGGTGCTACCTATGATGCCATGTCTGCTTTTGAGATAAACACAGCAAATGAAGAACTATCAAGTGTTGCAGATTCAATGAGAAGTATTGTTCTTGCTTCAAATAATATATTTTTGAATACATTAGCCACAAATTTAGGAATTTCCAATGCAAGTAAAGAATACTTGCAACCATATATTCCAGCTGTTTTATATACCATGTATGATGGATATTATATTTATGCGCCAACCGAGACGGCAAAAGTGGCAGAAAAAACAGAAAGAGATAATGAAACAGGATTAATTACAACACAAGGATATATATCTGTTGGAGATGAGGGAACAGAGGATTTAGATGGAATATATGGAGATATTGTATACGAAAAAGAAAATGGAGGTTATACAATTAAGAAAGAAGAAGCTAAAAAAGAGACAGATTATATCCTAAAATCCTATGTTCAATATTCTGCAAACTATAAAAAAGGCGATCCAGATGTAAATGGAAAAGATGTTACGATTAATTATACTTTAGATAATTATTTGAATATTGTAGGGAAAGTAAAGGGAGTTTATTATACAAAAACGGGATATTTAATAAAAAAAGACCTAGTAAAAAATGCCAAAATAAATGAAGCAGATTATAATTTAGATGCAAATAATGAAGATGATGCTAAAAATGCAATTTTAGGTTTAAAAACGAATGCAGATGAAACAACAATAAAGGCTGCAGATAAAGCAAGCGTTAAAGTAAATGATACATTAATAAGTTCAAATTTTGCAAATATAAAAAATATAATAAGTAATGCAACAAATGACGCAGTTAATATTTCTACAATAACGGAGGCTGAAACTTATTTAGAGAAATTTTATGAAACTTATGATGCAGACAAAGTTACTAATGCTGCGCCATTAACGGATATTCAAAACCTAGAATACGAAATCCAAAACTGCAAAGCAGTTGCCTATTATGTAAGCTCGGCATGTTTTTCAAATTGGGTTTATACCAATTTAGGGGATTTAAAATCTAGCGATATACAAGATGATGCAATGACAAGATATTATGAAGGTGCAAATGTAAATTACCAATTTTCTTCTGGTGTAAATGATTTATATTATGATTTTTCACAAAATCCAGAAATTACAATTTTTGATGGAGAAGACCCAGAAGACACAGAATCCAACTTCAACACGCACAAAATGGAAGTCATCAAAAATTCCATAAAATACAATTTAAACTTGTCCATGTCTGCCTATAACAATATCTATACACAATATGAGTCAAGCATGCCTGTACTGCTAGATGAAGAATGGGATAAAATACTAAGCAATATTTCCATTGTTTCTTTTATGCAGGGCTGGGAATGTGGATTAAGTATTTATAACAATTATCAGATTGTGTCTAGCACAAATAATGAATTAACTGTAACGCCAAGTGAAATTTACTATGTGAAGAAAGATGAATTTAATAAGGAAGAGGGAAGTTATCACAGAATTGATTGTCCATATTTAGAGGAAAGTTCGGATACTGACCAATATATTTCTTTTAAATCCAAAGAAGTGAAGTATGATAAAATTTATGATAAATCATCTGGTCAATATAAATTTGACCATAAAAATTTGGCGTGTTATACATGTATTAATACGAATAATTATGATGGTTTGTTTGCGCCAGAAGGTAGCGATTTTTATACAAGTAGTGGAAAAAGATATACTTCATATTATGATCGAATAAGTTCATTAAATAGTGATGATAAAAAGAAAGCAGGGTATATTGGACTAGCAAAAGAAAGACAAGATATCTATAAGACAAATGCTTTGCCAGTGTCGGAAGGATATAAAATAATTTATGATAATAGTACGAATAGTATTATTACTAATAATGAAAATGTAAGTTTTAGTAATGTAATAAATCTTAGAGAAGTAAAAAAATTACAACTTACATTTTCAGATACCAAATCAGGAAATTCAGGTGGTAGTAGAGAGCCAGTATTGAATTTGACAGTAAATATTAATGGAATTTTTTATCCAATATCTCTAAATTTAGACCAAACGAAAGAGCAAACTGTAATAGTAGACGTGTCATCCATTGCTGGAAATATGAATGGAATGAGTTTCTCAAAAACATCGCCTAATTATAATGTAACTTATAAAATAAAAAGCATCAAAGCAATTTATAAATAAAAATGAAAAAGCAGAATTTTAAATTTCTGCTTTTTTGATACACTAATATTTACAGATGTAAAATATTCTCATAAAATTATTGATTTCTTTGAAAAAATATGATAAAATATTTTTAATTTTCTAAATTTCTGCATTCGCAGAAAAATTTTCCCAAATTATTTCATTCATATATAGCAACCTTTTGAAAGGAGGTGGTTAGATATGAAAGGCAAGCGTATACACAAGAAAAAGAAAAGTAAATTAATGTTACATATAGGCAAAATACTAATGTTAATACTTGATTTGATAAAAACAGCTCTAGACATTATTAATTACTTTTTTAAATTTTAATAAAAATGTAGCAATCTATACGGGATTGCTACATTTTTTCATTTTTTAAATGAAAGGCAAACATTCATTTATTACTTATATTATACACCAAATAAAAATTTTGTCAATATTTTTATCAAAATTGGTTATCCTAAGCTTATGAAAAATTTAAAGATGATGATAACTTTTTTTATTTTAATAATTCTCTATATATACATTGCTAATATTACGTTAATTCCTGAGAAAATACTTCTACTAGAAAACGAATCTTACCAAATAAAAAAGTTCCTAGGAGTTGATACCATAGAAACAGTAACCACTTCAAATGACAATGGAAATACGCTAAATGTAGATGTAACGTTATTTGGCAAAAAAGTCAAACAAGTAACGGTTGATACAATTGAAAATGTGGAAGTTGTGCCTATTGGCAAAATAATTGGTATGAAATTATATACCAATGGTGTTCTGATTGTAGGAATGAGCGAGATTGAAAATATGAATAATGAACTTGTTAGCCCTTTTGCTAATTGCGATATTAAAGAAGGTGACACAATTGTAAAGGTAAACGAAACAGAAATTGAAACCATTGATAATCTCAAAACAGTAGTCAATAGCAGCAATGGTGAAAATGTCTTGCTAACACTTGTGCGAGATGGCACAATTGTTACTTCTAACATAACACCTGTCCAAACAGAAACGGACGAATACAAACTTGGTTTATGGGTAAAAGATGCAGCTACTGGTGTTGGAACAATTACGTACTACGAAAAAAACACAGGAAATTTTGCTGCCCTAGGCCACGGAATTGTTGACAACGATACTGACAAACTCATCAATATTGACTCAGGCGAAGTGGTAACCTCTCAAGTGATATCCATTACAAAAGCCCAAATCAACAGCCCCGGAGAAATTAGAGGAACCATTCTAAATCAAAAAACCATTGGTCAAGTCAAAAAAAATACGCAATTTGGAATTTATGGAAGTCTAGATAATTTAGCAAGTTTAAATGTAGATACAAGCCAAGCTATACCAGTTGCTCTGCGAGATGAAATCCAAGTTGGAGATGCAAAATTAGTGTGTAGTTTAGATGGAAAAAACAATCAAGAATATGATATAAAAATAGAAAAAATTTATACCAATAATAATTACGACAACAAAAGCATGCTAATCCGTATAACAGATGACCAATTAATTAAACAAACAGGAGGCATTATACGAGGGTTATCTGGTTCACCAATTTTACAAAATGGCAAGTTCGTTGGTGCAGTTACAAACGTACTTGTAGCCAACCCTGAAATTGGGTATGCCATTTTTGGTGATATGATGATAAAAGAAATGAGAAAATAAGCAGGCGATGCTGTCTGCTTTTTTTACGGTATTAATAAATTACTATAAAACGTAAATATAATAAAATTATTAGATTAATTTACAATATATAATACAAAAATTAAAATTATATATTTAATTACGATATATCGTAATTAAATATATAAATACAAAAAAATTACGGTATAAAGTAAATTATTGACAAAATCATAAAAATACGATATAATTAATAGAGTGGAGGTAAAGGGGTGATATTTTTATGATAAAAAGAGAAAAATATCTAAAAAAGATGAGAGGCTTTTATGAACAAGATTTGATTAAAGTAATTACAGGAATACGAAGATCTGGAAAGTCTACTTTATTAAAGCAAATTATGAGCGAGTTACGAGATAGTGGTATAGAAGATAATAGAATTATTTATATTAATTTTGAAGATATTAATATGAAATTTATTAAAACAGATATGGATTTAAATGCGTATATAAAAAGAAAAATAAAGACAGAAGAAAAGTATTATTTATTTTTTGATGAAATACAAAATGTAGTTGACTGGGAGAAAGCAATCAATTCGTTTAAAGCGACAAAAAATGTATCCATTTTTGTAACGGGTTCGAATAGTAATTTATTGTCTGGAGAATTAGCAACCTTATTGGCAGGAAGATATGTATCCTTTAAAATACAGCCATTCTCGTTTAAGGAAGTTTGTGAATTAAAAGGTTTACAAGATAGAAGTCAAATAGAGCAAGCATTTGAAGAATATATGAAATGGGGTGGCATGCCGCAAAGATTTTATTTTCAAGAGGAACTAGAAACTAAGAATTATTTGATGGATTTATACGATTCAATTGTTATAAAAGATATTGTAAGTAGATATAAAGTAAAAGATGTAGAATTATTGAATAAAGTTTTAGAATATCTAATGGCTACGCCTGCTCAGCAGTTTTCTGTGAAAAATATTGTCAATTATTTAAAAAGTGAAAATAGAAATTGCTCAAATGAAACACTTTATAATTATTTATCGTATATTACAAATTCGTTTATTATGAATAAGGCAAAAAGATATGATATAAAAGGAAAAAGAGTACTCAGTACAAATGATAAATATTACTTGACAGATTTAGGGCTAGGTCAAGTGAAAAGTTCGCAAAAGGCAAAAGGGAAAGGTAGTATTTTAGAAAATATTGTTTATAATGAATTAATCGATAGAGGCTATGAAGTTTTTGTAGGAAAATCAAATCGTTCCGAAATTGATTTTATTGCTACGTATTTTGAGGAAAAAATATATGTTCAAGTAGCGTATATTTTGACGGATGAACTAGTGATAGAAAGAGAATTTGGAGCGTATAAAGGGATTGAAGATAATTATCCGAAATATGTTCTGACAATGGATAAATTTGATTTTTCTCAAAATGGGATTATTCACAAAAACGTAATGGATTGGTTATTAGAAGAATAAAAGAAATTTATGGTAAATTTAAGCTTTTTGTGATACAATACAAACAATAAAAAAATACGAATGGAGGGATACAAAATGAATGTTGCAAATTTCACAGAAAAATCAAAACAAGCCATCACAATGGCTAGCAATCTTGCTACTACTAACAAAAATGCAGAAATCACAGAATATCATATGCTGTCAAGTTTGATTTCTGCAAATGACAGTTTGGTAACTTTGTTATTCAAAAAAATGGACGTGGATATTAATTCGTTAAGAAACGCTAGCCAAACAGAAATTGATAAATTATCGAAAATCACAGGAAGTGTTGCATTACGTTTTTCAGAGAAGGTAGAAAAGGCATTAGAAAACGCAGAAAAACAGGCTAGGTCTATGAAAGACGAATTTATTTCTGTCGAACATATTATGCTTGGCATGATTGAAGAAGCAGGGCAAGACTTCAAACAACTTCTAAAGTTATATGGTATTACAAAATCCAAGTTTTTAACTGCTTTAAAAGATGTCAGAGGCAATACAACAATCACTTCAGATACACCAGAAGAAACCTATGATGCGTTATCCAAATTTGGTCGAGATTTAACTGCCTTTGCTAGACAAAATAAACTAGAACCAGTCATCGGTCGTGATGACGAAATCCGTAATGTTATTCGCATTTTAACACGTAAAACCAAAAATAATCCTGTTCTCATTGGTGAACCGGGTGTTGGTAAAACCGCCATTGTAGAAGGCTTGGCACAAAGAATTATACGAGGCGATGTACCAACGAGCCTAAAAAATAAAACCATTTTTTCGCTAGATTTAGGAACTCTAATTGCAGGAGCCAAATATCGAGGCGAATTTGAAGAACGTTTGAAAGCAGTTTTGAATGAAATCGACAAAAGTAACGGAAATATTATTTTGTTTATTGACGAAATTCACAACATTGTTGGTGCTGGTGCTTCAGATGGTGCAATGGATGCCAGCAATTTGTTAAAACCAATGCTAGCACGTGGCGAATTGCACTGTATGGGAGCAACAACGTTGGATGAATACCGTGAATATATTGAAAAAGATGCCGCTTTAGCAAGGCGTTTTCAGCCTGTTATCGTAAATGAACCAACGGTGGAAGATGCCATTACGATTTTGCGTGGGATTCAAGAAAAGTTTGAGATTTTTCATGGGGTAAAGATTCAAGATCAAGCCTTAATTGCGGCTGTAACTTTGTCAAATCGATATATTACCGACCGTTATTTGCCAGATAAGGCGATTGATTTGGTGGATGAAGCGTGTAGTATGATTCGTACAGAAATGGAATCCATGCCAATTGAATTAGATGAAATTGCTAGAAAAATTATGCAAAGCGAAATTGAAGAGGCAGCTTTGCAAAGGGAAGAAAGTGAGGAATCAAGTGAAGATTTAGAAAAAGTACGAAATCGATTAACAAAATTAAGAGAAAAATTCACCAACCTAAAAGCCAAATGGGATGCGGAGAAAAAAGGTGCTGAAAAAATTACAAAATTGAAAAGTAAAATTGATGAAACAAACGCTCAAATCGAACAAGCAGAACGTGTCTACGACTTAAATAAAGCAGCAGAATTAAAATATTCCACCTTACCAAATTTACAAAAGGTATTAGAGCAAGAAGAAAAAGAATTTGAAAAGTCACAAGGAAAATCTACTTTAGTACGAAACAAAGTAACCGAAGATGAAATTTCAAAAATTGTAGCAAAATGGACAGGAATTCCAGTTACCAAATTGGTGGAAGGCGAAAGAGAGAAAATCTTGAATTTGGAGTACATTCTACATGAAAGCGTGATTGGTCAAGAAGAAGCTGTTAAAAAGGTAAGTGATGCGATTGTTCGTTCGCGTGCAGGAATTGCTAATCCAAATCGACCAATTGGTTCGTTTTTGTTCTTGGGCCCAACGGGTGTTGGTAAAACAGAACTTGCCAAAACGTTGGCCAGAACGTTGTTTGATGATGAGAAAAATATGGTGCGTTTTGATATGTCTGAGTATATGGAGAAGTTCAGTGTTACGAGATTAATTGGTGCACCTCCAGGTTATGTTGGGTATGACGAAGGCGGCCAATTGACGGAAGCGGTTAGAAGAAGACCCTATTCTGTATTATTGTTTGATGAAGTTGAAAAGGCTCATCCCGATGTATTCAATATTTTCTTGCAGATCTTAGATGATGGTCGTGTGACCGATTCGCAAGGAAGATTGATTGATTTTAAAAACACGATTATTATTTTGACATCGAATTTAGGCTCTAGTGCAATTTTGGATAGTATTTCAGAATATGGAGAAATCACAGAAGAAGCAAAAAGTATGGTAGATTTAGCTTTGAAAAATCATTTTCGACCAGAGTTTTTGAACCGATTAGATGAAATTATTTACTTTAATGCGTTGTCGAAAACAGAGGTTTATGGTATTGTTAAATTGCTATTGGGAGATTTGAGAAAAAGATTGTTGGCAAAGGGAATTGAGTTGAAGATTTCGAAAGAGGCGATTGAATTTATTATTGAAAAAGGATATGATATTAATTTTGGTGCTAGACCGCTAAAAAGAACGATTCAAGCTGAGATTGAAACCATGGTTGCAAAGGCAATTGTCGCACAAAAGATTGTGGATGGCTCTACGGTTCAAGTTGTTTTGAATCGAGATGAGGAGAGGTTGGAAATAAAATAGAAAAATTGATAAAAGGTTAAATATGACATTAGAATGTCATATTTAAAATTTGTAATAAAAATGTAAAAAAAGTATTGAGTTTTATGTAAATTTATGGTATAATGTAATTAGAATCACATGTATTTTTTAATTGAAGGAGAATGCTCTTTCTACATAACAAAATAAAAGGAGGATTATTTATGCATGAACCTGTTGTATATTCAACATATTGTGGGGATGTATCAAAAAATCGGACATTAGTTGTAAGGATTGTTGCTCGATTTGGGACTGTATATTCAAAACAGTCTGCTGTAAGCCGATGTTTTTGTTATTCAGAAGATATCGGAAATGTAGAATATGAACTTAAAGGAACAGAGATAGCTCTTCTGCTTCCGCCTAAAACACAATGGCTTATAGAAATAGAAGAAGACCAGCATTTGGCTTTGGTGTCTGTTACCGAGTGGACCAAAATGCTTCAAACGCCGTTTGATGATGAAATCAATAACATCATTAATCAAAAAGTAAAAGAGGCACAGAGAGAATATAGAAAGAGAAAGGAAAGTGAAAAGCGCCTATATTTCTATGATGCCAAAAACGGCAGCCTTAAATTGTATACGGATGGTACTAGTTGGTATAATGACGGATGTCGGTATCAATTAGATCGTTCAGCGTTCTATCAGGCAATTGATAAGAGATGGTCTACACCAAAGGAAAGCTGCTTTATTTTAGGGCGAGTTCGGCGGACAATCGGTACCAAAGACGGGGAGTTGATGGACTTTATAGAACCAATTTCCCAGTTTAAAGAGGAGGAAGATTACTGGTTGTTTGGCGATGAAAAAAGGTGTTTAGGAAATGCGCTATTTAAAATGCTTCGATTTTCTATTTTAAAGAAGGAGCCTACTGGTGTAAACGCACTTAGAATTCAAAATAAAATGCACTGGAGTGTGCAAAAGTTTTTGAAAGAGTTGAATATGGCTTTAGAAGCAGGGGATGTAGAAAAACTGAAGATTTTTTATAAGGTTGTAAATGAACCGCAGGACTGCTCCGATCAAAAGTTTATCCTTATGAAAGATGAATTTGGAAAAGCTTTTGAAGAAGGCGAAGAACTTTTTTGCGCTATAAACAAAAGTCTCCAAATTTATTATGAAAACGGAGAGGCCGAAACAAGAGAAGCGAGTTGGGTATATCAGAATATTTCAAGATGTACCAATAAGGCTGGTATTTACCTTGAAAAAAGACAGCAATATAATTTTTATTAGTTATGGAAGGGGACCTTATCACGTAAATGGTGGTAAGGTCTCTTTTATTGTCATAAATTTCTACTTTTGGAATATATAATATCATAGTTTAGAAATACTGTATAAAGGTGGTGTTTTGATGAGAAAATTGAACAGAATTAATGAATTATTAGAAATTCCAAGAGAAGTTGTGAGTAAGGTTCCCAAGATAACGGTGACCAGTTTTGATGAGGTTTTGATTGAAAATTTTAAAGGTATTTTGGAATATGAGGATTTTTTTGTGAGAATTAGTACTCATATCGGAAATATTAATATCAATGGGTTTAATTTGAAATTAAGTCAGATGACAGAAGATGATATTTTGGTTAGTGGCAAGATTGAGAATTTGGATTTTGAAAGTAAAAGAGGTGATTAATTGTGATTTTTAAGTGGTTGTATCTGTATATTTTTGGCACAGTGGATATTGTGGTAGAAGGTTTTTTTATTGAAAGATTTATCAATATTTGTAAAACAGAGAATATCATTTTGTGGAGTTCTAAGGTGGAAAAAGGAACGGTTTTGACGGCTAGAATTAGTAAAAGTGATTTTAAAAGTCTTCGTCATATTGCTAAGAAGACATCTTGCAGAGTAAGCCTAGAGGGAAAAAGTGGACTTCCTTTTGTGATGAAAAAATATAAGAAAAGAAAAATTTTTGCAATTGCGCTTCTTGTGATTGCAATTTTTTGTTTTGCTATTACACGCTTTGTTTGGAATATTGAGATTTCTGGTATACAAACCATTTCAAAAGAAGAGATTTTGTCTGACTTAGCAAACTATGGAATTAAAGAAGGAAAATTAAAGGCAAAACTGGATTTAGATGAAATTAAAAATGAGATGCGTCTTAATCGAAATGATTTAGCTTGGATTGGAATTGATGTCAAAGGTACCAATGTAATGGTAACTGTTGTTGAGGCAATTCAGGAGCCGGAAATTATGGATGAAAATACACCTTGCAATATTGTTGCTGATAAAAATGGAACGATTTCCAAAATGGTCGTACGAAATGGAACAGCACGTGTTAATGTCGGAGATACTGTTTCCGTAGGAGATATTTTGATTGAAGGTGTAATGGAAGGCCAATATACAGGAATTCGTGAAGTCCATAGTGATGCAGATATTTATTCCGTAAGTGTGTATGAAAAAGAGAGAAAAGAGGCTTTTATACAAGAAATTAGCGAACGAACGGGTCAGGAGGAGAAAAAGGTAGAAATTTATATGAATAATTTTAAAATAAATTTCAAGAAAGGGGTTACAAAATTTGAAAACTATGATACAATAAAAACATATAAAAAAGTAAAACTATTTTCCAATTATTATATCCCAATTGAAATCGTGAATATTACGAATTTTGAGACAGAAAAAAGCTTTAAAACCTATACGGAAGATGAACTCAAGGAGAAATTAACAAAAGCGTTACAAGATGAATTAAATCAAGAATTGGATATTTCAGATTCTACGAAAATCGAGCCAAACGTTACTTCCGTAACAGAGGAAGATGGCGTAAGTGTGAAAGTAGTTTATTCAATCGAGGAGAAAATAGGAACGAAAGAATGAGAAAGGAATTTATGAGTATGGAAGAAAGAAGTTTAAAAGTACTTGCCAATGACACAACCTTTTTTAACAAAATATCAAATACGTTAACAAAATTATTAATTCCTACCAAAGTAGGAATCAATGGGATGATGATTAGCATAAAAAGAAATGCACTTTTGAAAACGTATGAGAATTACAAAACAGTGGATAAAGACAATCATACCAAAGAGGAAACAACGAGAAATCGTTATGAAGAAAGTTATACGTTGTATTTGGAGTCAATTGATAAATACATCATGGATTCTGTTTACAAAAAAGTAAAAAATGGGAGTGCTTCTACTTTTGAACAAAATGCGTTATCCAATTATTATAATGTGGTGCACTTGAAAGAAAGAGATTACGCAGAATATAAGGCTAGAAAACAGAAATTTTTACTTGATTTGGATTATGAAAGTGTTTTAAGTGCCGGAAAAGAAAAAGTAATCAAAAAGTTTAGACAATTATATATTGAAAAAAGTGATGAATTGTATAAATCCATTTTGAAGAATTATTCGATAAAGCTTGCTGATGGCGTAAAAGAAAAGAATCTAAATCAAGTTGAATTGTATAAAAATATCTTTTTGACATTAGATGAATATGTCAAAGAAATTTTGCCATTAAAGTTAGAATATGATTTTGCAGATTTTGAAAAAATCAGAAAAGATTATGATGAATTAGATACGTATGAAATAGGTAAACTAGATGAAAAGGATTTCTTAGAGAAAAATATGATTTTGCTTGGTATGAGTCGTACTTTGTTTACGCACAGTTTGCCATTAGTTGCAGCAGAGCAGTGCTATCAAAAATTATTAAGAGATGCTCGAAATTTGATTCTTTCTACTAAAAAAGAGAATAAAAAAGAAGAAGTATATGGGGCGTTGTTAAAAATTATTCAAAATTATAATGAAAAATTGTTGTCAACCAAAGTTTATTGGGAGAACCAAGAGGAAAGAGAGATTTACAAGAAGTTCTGGAAAGAATATGAGGCAGCAAAATCAGATGACCAAAAAGAGATTGCTATTCTAAAAAAAGAATTGCATGATGTGCAAGACAATGGCCCAAAAGCAAAACAAATTCGCCAATATTATAAAAACAAATTAGTAGAATTTGGAGCTATGAAACAGTACAAAAATACCTGCCGAACCATTGAAAATATAAAATACACCAAAAAATAATGTAGGGGTCGATGCCCAATCGACCCTATTTCAGAAACGAGGCAAACATGAAACAAATCGTTGACCTAGAATATAGAGAATTAGAACAAACCTACCATTTTGATAAATTCATTAACCAAATCATGAACCAATGTTTTGAAGCAGAAAATTTACAAAACACCAACTTATATGTTAGTGTGATTTTAACAACTCCTGCCGTGATAAAAAACATCAACAAGGAATTTAGAAATATCGACCAAGAAACGGACGTGCTGTCTTTTCCGATGTTTGAAAAAGAGGAAATATATCATATAACAGAAGAAGAGGCACTAGGTGATATTGTTATTTCAATTGACAGAGTTAAACAGCAAGCAGAAGAATATGGTCACAGTTTTGAACGTGAATTGGCGTATATGTTGGTTCATGGGTTTTATCATTTAATGGGCGAAGACCATATGAACGAAGACGAAAAAAAACTGATGAGACAAAAGGAAGAAGACGTTTTGGCAAAATTAGATATGACAAGATTGTGATAAAATTACGATATGATTATATTATAATTTTGATAAAGTTATGATAAAGGACATAAAATATGAAACAGAAAAATTGGAAAAATAAAAATCTTTTAGAAGCACTTTGCCATAGTTTAGATGGTATAAAATATGCTTTTCAAACAGAACGAAGCTTGAAAATTGAACTGGTATGTGCAGCATTAGCTACTATTTTAGGGCTTATTTTTGAATTAAATGATGTTGAATTTGCTGTGCTTTTTTTAACAATTGGTGTGGTATTATTAGCCGAGTTGATGAATACCACAATTGAAGTTATGCTTGATTTGTATAGCCAAGAATATAATGAAAAAATAAAGCTTGCAAAAGATATCGCAAGTGGTGCAGTTTTAATTATATCAATTATATCAGTTATGGTGGGGGCAGTTTTGCTATTGCCAAAAATATTTAATAAATTAATTTAGGGGAATTAGATATGGATAAAAAAATGAAAGTATGGATTGGAATTGCAGTTGTAATTGTAATAGGACTGGTAGCAGTTTTGGGTGTAAAAATTTATAATAAAACACATAAAGCTGAAGAAATTGCGGTGGAGAAACAAGAGGAGCCAGTCGAAGAAGAGCCTGTAGAAAAGGAAAAAAGCAACATAAAAATTTTTAGTGGAAATAGTAGACCAATTGCCTTTATGATTGATAATAATGTGAATGCTCAGCCACAAGCATCTTTAAATAAAGCTTATCTGGTATATGAAATTCTTGTGGAAGGTGGAGAAACGAGATTGATGGCCTTGTTTAAAGGGCTTGATGTGTCAAAAGAAGATGTTACAGTTGGCCCAATTCGAAGTGCAAGGCATTATTTTATTGATTACGCTTTGGAAAATGATGCAATTTATGCGCATTTAGGTCAAAGTCCGCAAGCAGAATCGTACATAAAAAATTTTAATGTGGCAGATATCAATGGTCAAATTTATGATACTGGAAAAGCTAGAACGTCAAAATCTTTATATTGGAGAGAAAAAGCTAAAAAGGCACCGCATAATGCTTATACAAGTATAAAAAGTATTCAGGAAATTTGTCAAAAGCAAAATTATAAAACGACTTCTAATAAAAAAAGTGTGTTAAATTACGTTGCTGAAGAAGTAAATTTGGATAGACCAAATGCGAAAGTTGCAAATTCCATAACGATACCATATGGTACAAATCATTCTGTAAAATATGTTTACAATGAACAGGCAGGAAGGTATACACGCTATTCAAAAGGCAAAAAACAAACAGATGAGGCAACAGGGGAGGATGTGACAACGAAAAATATTATTATATCATTCATCAAAAATACAACTTTAGATGATGGTGAAGGAAAAGGCAGACAAGAGTTGAGCAATTTTACGAATGCAGATGGTTATTATATAACAAATGGGAAAGCTGTTAGAATTACGTGTAAAAAGCAATTTGTAGGTGGTCAGACGGAATATGTTGATGAAAATGGAAATGAAATTAATGTCAACGATGGAAATACGTGGATTAATATTTGTCCAATTGATGCTAAATTAATTTTTGAATAAGGAATAAAACATGAATGAAAATTTTAAATCAGGATTTGTGTCATTTGTTGGCAGAACGAATGTTGGAAAATCAACTTTGCTGAATTCTTTGATGCATGAAAAGATTGCTATTATTGCTAACAAACCACAAACGACTAGAACAGCCATCAAGGCAATTTTAAATGATGAAAATTATCAAATTATTATTACAGATACACCAGGTATTCACAAACCTAAAACGAAATTGGGAGAAGCAATGATAGAAACTGCTTTCACAACTTTGGAAGAGGTTGATGTTGTGGTATTTTTAATTGAGGCAACTTCGACAGAAATTGGAAAAGGTGATAGCCGAATTTTGGAGAAATTGAAAGTTGCTAATAAAAAGTGTATTTTGGCGATTAATAAAATTGATTTAGTCGAGAAGGAAACGTTGTTAAAGTTGATAAAAATTTATAGCGAAGAATATGCTTTTAGAGCAGTTGTGCCGATTTCTGCTACGTCAGGTGAAGGAACGGACAAGTTAATTGAGGAAATTGTGAAATTATTGCCAAATGGGCCGAAGTATTATAGCCAAGATGAATACACTGACCAAACGACAAGGCAAATGATTGAGGAAATGATTCGTGAGAAGGCTTTGCGATTCTTGAATGAAGAGGTTCCGCATGGAATTTATGTGGAACTTGAGAAGTTTAAAACAGGAAAAACCATGAAAAATGAGAAGATTTTTAATATTGACGCTGTGATTTATTGTGGGAAAGAATCGCATAAAGGGATTATTATTGGAAAAGGTGGAAATATGTTGAAAAGAATTTCAACTTCGAGTCGTTATGATATTGAGAAAATGTTGGGCGAGAAAGTGAATTTGAAAATATGGGTGAAAGTGAGAGAAGGTTGGCAAGAAAAAGAAACAATTGTAAAAAAATTTAGAATTTAAAATGAAATAAGATGAGCTCTCTTAAAAGAAAATGGAAGATATTGTCACTCAAAAATGATTATCAAATAGGATATTTTGGATAAACTAACAAAAGAAAAATGTAAGGGAGCTGATTAAAAATGATGACAGATTTAGCGTGGAATGTTTTTAAGAAAACAGGAGATATTAATATGTATCTGGAGTTTCGAGAAATGAAAAGATTGAAGGAAAAGATAAAGGGAAGTTCAAATGAAGCAAATTAAGGTAAATGGAGTAATTTTAGTTGAAAATAATATGGGCGATTTTGATAAAATGTTAACTATGTTAACGCCAAATTTAGGTAAAATTGGGTGCAGTGCAAGAGGTGCGAGAAGACCGAAAAGTCTTCTACTTGCAGGCACTCAATTTTTGTGTTTTGGAGAATATATGTTGTTTAAAAGTGGCGAAAGTTATTCGATGAATTCGTGTGAAACGATTGAGATGTTTTACAATATACGAACAGATTTAGATAAGCTTACTTATGCGACTTATATCACAAAAATCGTGAATGATGTGACAACGGAAAATCAGAATTCGTATCATACGTTGAAATTGTTTTTGAATACATTGTATGTGATTTCGGAGACGGATAAGGATTTGGATTTTGTTACAAGTGTGTTTAAGTTGAGGCTTCTGAAGATAATTGGTTTTTCGCCGAATATTCGAGAGTGTACGTCCTGCAAAACGAAGGAGAATTTAACGCATTTTAGTTTTAGGGATAATGGATTTAAGTGTAGGGCATGTGCGAAACAGGATACTGGGGCTGTGGAAGTGTCGGAGGCGACACAGAATGCGATAAAATATATTATGATGGTAGATGCGAAGAAGATATTTGGTTTTGAGTTGTCGGAGAAAGGTAGGAAGGAATTGGAGATTGTGGCGAATATTTATTTGAATGAGAAGTTGGAGAAGGAGTATCGATTGGAGAAGTTGTTTTGAAAAGTATTGCAAATTATGTGAAGTTGTGTTATAATATAATGAAAATAGATACTTATAGAAACCTTTTTAAATAATTTAGGAGGAAGAATGGAATGAAAATAAAAAAAGTAAAAGATTTACGCAAATGTCATTGGCGGAAATTAACGGAACGAGAGTGGGCGGAAGTGCCAATCCATTGGCAAAGATGCTTGTTGAGAAAAAGACTTTTTGTTAAGAAAAAAGATGTAAAGTGTTTTTTTAGAAAATACTATACCAAAACTGCAAGAGAATTTGGCTTATCTGTAGAAGAAGTTGATGAATTTTTACATGAACAAAATCATGTTTTTCACAAGAAGTTGTCAGATTCTGCAAAATGTTCGTTTTTTACCGAAGAATTAAGAATATTAGAAGAGGATTTTTTACAATTGAAAGAACTATTAGAGATACCAGTTTTTATTAGTGAGGAGGGGAAGATAGAAAATATTCTTGAGCAGGTTAATCAGTTATCTGACGAAGAAAAGCTGATATTTGCTGGCGAGATTTGGAAAAATTATTTATATCCCGCATTGAGATGGCAGGAGCATGAAGATATGCGTGAATTTTTCAAATAAAAAAGTATGCTGGGGAGTTCCTCAGCATTGCTTTTGTTAATAATATTGAGAAAATGTATTGACAAAAGAATAAAAACATAGTATATTAAAAATGTAAATAAGAAAAATGATTTTATTTATAAAAACAAACTTAGTTTAAGAAATACCCAGCAATCAGTGCGATGATTACTGGGTATTTTTTAATTTTCTAAGAATTCTAAAATCATGATGATTAGTTTTAATTTCCATATTTCTAATAATAAATGCAAAAGTTCTAGGATGTCTTTAGGAAATTTTTTCTTTGGTTTAACAAACTTAGTGTTTTTCATATGTAAAACTCCTTTCATACTAAATTAAAAAAACTTACATCACCTCCTTTGCAAATTAAAATTAGTATGAAATTTAAATTTTTTGGGAAAATGTTTTTAAGAAAATAAAAACATTTAGAATAAATTTATAAAAGTATATAACAAACTTCAAGATTTTGCAAGAGTTATTTGATTAAGTTTTGAAATTTCTAATAGGTTGAGGAGAATTTTTAAAATAAACTTTTTTGAAATACTACTTGCAAATTTCAAAAATAATAGATATAATATTTTTACAAAGTGAAAGGAGTGATAGTATGAAAATAACAATCACAGGAAAAGATTTAAAAGCAACAGATGCAATCAAGGAATATGCGGAAAAGAAATTAGTTAGAATAGAAAAATATTTTGATGAGGATAATGCAAAAGATGTAGAAGTCAATGTCACCATTAAAAATGAAAGAGATGCGCAAATCGCTGAAATGTACATATATACAAGAGGAACTTCTTATAAAGCAGTAACAGAATCCAAAGATTTATATGCTTCGATTGATAAAGATATCGATATTTTAGAAGGTCAAATGAGAAAAACAAAAGCGAAAAAAGAAAAAATGCAACGTGATTCTTCTTTAAAACAAATCACAATTTCTGGTGATGAGGAAAAAGCAATTGAAAATGAAATTATCAAAAATGCATATTATGATATTAGACCAATTTCTGTAGAAGATGCAAAAATCAAATTAACCGAAAAAACAGGAAGCATGTTTTACACATTTATCAATGTAGATACTGGAAAAGTAAATGTTATTTTTAAATTAAAAGATTCAAAAAATTTTGGTTTAATTGAACCAGCTAATTAAGATTTTTAAAACAGGTAATTTTCCCAAAAATTACCTGTTTATTTTTGTTCATTTCGCACATGATATATATTGAAAATACATTATATGTTTTTTCAATATGTTTAAATAGCGGAGGTGAATAAGATGGCAAGAAATAGTAGAAAAGCAGTTCCAGAAGCAATGGATTCATTAGATAGATTCAAATATGAAGTAGCTTCAGAAGTTGGTGTTAACTTAAAAAACGGTTACAACGGAAATATATCTGCAAAAGACGCTGGAAAAATCGGTGGACAAATGGTTAAAAAAATGATCGAACAAGCTGAAAACCAAATGATTAACAAATAGTCATAAACGATATATTTTAGTTTAATAAAACGGGTTTAAAAATGAGAGTTTCTTATTTTTAGATCCGTTTTGTTATACAGAAAACAGAAAAAAACATTTACATAATATTGACATTTTATGGAAATTATGTTATAATTAAATAATAGGAATGTAAAAAAGGAGAATTAGGATGTCTAAAAAAGAGATTAGAAATATGACGATGAAAGAAATAATTGAAAAAGTAGGTATTATATTACTACAAGGTCAAATTACATTGATTTTAAAGGATGAATATTATGAAAAAGAAATTGTGGAAGATAAATGTTTGAATTTAAAGGGAGCAGAAGCTATTAATTATATCTTAGAAAATTATGATAAGATAGATAAGGAAAGAGCTATATTTTTGAGTGCTTGGAATCTAAAAATGCATATAGAGGGTGCAGCAAATGTAAAAATACAAGACTCACAAGATGTTTTACCAGTCTCGAAAGCAAAGGAAAATTATGCATTTGCTAGCAAATTGATTCGAGATTTAGATATCGAAATACCAAATCTTTCATTTAAAAAAGGAAGAACCACTATAAAGGAGTTTTGGACAACCAATGATTTATTCCCAGATAAGAAAACTCAAAAAAATAAAGAACGAAAAAAGAATAATTTAGAAATAGTCCAAGATTTAAAGGATACAGGATTTTTAGACAGAATTTTTAATATTTCAAGTCTTGACGATTTTCAAGATTATTTGTGCTATTATCCCGGTAATGGCAAGTATTTTAATATTATGATACAAGAAAATGGAGATAAAAACTATCAAAGCATTATGCAGGATAGAAGTGATAAACAATCACAAGAAGAAAAATATCAATTATTAATTGAGGAGTATAGAAAAGAGTTTGATGACGTTATAGAGAAATATTGTGATAAATTTGATATGGAGAAATTTTTGCTAGTATCTGCGTATCGTGCTAAGGTTATTTTAGAAAATGATAAAGAATTAACAGCACAAGACAGAAAAGAGTTAATAGAGATAATGGATTATGCGAGTGAGCATTTATCGAATAAACGAATGAAAGTGTATGGAAAAGTTTATGTGCCAACAATTCAAGGTAAGGCTAATATAGAATATTCCTATAAAGAATTACAAGATGATTTGTCAAGAGTCCTAGATGAAACTTTTTATTTTTCAAAGCAAGATTTAGTTGGAATCAAAAAACTATTGTTAACAGGTCAAAGAAATCTTTCTACAATAAATGGTATACAAGGATTAGTTGAATTATTAAACTTTAATACAATGGAAAAAAATAAATTGATCGAATTAGATCCATCAAATTTTAAAGCATTATTGTCTGTCAATGCTTTGAATCGAGAGGAAATTGACAATATTATTAAAAATGATAGACTGAACGGCTATAAAATAGATGATATTTGTTTGTTATACTTATATGAAGAAGGCTTAATAGAAAAGAGTGATTTAGTAAAATTGTATATGGTAAATCAAGTGGATTTATCTAAAATGGTTGATTTTGCATGTATCCATGATGGTTTACAAGCAGAAATTACAACACAGCAATTGATGGAATATTATCAACAAGCTAAGCAAATTCCTGAAAAAGAAAAGGATTTTGACCGCTATCGTTTGTTGTTTATAGAACTGAAAATAAAAGGTAAAAGACCAGAAGAACAAGAAAAAATAGCAGAACAAATCGTAGAAGAAATCTACCAAACAGATAGTGAATATGACCATGATTTTAAAAATTTATACCAAGCAAATCTATTGCCAATTCAGACACTGATTGCTTGGAATGGGGAAGATATTATCTATGATTTAATCAAAAATAGTGCATTACGACCACGAGATACAAAGTCTTTGCTGATGTCGCAAGAATTGGATTTGCCAAAAACATGTCATGCACTGAGAGTCTCCAATTTATCCGATGAAGAAAAACTGAATTTCATATTTAGCAGTTTTAATGGAACAGGCAATAATGAAGAGGAAATACAAATGCAGAATGAGGCAAGAATGTATTTGTTGCAGGCAATTCATGTATCCAAAGAAAACGTTGATATCCAAAGAAATGTACATAATTTAGGAAAGAGAACGAAAACGGCTGCAAAGTCAAAGGAAAATCGTTATGTAATAGATCCAGTCTATCGTTGGCAATTGTTTTCTGAATTAGATGAAGATTGTAACATTGATTTATATTTAGATGGAACAGCCAAAGTTAGCTTGCCAAATTTAAATAAAGTAATTATTGAAAAATTGTTTAAAAGTACGAAAGAAGGAACCAAAATAAATTATGGTGCAGCAACATATATCATGAGCCAAGAAGAATTTTATCATCATAAAGAAAAGATAGAACAAGATGGAAGGGTAAACAGAAGGGCTTTAGTTGAAATGGGAGAAAATCAAGTGGCAGACAGGCTAGTTCATTCGTCAAAGTGGGGCCGAGCATTAAAACAAAATTTAGAGATTTCACAAGAAAATGGGTATGACCAAGAGAAGATTGAAAGAATTGATACATTAGTCAATCGAATTGAAAAGGCAAGAGAATTACTAGATTAAGAAAAAAGGAAAGGTAAATGAACAAAATCATAACGAATATAATCGATTTAATAAAAGATAATAAAGCGATTTTAGAAAAAATAAAAAAAGAAGATGATGAAATTTTTGCATTTGAATTTGATATCAACCGCTTGCTTGATATGTTGTCAAACTATAAAAATGTAAAATGTAAGCAAACAAAGCCAAAGAAAATTTTTGTTAGTAGCTTAGGAAATCCATATATTACACTGATGCTTTGCATTGAGACAATTTTTCATAATTGCGAACTTGTACTTGGCATACAAGAAATTTGCTATGGTTTAAATGTTGCACTTGTAAAGATCGTACAGGATAGTTTGAAGGAGCAAAAAATGCATATCAAAATTTCTCTGAAAATGAATGTGGGCAAAAAGGAACTTGAAACAGAAAATTGGGATAAAATCATTTGTTTAGGGAATTCAAATGATTATATGAATTTAAGAAAACTAGAAGGTTTCGAAGTAAAATATGTTCCGTTTTTTGATATTGTATTGTACTATGACTCGATTGAATTTGAAGAATTGGTTGAGACACTGAGGAATTTTGCAATTCAGAATTTGTGCGAGATAGAAATTTTTGATGAAACAGAAGATTTTGAAGAGGTGATTTATGAGATAAATCATACTCTGCCTAAGTTTTGTGCGGTTATTTTGAGTAAGGATATGCAAAAGCAGGAACGTTTTAAGAAAGAAATTGGTTCACATGTGGTTTGTGTTAATCAAAATCCGTTTCATAAATTTGAAATAAAGATTCCAGAAGAGATATTTTAAATAAATTAAAAAAGTTGTTGTCAAATCATGATATTTAATATATAATAAAAATGTAAATTTATAAAGTTATGGGAGAAAAATGAAAGATGGCTAGAAACCTTGCGGTAGTACACACACACACACACATGTAGTTTTAAAAGGATAAAAAATATATTTATAAAAATAATAGAAGAAAGACAATTTACACATAAGGCCGAACAAAATGTTCGGTCTCCGTATAAGTTGTCTTTTAATGTTGTAGGCTGAAAGAGGTAGGTAGAATAAAAATAAATAAAAGATAACAAAATAATGTAGAAAGAAGGGGAAAAGATGGAAAGTTTAAAAAAGAAGAACGCTATTACCTTAGTAGCTTTGGTAGTAACAATAATAGTATTATTAATCCTAGCAGGAGTCACCTTAAGCTTCGTGGCAGGAGAGAATGGCATTTTAAAAAGAGCAACGGATGCTGTTGAAGTCAATGAAATAGCAACAGCACAAGAACAAGCCAATTTATTAGTGGCAGATATTGTAACCCAATATTATGAAGAAAAATATGTTGAACATAAAGAAACAGAAGGTCTGGATTCACATATACAAAAAGAATTAGATAAAGGAAGAGAAACAGCAACAGGAGATTATATTGTAAGTGCAGATATAAATGGAAATGTAGAAGTTACAAAAGCAGGAAAGGTAATTACAACAGGAAAAGTAGCAAATGGAAAAATTGAATGGCTAGAGGAGGAAATAGAAGGCGTAAAACCAGAAATAAAGGCTGAAATAGTGACAAATGGATATGTATTAGAAGGAAATTCCGTTCAAATAAAAATCACAGCGAAAATAGCAGAAGGAACAGTGGAAGTTACGGAATTAGAAGGAATGACAGTTGAAAGCCAAACAGAAAAAGAGAAAGTCTATCGATATACTGTAAATCAAAATGGAAATTATACTTTTACAGCAGAAGGAGATAGTGGAAGGAAAGCAACAACAACGATAAAAGTAAATCAAATTATTAATAAACCACGCATTAATATTAATAATAATACAGGAACAGCTATAACACTTAATGTAGAAAATGATTATCCAGCAGAAGCTAATGTAACGTACACATATTATTTGGAAAAAACGGCGAAAGCAACCAATATTACAGAGAAAAGTTTTACAATAGATGGGCTAACAGAAGAAACAGAATATACAGTAAAAGTAGTCATAACACTGAATGGAACTTCGCTAGAATCGGATGTAATAAAAGTTAGTACAATAGGAATTCCAACACCACCAAAAACAGTCATGACTTCACTTGAAGAAAATCCTGAAAAAACAGCTTTGGAATATCCGATTTTAACATTGAGTGGAGTAATGAATAGTACTGTAAATTGTAAACAAGGGGACAAAGTAAGAATAGAGATAGAAAATGTAGAAGGTACAATGAATTATTATAGTATCGATGGAGGAGAGAATTGGATAAAATATACCAATGCTGTTGAAATTGCTTATCCAGGAGATGGGTTGTTAAAGGCAAAATCCGAAAATGGCCTTGGGAGTTCAGAAATTAAAAGTATTATGCCGTATTCTTATGATAGCAATATTAATTGTACAGGACCAACCACTGAAGCTAAATTAGTTTTAAATAAAGAAGCTTATGATAGAGATTATTTAACATATACTAATTGTGATGCTCCTACAGGAAAAGCTTATTATATACAAGTAGATTCGGAATGTTGGAAAAAATATGTAACATTGTACACTAAAACGGAAGGTGGTTTTTATGGTGTAATGAGTTGTCTTGATTCTTCAGGAAGTATATTGAAAAATGGATATATTAGAACATTAACGGGTGAGGATATGAATATGTTGACAGCAAAAAGTATAGAAATTCCCAAAGAAACCTATTATATAGAATTTCATGATGGGACATATCAAACAACCCAATTTTACCTTTATGAAGTTTGGTGTAGTGAAGAAAATTTGAATGGAAAAACTTATTAGAGAATGGGGACAGTCTTAAAAATAAGATTGCCCCTAATTTTTTCTTGCTAAAAAACTTTTTCTGCGGTATAATAAATAAAAATGACAAACCAAGTTTCATTCGCATAAACTATTATGGGTGATAAAATTGAGAGAAAAACAATACGATCGACAAAAATGTGTTGAATATGCGAATAAATGGGCATTATCGAGAAATCCTAAGTATTATGATTATGAAAAAATTGGTGGAGATTGTACAAATTTTGCTTCACAGTGTATTTTCGCAGGAAGTAATGTCATGAATGATAAATCTTGGTATTATAGAAATGCCAACCAAAAATCTCCATCTTGGACGGGCGTAGAATTTTTGTATGATTTTTTAGTTCGTAATCAAGGCATTGGCCCACACGGAAGGGAAGTTGCTCAAAACCAAATTGAATTAGGCGATTTAATTCAACTATCAAGCAATGGCCAAAGATTTTCACATAGTTTAATTGTGGTAGGAATTGGAAATGTAAATTATTTGAGTGATATTTTAATTGACACCCATTCTTTTGATGCTTTAAAAAGACCAGTTGCAACGTATGATTTCAAGAAAATACGATTTGTACACATTGATAAAGTATATTTTTAAAAAGGAGGAAACATGAGAATAGCCATTCTATCCGACATTCATGGAAATTTAGAAGCTTTAAAAACCACATTAGACGATATCAAAAAACGAAACATTGACAAAATTTTTTGTTTGGGTGATATTGTAGAAAAAGGCTGTCATGCAGAAGAATGTGTGAATTTAGTAAGAGAAAATTGCGAAGTTGTGGTGCAGGGAAATTGTGATGTTGATATTGATCCTTCGGTTTATCAAGTAAGTAAGCATAATATTCCTGTTGAGTTGATGCAAAAAAGAGCGAACTGGTTAAAACGTTTGTTGTCAGAAGAGGCGAAGCAGTATCTATTAAATTTGCCTTTTTCGTATGAATTTTATATGAGTGGAAGTTTAATTCGTATGTTTCATGCACATCCTGAGAAAAAAACAGGAGTTATCATCAATGAAGATAGCTATGAAACGAAGTATAGAATGTTTGAACCAAGTGAAAATACGGTTTCACAGGAAGTTGCGGATATTGTGATTTATGGACATTTGCATGCACCGTTTATGAATAAACTGTATAATAAAACTTTGATTAATGTTGGAAGTGTGGGAAATAGTTTTAATGTTATAAGAGATGATGAAAAAGATAGCAATTATCTAGAAACAACAGCGATTCATTATTTGATTTTAGAGGGCGAATATGGTGGGAAAGAATATGGTGCCAATTTTAGTTTTGAATTTGTGCGTGTGCCATATGATATTGATAAAGAATTAGAAGATTTGCCCAAGAATCTTGAGCCAGAAGCCTATAAAAAAGAGTTAAAAGAGGGTAGATACAGAAATATGAGTAAAATTTTGGAGAAAAGTGAAGAGTTGAAACGAAAAAATCAACAAAATCTAGTTTAAAATTTTGATTTTTACCGATACTAATCATAGATTGAATTAGGAGGTAAAAAATATGTTAATACCAAGAAAAGATTTTTTTGATGAAATGTTCGGAAATGATTTCGATTCATTTTGGGGAAGAAAAGAGAACAAATTGATGAGAACAGACATCCAAGAAAAGGACGGAACCTATATTCTAGAAATTGATGTTCCAGGATACGACAAAGACCATATTAAAATTGAACTCGAAAATGGTTATTTAATGATTACAGCTGAACGTAATAAAAGTAGTGAAGAAAATAACGAAGGCTATATTCACCAAGAGAGATTTTTTGGGACTTGTTCAAGAAGTTATTATGTAGGAAAGAATGTAAAACAAGAAGATATTAAGGCAAATTTTAAAAATGGAATTTTAAAGGTAAGTTTTCCAAAGGAAGAAATGAATAAAGTAGAAAGTAAAAAATATATTCAAATAGAAGATTAAACAAAGAAATGGAAAAAATGGGGACGGGGACACTCTTAAAACAAGAGTGTCCCCGTCCCTAAAAATAAAAATAATTTAATTACTTGACGAAATTTTACTTTATTTATATAATAGGAACATAGAAAATACAATTCCAATATGGAGGAACAAAATGAGTGTAGTAATTACAAGAGAAGACTTGGTTGCTTATGCAGAAGTAGACTATGTCATTAAGCATATGAATGAAAGATATATTGCTAAGCTACCAGAAAATTTACTGAATTTTTTTGAAACCATGAAAGATCCAGAACATGAAATTTATATAAATCCACATAAGCCTTTGCAAGAGCAAGGTTTAAAAAAGTATGCTCTTGAAATTATTGCCTTGTTACATGTAAAATATTGGTGTGATAATCAAGACAGAAAAGAAGAGTTATTACAGAAAATGAAGGAAAATGAAGAAAAATTTGAAGCACAGTTGCGTGAAAAATTTAGTGCAGATAAGTTATTTGAAAACCAAAATGGAATACATAACGATAAAACAGAGAATCAAGACCCAATGGTAACAGCTTATAGCAAATATATGCAACAAAATCCAGACATACAAGATTATACAGACTTAAGAAAAGAGCCACTGGCAGAAGAAACGATGGAGGCAGTTCTAGAGAAAAAATCTTTATTTCAAAAAATAAAATTAGTTGTTTTAGGAATATTACACAAAAGTAAAAAGGAGAAAAAATGAAAATGGCTAAAAGCGTTGCAGGAGTACACACACACACACATGTAGTTTTAAAAGGGTAAAGAGAAATCATAGCACTACAAATGTAAATAAAGAAGAAAGACAATTTATTATGAAGACGTAAAAAAGCGTCTTTGTATGAGTTGTCTTTTTTATATAAAAATTTGAAAGAAGGTGATTGAATAAAAATTAAAGCAAAAGAAAAAAATAAATAGAAAGAAAAGGAGAATAAAATGTTAAAAAGAAATCAAGGGATAACGTTAATAGCTTTAGTAGTAACGATAATAATATTGCTGATTTTAGCAGGTGTAACATTAAGCTTTGTTGCAGGAGAAAATGGAATCTTAAAAAGAGCCACAGAAGCGGTTGATATAAATGAAAAAGCAACTGCTGAAGAGGAAGCTAATTTATTATTAGCAGAATTAGCCATCCAATATTATGAACAAAAGTATGTCGAGCATAAAGAAGTGGAAGAGACACTAGATGCTTATTTAGAAAAACAATTAGAAACAGGAAAATCAACAGGAACAGGAGAATATACAGTCAAAATAGAAAATGGGCAAGTAATTGTGTCAAAGGGAGACAAAGAAATTTCCAAAGGAACGTTAAGTGATGGAAGCGTATTGGAGTGGTCTGGAAGTTCGGACAAGCCAAATAAACCAAATATCGAAAATGAAGATTGGAAAAAAATATTAGATTTAGCAGGAGTAGACGCTTCAAGATTTAATACTTATGAAGAAGCGTTAGAGGAAGAAACGGTTAGAAATGCAATAATAGCTAATGGAGAAGCTGTAGACTGTTTATTAAACTCATCCGATAATATAAAAAATACGACTATCAATAACGACAAAATGCTAGAGAATTTAGCTACAAATGAAGATACAGCCAAAAAGATAATAAGTGATGAAAAATGGTATGCAAAAGTAGAAGATAAAACAAAATTTTTTGAAAATATCAATATAAATGGAACGGAACCACTTAATTTTGTAGAAGATGAAAATCCATACTATACATTCAAAGCAAAAGCCAACAAAACTTATTTCATACAATGTTATGGTGCACAAGGTGGATCCTATGTTAATCCGGGTGGATATGGAGGTCTTTCTTATGGAAAATTTAAGACAACAAAAGAGACAGATTTATATATTTATAAAGGAGGTCAGGGAATTGGAGGTATTCAGAATAATCCAATTGCCGGTGGATATAATGGTGGTGGAGCAGTACTTCTTAGTTGGTCAGATGGAAATGAAAAAAGATCAAGTGGTGGAGGTGCAACACATGTAGCTTTAGTTCCACGGTCTATTGTCAACTTTAGAAAATAAACAATCAGATATTATTATGGTTGCTGGTGGAGGTGGTGGCTCTGCTGGGAATAGTCGTGTCTTTGCTTCAACAAATGGAGTTGGTGGAAGCGGTGGTGGAACAGAAGGAACAGCTGGAGTAGCTACCAGAGATATTCCCGGCACGGGTGGTACACAGACTACCCCAGGTTTAGACGCTTCGTTTGGTAAAGGAGGAGAAAGTAGTACAAATGGATTAATGAGTGGCGGTGGAGCAGGTCTATTTGGTGGAGGAAGAGCTTGGCTTGCTGCTGGTGGCCGGTTCAGGTTATGTAAATAACACTTTTTTTAAAACAGCTAGGACGACAACCTCAAATCATACAGGAGATGGGGAGTGTAAAATAATAGTATTAGATTAGCCATGAAGTTTTAGAAGGATAAGGAGAAATGATAATGTTACAATTGAGAGATACGAGAGGGATTACATTGATAGGATTAATTGTTACGATAATCGTATTATTAATTCTAGCAGGCGTGACCTTAAGTTTTGTCGCAGGTGAAAATGGAATTTTAAAAAGAGCAACTACTGCTGTAGAGGTTAATGAAAAGACATCTGCGGAAGAAGAAGCAAATTTATTAGTAGCAAACATTGTGACACAATATTATGAAGAAAAATATGTAAATCATAAAGATTTAAAAGAATTAGATGAGTATATCAAAAAGGAATTAATAACAGAAAAAGCGACAGCAACAGGAAATTATAGAGTAGTCTCTGATGAAAATAAAAATGTGCAAGTTTTAAGAGATGAAAAAGTAATAGCAAAAGGAGAGATAATAGATGGAAAAATAGAATGGTCTAGTGAAAATATAAGTGATACAAAACCAATTAAGCCAGAAAACCCAACAGCAGGAAAAGAAGATACAAGTAAAAATAGAGATTTAGCTGGAGCAACAACGAATTATAGTTATAAAAATCCAATTATTCCACAGGGATTTTTAGCCATAGATACAACAGATGCAAAATGGGAATATACAGATACAAATAAAACAGTAGTAAAAGGGTGGAATGAAGGGCTAGTTATTCAAGATGAAATTGGAAATCAGTTTGTGTGGGTACCAGTTGATGGAACCAATGTAAAATATGAAAAATGGTGCACAATGGGTAAATTATATTCGGAATGTTCAGATGATATAAATGCAATACCCGTTACTCAAACAGATCAAATAAATACGTATCAAGGCTTTTACGTAGCAAGATATGAAGCAGGATTAGGAACAAACACAATGTCACATAGTGTTAGTTTGAACAATGTATATACAGAAATACCAGTAAGTAAGGCAGGAAGTAAAGTATGGAATTTTATAGATTATGAACATAGTTGTGCAGTTGCAGAAAAAATGGTAAATAATAGTGAGATTTATGGAAATAATAAAAGTGGTCTAATTACAGGAACACAGTGGGATACCATTATGAAATGGTATGAAAATGCAAGCATAAAAGTAGATGCAACACAAGATTGGGGAACTTATTATAATTTTGTATATAATGGAAATGATATATATTTTACATTTACCAATTCCTACAGTGCATGGAAAACAGGAAGTTTTTCGCATGTAGCAGGGAGTACATCTGCGTATCATTACCATGCTTCAGGAATAAATACTAATGGAATTAAGAAAAATATTGCAGATATGGGAGGAAATCTGCATGAATGGACAAGTGAAGTTTGCTCAAGTAATCGTATAAATCGTGGTGGAAATGCAGGTGTTAGTTCTGTAAATCATGCGGTTTCTTATCGAGAGAGTATTGCTTTAACAAGTACGAGTTACCGTCTTGGATTTCGTTGTGTACTTTATGTTCAGTAGTATGGTTGCAAAATAGAGAGTACAATATTTTAAGGAAATAATCCAAAAAGATTATTTCCTTTTAAAATATAAACATTATTTTCTAAAATTTTCAAAAAAACTCCCACAAGCATAAAAAGTATGATATAATATAAAAAATTTAAAACGAGGAGTTAGTATGAAAAAACAAAATTCGGATAAAACAAGAAATATAATATTCAATATCGTAGTAATTCTAAGCATGATTTTATTTGCCATAGCCATTTCTCCCAAAAGTTTGCAAAATGATACATTTTATACCATAAAAATAGGAGAATATATCTATCAAAACGGAATTTCTGATTTAACACAAGACCTATTTTCCTGGCATGAGTTACCCTACACGTATCCCCATTGGTTATATGATTTAGGGATTTATTTGATTTATCATATAGCAGGCCAACTTGGAATTTATATTTCAACCATTATATTTGTTGCTGTTTTAGGCTGGACCATTTATTTAGCAAGCACTAAATTTTCAAAAAATAAAGTAGTAGCTTTTGTATTAACCATTCTTACGATGTATTTACTAAAACCATATTTAGCAGCCAGAGCGCAATTGGTGACGTTTATCCTATTTTCATTAACCGTATATTTTATAGAAAGGCTGTTAGAAACACATCAAAAAAGATATGTCATTCCCTTATTTATCATACCCATTTTAATTACCAATTTACATTGCGCCGTTTTTCCTTTTTATTTTGTGCTATTTTTACCATACATTGGGGAATATTTGTGGCTTACAATCATTGATTGGAATTTGGATTATCGTTTGATTGGTTTACTTTTGAAAATAATCATCAAACTCCCAGTTAAAAAAAGCATAAAAGAAAATTGCCAAGCAAAATTGCAGAGAATTCCAGCTGTTATTGAAAGAAAAAAAGAAAAAAGAGAAAAAAGAAGAGAAAATCCTTATAAAATAAAAGTTAGAAAAGATCCATTTGTCAAATGGCTAATTGTTATAGCAATTTTAGCAGGATTTACAGGGTTTATTAACCCAGCGGGGACAGGTGCGTATACTTATACGTACAAAATTTATCAGGGCAATACAACGGATTCGATCAATGAACATTTACCAGTTACTTTAATAGATAGCAAAGAATTTTTATGTGCTTTGTGTTTATTTGCAGCAATTCTTGTTTTTACAGATACGAAAATAGAATTATCAGATTTATTTATGTTAGGAGGCTTGGTTCTGCTTGCCTTAATGTCAAGAAGACAAATCTCGATGTTTGCTATATTTTGTTGTCCGATTCTTGTAAAGCTAATTTCTGCGATGTTTGAAAAATATGATAAAAACACTTGCTATAAATTATTTAAGTTTGCCACTTCTATTTTGGGAATTTTAATTATATTGCTTGTATTTTCAATTTATACAGTCGACAAACAAAAAGACATGAGAAGAAGAAAGACGCAATATATCGATGAAAACACCTATCCAGTGCAAGCTTCCGATTGGATTTTGGAAAACTTGGATGTACAAAATCTAAAATTATATAATGAATATAATTATGGAAGTTACTTACTATTCAGAGGAATCCCTGTTTTTATTGATTCGAGATGTGATTTATATTCACCAGAATTTAATGAAGACAAAGAAAAAGGCATCGAAGGTCGCGATATCTTTTCAGATGCGCTAAACATTGCAGGAATTTCTCTTGATTATGATAAAAAATTTGAAGAATATGGCGTAACACATGTGATTGCTTATTCCAATTCAAAGCTAGTCATGTTATTAAAAGAAAACGATGCCTATAAAAAAATCTATGAAGACGACCATTTTGCAATATTTGAAAGGTTATAAACAAATGAAGAAAAATAAAATAATCAAATTAATAATAAGTCTTACCATATTACTCATATTGCTTGACCAAATTACGAAAATAATTGTACAATATTATTACCAAGAGCCAATCGGAGGCGACATTTTATCCATCACCTTAATCCAAAATACAGGAATGGCGTTTGGTTTTCATGATGGAAATACGAAAAATATCATCTTAACAAGTTTGATATTGTTCATCATCATCAATTTTATACGAAATCAAAAAGATAGAATAGACGCTAAAACAGCGGTTGCGATTAGTATGATTTTAGCAGGTGGTATTAGCAATTTAATCGATCGAATTATACAGGGAGGAATTGTAGATTTTATCAAACTTAAGAATTTTGCTGTTTTTAATGTGGCAGATTGTTATATTGTAGTTGGTTGGATATTATTAGTTATCTTTTTAATCAAATTTAATCAAGAAATAGTAGGAGGAAAAGATTGCGAAAAACCGTAAAAATATTAGGCATAGAAATTGATAATGTAACACTAGAAGAAGCAGGAGAAATCACAAAGCATTTAATCGAAAATAGTCATAAGACTTGCGAATTAATTGTAGCACCCAATGTAGAATTTATTATGAAGGCA